>DDYO01000241.1 GCA_002348045.1 Anaerolineales bacterium UBA2232
ATCATCTACCGCTCCAGCCAAACCGGCTGCGCCAGCTGCCCACTGAAGGCCAAGTGCTGCCCCAATACCGCTACCCGCAAGATCACTCGCAGCATCCATGAAGCCGCCCGCGACGTGGCTCGACGCAACGCCAAGACACCGGAATACCTCGTGTCTCGTTGCGAACGGAAGGCGGAGTGGTGGGTAACACCCGAGGCAAGAAAGTTGCCTCTTCAGAAACAGCATGCGGCCCTCTTCCACTTACTCCTGGAGCAGCAGGTGCCACTCCAGGAGTGCTGGCCGATAACCCGTGTGAGGTACATCCACTGGCCATGCGCGGGCCGGCCTCGACAGGTGAGCTGTTTTTCAGCGGTTCACGTCCACCACTAGACGGCCTCTCACTTTCCCTAGCAACAGATCGTTCGCTGCCTCAAGGCTCTGAGGCAGTGCAATCTCGCGCGTGATCTCTGTCAGTTTATGGAAATCCAACTCGTCACAGAGACGCCCCCAAGCTTCGACTCGGCGAAGGTAGGGCTGTGTGACACTGTTAACGCCTAGCAGACTCACACCTCTTAAAATGAATGGCGCTACCGAGGCCGGGAAATCCATACCTTGAGCCAAACCACACGCAGCCACCGCACCTTCTGCTTGGGTGCCTGCACAGACATTGGCGAGCGTATGACTTCCCACAGAATCGATTGCGGCGGCCCAGCGTTCCTTCGCCAAAGGACGCCCCGGCTCTGATAGCTCGGATCGATGGATGACAGTTTCGGCTCCGAGCTCCTGGAGGTACTCGGTCTCCTCAAGGCGACCTGTCGCAGCGATGACCGAATAGCCATTATTCGCCAGGAGCGCGATCGCAAAACTTCCCACGCCACCGCTGGCTCCGGTGACCAGAACCTTGCCATGCTCCGGGCGGATACCGTGACGCTCCAGTGCCATCAGGCAGAGCATGGAAGTGTATCCAGCGGTGCCAATGGCCATCGCCTGTTGCTCACTGATACCTGGGGGGAGCGGAATCAGCCAGTCACCATTCACTCTCGCTTTCTGCGCCAAGCCCCCCCAATGAGTTTCACCCACTCCCCAGCCATTGAGCAGCACCTTGTCACCGGCCTGGTACTTCGGGTGTGTGCTCTTCTCGACGGTGCCAACGAAATCGATCCCCGGCACCATCGGAAATTGACGCACAACTGGACTTTTTCCGGTGATTGCCAGGCCATCCTTGTAATTGAGGGTGCTGTAGGAGACCCGCACGGTGACATCACCTTCGGGCAGTTGTTCGTCGTACAGGTCGGTAATCCGAGCCTGGTACGTCGATTCGACCTTATCAATCAAAATTGCCTTGAACACATCCACCTCCATTTAGACCGATCGTCTATAAATCAACAAAAAGCATCGCGTTCGATGCTGAAAATATCCCCCCTCGATGAGGTCATCGAGGAAGTGATGCTTGAATCTGCTGGCGCGTCGCAGGCGCCCTCCCAGCCAAGCCAGAAGCGCGGCAAAGTCGAGTAAGTCTGTGGCCAAACTAGCTGGCATGGCACTAGTCGGTCTCACTGGCCAAAGGGTCCCTTGCTGATCAGTGTCCATTGGGTTCCCTTGGATGCCTAAATGCCCTTGGAAACAGTACCGATACCCGCGTCCGCGAAACCCTGCCCGGTCCGCAACGCCATCTCGGATGAGAGATGGTCATCACGTCTAACACTGCGTTCCCGAACGTTCCAAAACGGTTGGCCCCGGTCGATAAGGCTTGTCGATCCTCGTGCTCGCATAATTAGACCGACCGTCTCGCAATGTCAAGCATCCATGTTCTTGCCAATCGGCAATCGAACCTTCTGTCGCAGATACCGATGGCTGAGCAGATTGCTGAAATTAGATATTGACATATCTCGATATTGAAAATAGCTTAAGAATCGCAAGCCACCCCACACCTCTCCCTGGAGTACCCATGCAAAAGCTCAACGTTACCCTTCTGACCTACGCACCCGACAGCAGCTACGGCCTGTTCATCGACAACCAATGGGTTGCTGGTGAAGGTGGTGAGACCCTGTCCATCATCAATCCCGCCAACGGGCAAACGCTCACCAGCATCCCGAACGCCACGGCCGCCGATGTCGATCGTGCGGTACAGGCCGCTCAGCGTGCCTTCGAAACCTGGCGGTTTACTACCCCGATCGAACGCGCCAATGCGCTGCTGAAAATTGCCGATCTGCTGGAAGCCGATGCAGAACGGTTCTCCGTCCTGGAGACCCTCGACGTAGGCAAGCCGATCCGTGAAAGCAGCAGCATCGACATCCCGTTGGCCATCGATCACTTCCGTTATTTCGCCGGCGTGATCCGCAGTCATTCCGACGAGGCGGTCATGCTGGACGAGCAGACCCTGAGCATCGTGCTCAGTGAGCCACTGGGCGTCGTTGGCCAAGTAATCCCCTGGAACTTCCCGCTGCTGATGGCAGCCTGGAAAATCGCCCCGGCCATCGCGGCGGGCAATACCGTGGTCATCAAACCATCCGAACTGACTCCAGTCACCATCCTCGAGCTCGCGAAGATCTTCGCCCAGACCCTGCCGGCCGGCGTCGTGAACATCGTCACCGGCACGGGGGCCTCGGCGGGCCAGGCGCTGCTGGACCATCCGGACGTGCGCAAACTCGCCTTCACCGGATCGACCGGTGTCGGCATGCGAGTCGCCGATGCGGCGGCGAAGAAGCTCATTCCGGCGACCCTCGAGTTGGGTGGCAAATCGGCCAACATCGTCTTCCCCGATGCCAACTGGGACAAGGCCGTGGAAGGTGCTGCTCTCGCCATCCTCTGGAACCAGGGCCAGGTTTGCGAATCCGGCGCTCGGCTGTTCGTTCATGAGTCGATCTATGATCGCTTCCTGGCCGAGGTCAAGCAGAAGTTCGAAGCCGTGCGTGTAGGCGACCCGCTGCATCGGGACACCATGATGGGCGCCCAGGTCAGCAAGACCCAGATGGAGCGCATCCTTGGTTACATCGATATCGCCAAGCAGGAAGGCGCCCGGGTGCTGATCGGCGGTGGTCGCCTGACAGGGCTTGCCTACGATAACGGTTTCTTTATCCAGCCAACGATCCTGGTCGACGTGCGCAACGACATGCGCGTGGCCTACGAGGAGATCTTTGGCCCCGTCCTGTGCGTGATTCCGTTCAAGGATGAAGCGGAGGTCATCGCCATGGCCAACGACTCGGACTACGGTCTGGCCGGTGCAGTCTGGACCCAGGACATCAACCGGGCGCTGCGCGTGGCACGCGCGGTGGAAACCGGTCGGATGTGGGTGAACACCTACCATGACATCCCTGCCCATGCCCCCTTCGGTGGCTACAAGAAGTCCGGCCTTGGAAGGGAAACCCACAAGTCCATCCTCGACGCCTACAGCCAAAAGAAGAATATTCTCGTCAGCCTCAAAGAAGCGGCGCACGGCTTGTTCTGACCCTGCGAAGCGGGATCAATTTGCCCATTTATATCGATATTTCTAGATATGCAGGTAACCGAAATGAATCATTCTGTCCTCTTCAAAACCACCCAATTGGGCCCGTACACCCTCAAGAACCGCATCGTTCTGCCGCCGCTGACACGGTCCCGTAGCTCCCAGCCGGGCAACATTCCGAACGATCTCATGGCCACCTATTACCGCCAGCGCACCGGTGCCGGCTTCATGGTGACCGAAGGCACTCAGATCGAGCCCCGTGGCCAGGGCTACGCCTGGACCCCAGGCATCCACAGCGCCGAACAGGTCAAGGGATGGCGCAAGATCACCGACGCCGTTCACGCCGAAGGCGGCGTGATTTTCGCTCAGCTCTGGCATGTTGGCCGCGTGTCGCACACCTCCCTGCAGCCCAACGGCGAAGCGCCGGTTGCGCCCTCGGCGATCCGTGCGGACAGCGTCAAGGTGTTCATCGAGACCGGCCCCGGCGCGGGTGCGCTGGCCGAACCTTCCACCCCGCGAGCGCTGTCCACGGCAGAGGTGAAGGAGCTGGTTCAGCTCTATGCCAAGGCCGGCCGTAATGCCCTGGACGCAGGTTTCGACGGCGTGGAGATCCACTGCGCGAACGGCTACCTGGTGAACCAATTCATTTCCGCCCATACCAACCGACGCGATGATGAATATGGTGGTTCGCTGCAAAATCGCTTGCGCTTCTTGCGCGAGGTCACCGAGGCCGTTGCCGGCGTCGTGGGTAAGGAACGCCTGGGAGTCCGCTTCGCACCGCTGTTCGCCACCACAGACGAAGACCGCGTTTATCTCGGCCTGGTTGAAGAAGACCCTCACCAAACCTATGTCGAGGCAGTGAAAATTCTCGAGGAAGTGGGCATTGCTTACCTGTCGCTCGCCGAAGCCGACTGGGAGAACGCCCCCGAACTGCCCGAGGCGTTTCGCGAGGATGTTCGCAAGACCTTCAGCGGCAAGATCCTCTATGCCGGCAAGTACACCGCAGAGCGCGGAAATCGAGTGATCCAGGCTGGCTGGGGCGACCTCATCGCGTTTGGACGACCCTTCATTGCGAACCCAGATCTGCCTGCCCGCATCGCCAATAACTGGCCACTGAATCCGGTGGACCCAACCAGCATGTATGGCGGTACCGATAAGGGCTACACCGACTACCCAACCTATCAACCCTGAATGATCGGCGCTGCGCCCTGAAGCTCCAGGGCGCGGCTCGAGTCTTCTGGCAGAGGAAGATAGAGATGTATCAACCGAGCACCATTCCGTACCAAGACCACCATGGGTTCAGAAGAACATTCATGCCGGGCAATCTGAGCCTCGGGTTGTTCTTCCCACTGGAAGCCTTCGAGTGGGATACGCCGACCATGCACAATCAGGTGGCATTGGCGAGACGGGCCGAAGATCTAGGTTTCTCCACCCTGTGGTTTCGCGATGTACCACTTAGGGACCCGGACTTCGGCGATGTCGGCCAGGTCTTCGACCCTTGGGTCTACCTGGGCTACATGGCCGCCCATACCACTAAGATCGCCTTGGGTACCGCTTCAATCGCCCTTCCCTTACACCATCCTTTGCATACGGCCAAAGCGGCAGCAAGCGTCGATCAGTTGAGCAACGGTCGGTTACTACTGGGGGTAGCGTCCGGAGACCGCCCGGTGGAGTTCCCCGCATTCAACGTCGATCCCGATAAACGGGGCGAAGTCTTTCGCGAGAGCTGTGAAGTCATACGCCAGGCCCATTCCAGTTCGTTTGAACCCATTCGCTGGGGCGGCGGCGAGTTGCTGGGGGCTGACCTCATACCCAAGCCCACAACCCGTGAGATCCCCCTGTTCGTGACCGGGCATAGCCGCCAGTCGCTCGATTGGATCGCGCGCGAAAGCCATGGATGGATCAACTATCCACGCCCTCCGAAAATACAGCAGATGATCGTCGACGATTGGCGGCGGGAAGTCATAACGCAGTGTGGCCCCGTGTACAAACCGTTCATGCAGTCGCTTTACATCGACCTCGATACATCCCCGTCCGCCCTTCCCTCTCGAATTCATCTTGGGTTCCGTTTGGGGCGTGACCACCTGCGGGCTTTACTGGAGACGCTTCAGGAAGTCGGTGTGGACCACGTTATCCTGAACCTGAAATACGGCAGACGCCCCGCGGCCGAGGTTATTGAAGAGCTCGGGAAGCACATTGTTCCTCGCTTTGGCGCATTTTAGGCTGGTTCGTCAGCCGGACGGAGCGATGGAGTTCAGTCATGAGCGATACGGCGCCCCCTCGACAGGCGGAGGGTGGAGGTCACTTCGAGGCCTTCCCTTTCGCTGCGCGGACGAGGACAATATCGTAATATCGCGAAAAATAGGTATCTAGATCTATGAGCGTTGACGTGAATGAAGCCCTGAAAGCTTTGGCAAACCCGATGCGCCTCGCCATCCTCAACTGGCTCAAGGACCCCCGGGCAAGCTTTCCTGAGCAGGAGGTCGATCCGGAAGCGGTGGGGGTGTGCGTCAGCATCATCCAGGAGCGCACGGGCCTTTCGCAGTCCACCACATCGCTGTACCTGACGGCCCTGCAACGCGCACAACTGGTGACATCGCAGCGCATCGGCCCCTGGACCTACTACAAGCGGCATGACGAAAACATCGAAGCCTTCTTTACGGCCCTGCAGGAGAGGATCTAGGCCAATCCTGCCGGGGGGCATAGTTGGGATGTAGTGGCCCGAACCTGCGCCTTAGCCTTCTCGATCTTGCGCTTGGCTTTGTATAGAGCGCTACGCTTGCCCAGTTTCTTGTAGGTGCTGCGGCGTGCCGCTCCCGGCCTTAACCGCATGGACGGGCGTGCCGGATGAGGTATCGAGACGGACGATCACAAACCGCCAACCGCTCGACTCGTAGGCCATCATCACTCGGATCTCTGGCGTCTGCATCCAGCAGTCCAGCGTGGCCTTGAGACCCTTGTCATACAGTGCATCCAACAGTACAGGTATCCACCCCCCCTCCAGGCGCTACCGTGCGCACCCTCGGCGGCGCTGAGCTGTATCGCGAAAATTGGTTTTTTACACCTGATACTCTGTCGCAGCGGTCGCTTGCTTCCGGTGAAGGACTGTAGGCGCTGATACGCCATGGCTTGGCAGTTCAATACCCCAGGGATACGCAGGCGATGCGGTTCGCTCGAACTGGTGGATTATCGCGGCTGGCAAATTGCGCCTGTCGAAAATACGGCCCATCTGAAAGACGACACTATTTGGCGCAGCTATGACCAGGTGAATACGACTGAACCCGCAAGCCGCTAGCCTTTTTAGCTCCTCGAAGAACTGCATGGCCAATGCAGCCTGCTTTTCACTTGACCAATGCGCGTCTGACGATCGCTCCTGCATTTTCAAATGAGTCAAAGGCAGATCCCCGAATGTTTCACGGATAGCCGGAAGCTCTACCAGGTAAGACACGGACAAAGCCAAAATTGCCTCACCATGAGTTCCCTCGGCGCGCTGATCCACTTCGAAACGCTTCTGATCATCTCCACCCTTGGCGATTTCTTTCCAGCGCCCCGGGGGAGCTCGATCCCAATCGAAGACCCTAATGTGGCTTTCGTCATCGAGCAGTAAGCCTGCAAGGAAAGTCAGAGGTACTGCGTTCAAGCCGCCGTAAACCAACACTACGTCTTCTAGGTTTTCACGCTCTAGGCGACGTTTCAAATCCCCTCTTGATTCGACGATCTTCTGAAGGGCCACTTCGGGGCGTGTGAGCTTGCCGTCTTCTATTCCCTCCCGCACATCGACTATGAGCTCTTCCCTTTTGCCAACGATCGTCGCCGGAAATGAGCTGGCCAGTGGGGTATCTATCGAAAACAGGCCTCGGTGCTCCATCACTATGACGCGCTTGCGTTGCATCTGCTTCCGATCTTGCCAAGCCAGTACTAAGCCAATCAGCAGTACTAGCAGCCCTAACCCACCTATGCTGTACAACCAAGCATTGGGCAGCCCCCCTGATGTCGAGCCACGAACATGCAGCTCTACCTCATTAGTCTTAAGAAGCAGGTCGCCCGCGAGATCCCCTAGGGCCGAGATTCCAATGAGCGCGCCCCCAGTGCTGATCAACTTGAATGCCAGCGTTTTGGGTCTGGTGTACCAATCGACAAGTTTGTGCCACAAAGCCATCCAATCACTCATTAACCCCTGCCCTCCAGAATTTCTGTCTAAGTGCCGCACTTACTGTCACGTAGCCACTATGAGCGATCTTCGTAGATGCCTGGAGGAAAAACCAGAGGATGAGAAGTTTCCTCCTGATTAGTGACAGTGAGCTGCCTCGACTGAGATGTGCCGCCAGCGGTTTTGCCCTGCTACCAATTCCTTGCTCTAGGCTCAGACAGCTACGGTTTCAAGCGCCGGTGTGCAAGGACCTTTCAGGTTTCGCGACGAAGTGCTCTGAGGTATGTCGGGCAGCTCTAGGATGGGATTTATAGGCTTTTATAGTCGATTATAGAGTCAGTTCTGGAAGCTTGGTTTGCGCTGTCTGATTGGGCCAAAGCGGTCGTGCGCACGCCCGGGATCGTATTTTTTGTCGTTTCGCTTCCGTCCCCTTGAATTCTGGGTTGGCGACCCCATTTGATCTCAAAGCGCCAGTACGCATCCAGCTCCAAGCTCCTAGAGGGGTAAGCGGAAAACAAGAAAACTCCAGCTGCCCACCTGGCTATCGTTCGAGAGATGACAATAAAAGCAGCTTCACGCCAACACTACAGATGGGCCCTCAGGCCCAGGAGGTCCGTCGATGTCCATGAGCAATGCACAGACCAAGCGCGAGAGTTGGGAGCATTTTCTGCTCCGCGCAGCAAGGGAGATTTCACTGTCGGAAGCACAGTACGAGAAAATCGAAGGCCGCTACTCCCAGCTGCAGAATATCCTCAACGCCTCTGACAATCCGCTACTGGCGGAGGCGCACATTTTTGTTCAGGGCTCCATGCGCCTGAAGACAACGATCAAACCTGTTTCTGGTGCACCAGAAGATCTGGACACCATCGATGCGGACGCCATCATTTGGCTCCCTCATGCGCAGGGTGCAGGATCTCAAGAGGTTCTGGATGCAATTGAGGAGCGCTTCAGGGCTGGCAGTCGCGTCCAGGAAGAGATCAAGCCGCTGCGTCGAGGCATCAGGATCGTCTATGCCGACGAAAACCCCGGATTCCACATCGATGTCACGCCAGCGCGTGCCATTAATGGGAATACTCAAGGCAATGGTGAGGGGAAACTGGAAGTGCCAGATCGGGAGACTGGCTGGAAGGCGAGCAGTCCGATTCCCTACTCGAACTGGCTGCAAGTCGCTTCAACCCAGACGATCTCGCTAGAGCATCTGGTCGTCGCGAAAAGCCAGCGCACCTATGATGCCGCTACCCAGGATCCGTTACCGCAGTATGAGGACTACCTCGATCAGGACCCACTGCGGGCGACGATCAAGCTGCTAAAACGGCATCGAGATGAATGGGCCATCCGCACAAAAAATACGGACCACCGTCCCATTTCTGCAGTCATCACAACCCTAGCTACTCACGCCTACCTTGACGTGGCAAAAGAGTCCCAGTCGACGCCGATACGGCCGCTGGATGCGATCCTCGAGATAGTCCGGAGGATGCCCAATCACGTCAAACGACTAGGGAACGAGTGCTTGGTCTGCAACCCCGCAGACAGCGGTGAAAACTTCGCGGAGAAGTGGAATAGACCGAGCGAGGGACATCTCTATCGCCGCGCATTCCAGGAGTGGCATGAGAGTGCCGGCAGATCCGTATCCATGGGGCTTGAGAGCTTGTCCGCAGAGTCTTTTGCTGAGGCGGTCAAGGAGAACTTTGGCATGGGCCCAGCGTTCATCGCGGCAGTGAATAATGAAATTCCCCCTCACTGGACTATGCCTGGCCGGCCTGATGGAACCACCCGAAACTCCACGTTGATGGGCACCATGTTTGGCGGCGTTAGCGGGACAGCGAGCTCTCAAGAGGATGTGAAGCCAGTTGGGCGTCTTGGTTGATCAGACAGATACGCCTCTGCAGCGTGGCATAGCCGCGCTGCGAGGTGCTCTTGGCGAAGATGCCGCACACGCACTGCTTCAGCCTGCGGCCACTCGGACCGGTGAAGCTGCGAGCTACTACTTTCCTCTGCCAGTTGACTATACGGGCACGGAGCGGCGGCTACGCATCAGCTTTCCTAAGAATTTTCCCCGCGGAGGGTTGAGGCTTACAGTCGAGCCCTCGCCATGGCTTGTGTGGCCCCACGCTATGGAAGTCGGGCTCTGTCTACATGGTTTCCAGGAGCGCCCAGTGATGGGCACCCCTGAATATGTTGTGTCGGATAGCCTGGCTCGGTTAGGCAAGATCGTAAATTTGTCCCGGATGAGTTCATGTGCGGTCACCCGGGACGCCGAATTTCGGCGCGAAATCACATCCTACTGGTCTAGGCAGCAAGGGCTGTCTCTACAGAACCTTATTCTTTTGGATCGTCCTCAAGTTGCTTCGAAGCTGTTTGCCCTTAGCGATCCTCGACAAACGTTGCCATCTGGCCAAGAAACAGTCTGGCTCGCCACGGATCTGTCAACACTGAAAAGACACTGCCGGCGAACGATTGGCCGATCTCCAAGGATGCGAGCACCGGAGGCCCCAGGTTTCTACGCGAAGCTTCAGAGTTACCCGGATCTACGTATTCCTGCCCCTGAGCTACTGCTCACATGGCTCATTCCACACCTTGCCCCTGGCGACAGCGCGGAACTAGTGGTTTGGTTCAATGAGCGTGGGTCACTTCCCAATCGCTGGATCGCCTTGGAGCTTCCTGGAGATACCAACGCTCCAATCTACTGCCTTAACGTGCGCGCTTATGGCCCACAGCTGGATCGAGAGTCGAGGTTTTACCTGCGATCAGCGCGGCGCCATCCAGCAGTTGCGGTCAGTCGCCCCCCCGTTCTGATCCGAGCAACGACACTGGATGTATTGGATCGGACAGAGATTTTGTCCCGGGACCTCAGTGGTGTTACGCAGAGCCTGGAAGGGGCTCGCGTAGTCTGTGTTGGTGTGGGCTCGCTGGGTAGCACGGTTGCTCTACAGTTGGCGCGATCGGGTGTTGGGCATCTGACACTCATTGACCCAGACCACTTGGTGTCGGCGAATCTGGGCAGGCATGTGCTCGGGGCCGATGACCTAGGCCTGTCAAAGGCCGAAGCACTACAGGAGAGAATTCGCAAAGACCTACCCACCACGGAGGTGACTGCGTTCACAAATTTCGCCGAAGTGGTGATGTACGAAAATCCTGAGGTACTTGATAAAGCGAATCTGGTGGTAGTTACCACTGCGGATTGGCAGTCAGAGGTCGCCCTGTGGGGCTCTAAGTCGAATGGTGCTTCCTGGGGTCTACTCCAGGCTTGGAGCGAGCCTCATACACAGGTGGGGCATGTGCTACTTGCACCATCTGGTGCATTTGATGCTCGAGGCCTATTCACAGAGAGCGGTGATTTTAGACACAAGTTCACCGAGTGGCCGGAGGGTGGTGTCGTCGCCCTTCCCGCCTGCGGTGAAAGCTTTATCCCAGGAGGATCTCTGGGAATGGTGAACATTGCCTCGATGGTCTCTCAGGCCGCTTTGCGGGCATTGAGCGGCGGTATCGAAAACCCGATTTGGATCAGCAGTATCCAGAAACCTCATGACGTGGCGACGCTGGGAGGAGCGTACTTTGGGCCTGAGCTACCTGCCGGAATGCAGCAGGCTCAGCTGGAGCGCGATTGGCCGGAGAAATTGGAGAGAAGTAAATGACGGCGATCGCCTGGCATTGGAGCTGGCCCGGGCTGGACACTCCTCTGTTGGTCTCGCAGGAGGTCGCGAGCCTGCTGGAGCGTTACAGGCAAAGGCGCTTTGATGTAGAACGTGGGGGCCAGCTATTCGTCGACCCATCTAGCGCTGCCGGATTGGTACTCGCCTTGGCGACTCCCCCTCATAAAGATGACCGGGCTGGCAGGACTTGGCTGGATTTGAATGCTCGTCGCTGCCGAAAGGAAATTGAGCAGGCCAATGCAGCAGGTCTCCGCCTGGTGGGCTACTGGCATACGCACCCGCAAAGCATACCTATGATCTCCCCCACTGATATCGGGAGTTTTTCCAGGTTCGCCGCGCACTACACGCAAGAGCTGCCGCACCCGATGGCAATCATCGTGGGCAACTCCTGCAGCCATGAAGGCATAAAGGCTTGGTCCTTCAGGGAAGGACGTTATGTTGAAGCCACCTGGGGTAGTTGGCCAGGTTAGCGGTTACGGGCTTCTGCCAGCATGAGAGCGAAAAGCTCCGCCTGGAACCGTCGNNAACCGTGCGTCGTCCAACGCGTTATGGTTGGGTGCGCTTTGGGGGTTGAGCCGAGCGGACATCTGGGAGGATTTGGTTTCCTTCCAGCGGCATCCGGTAGCTCCCATGTAATACGCCTTCATATCGATTGCGGTGAACCCAAAGGGGTTCGCCCCAGAATACTTGTGGAAGTAGTAGTTGATGAAGGACCAGTCAAATGGGGCATTAAGCCCCACGAAAACGACTTTCTGATCTGCCGGGCATGTCTGGGTCAGCCACTGCTCCAGCTTGAGCATCGCCGCCTGCGGAGCAAGCCCTTTGCTTTCGAGCTTGGTGAGGTCAAGACCAGTTACAGCAACTGCTTCCGGATCGTGCTTTAGGCCATCTGGCTGAAGCTCGAGATAGATGGACTGGGCAGGCGTTGAGACGAGGCAAGCCCCGATAGAAAGCAGGCTATAAATGCCCGGCACCGGCCCAGAAGTCTCGACATCGACGGAAACATAAAGCTCATCGCTCATCATCTTGCCCCTCATTTTTCGGACAGTATGATGCGAGTTGAATAAGGCGAACACCCCCAACTCGATGGAGAAGTAAGCGTCGTGGATAACGCTCGTGACTGTGGTTTTCCCTCCACGAAGCTAGGCGCAGATCGGGGGGAGCGGAGGGGCGGCTATAGCAGTCCCTCCGGCCGGCTGGGGATGAGCTGTAGCGCACTCAGCTGCCCTGGGAATACCCCCGTACTCTCGACATAGCGTAATGCGGATTGACCATCGCTCCAGCCTACATACTGCATCAGCGCTTTGAGATCCCAGCCGCTGCGGGTGGCCCAAGTGGCAAAACCGCGACGCAGCGAGTGACTGCTGTACAACTCAGCAGGCAATCCCGCTGACCGCAGTACGGCGCGCAAGAGTGGAACAACACTATTCGGGTGAAAGCCTTGCTCACCTAGGTGCCCCCAGCGATCGATGCCGCGGAATACAGGCCCGCGTGCGATACCCGCAAGGCTGATCCAGTCGACGTAGGCCTGCACCGGACACAGCCTGGCCAACGCCGGCGCGCTATAGGTCTGGCCTTGGCTGTCCCGATCACCTTTGCTCCAAGGCAGAAATAGCTGCATGCCCTCCCCGGCTCGCACCTGGATGTGTTCGACATTCAGGCGGAACAACTCATCACTGCGAAATGCCCGCCAGAAGCCGATCAGGATCAGCGCGCGATCACGGCAACAGCGCAGCAACCTCGGCCAGTCTTCCTCAGCTCGCGCCCTCCCTTCAGCCTGATCCAACCACTGCACGCATTGCTCGAGCTGGCGCAGTTGCAGCGGCTCGGCCTGCTTCTCCTGACGTGGATGCAGGGTACGGATGCCCTTCAATACCTGGCGAACCAGCGGGGTCTTGGTCGGATCGGGGAAGCCCTGGCTGACATGCCACTGCGCCAGTGCCGCCAGGCGCAGCTTGAGGGTGTTGCTGGACAGCGTGGCGGCGTGATCGACCAGGTAGCGCACGATGGCATCGCTGGTCGCCGGCAGAAAGCCGCCCCAGACCACTTCGAAGTGCTCGAGCGCTTGCTGGTAACTGCGCCGGGTGTTGGCGCGAGTGCCGGCCTGCAGGTACCGCTCGATTTCCTGGCTCATCTGAGCACATCCCCCTGGTGTACCGGTGTGCGACTACAAAACTACGAAAATGCCGCTTCACATTGGATAATTCGTGATTATCCAATTTTATCAGGCCTTCATCTAGTGTGGAAAATTTCTAAAATATAGAATGTAAATACAGGGTATGTAATACAGTACGAAATCGTAGGGGGGTCGACATGGCGCGTGGTGGCATCAACAAGGCGGTGGTGCAAAAGGCACGCACCGCCCTCCTCGCCCGCGGCGAGCACCCGAGCATCGATGCGGTACGGGTTGAACTGGGCAATACCGGCTCGAAGACCACCATTCATCGCTACCTGAAAGAGCTAGAGGCCACCGATCACGGCCGTGCGGCTGCGCCGCTTGCCCTGAGCGAACAACTGGCCAACCTGGTGAACCAACTGGCCGACCAGTTGCAAGAAGAGGCGCAAGCCGCTGTTGCCGGCGAGCGAGAGCAGTTGGCGCGCGAGCGGATCGACTATCAGCATCGGATTCGGCAGGCCGAGAGCCGCATCCAGCAGCTGGAGAGCCAGGCCACCCTCGACGCCGAACGACTTCAGGCTACTCATCAGGAGTTGCAGCAGGCACGCGAGCAACAGCAGCAGGCCGAGATCGAGAACGCCCGCCTACAGCAGGCCAATCGCGACCTGGAGGAGCGGCTAAAGGATCGTGACATACAGATCCATTCGCTGGAGGAAAAACACCTACATGCGCGCGACACCCTGGAGCACTACCGACAGGCCAGCCGGGAACAGCGTGAGCAGGAACAGCGCCGACATGAGTCGCAGGTGCAGCAACTTCAGTTGGAGATACGTCAGCTGCAGCAGACGCTGATCGTCAAGCAGGACGAACTGACTCAGCTGAATCGCGATAACGAACGCCTTCTCACTGAGGCAAGACAGTTGCTGAGGGACCAGCAGGTCCATCAGCGTCTGCTGAATCAGAAATCCCAAACCCTGGAGGCTCTACAGAAGCAGCTCAGCGCAGCAGAAGCCGTCAAACTGGCCTTGGAGCAACGCAATCAGGATCTACAGAGCGAACTGGACAGCTTGAGCAAGGCCAAGGTCAGGCAAGGTAGCCGTCGGCAGCCGCGCAGGGCCGAGCGCGCAACCGAGGCAGTAGATAAATCGACTCCGCCAGCGAAAAGTAAAGTTGGCCGAAGCGGCTAGACCGGCAAGCCATACTCGAGCGTGTGAATCACTTGCCCCACCGCGCGACGGCCAACTGCGACTTTCTTAAACCCAGGGATCGTTCAGATTGGTTCCAGTTCTGACATCTGGGGTAGCAGACAGGACGGCTCACAGGCGAGCTGGCCTGCGATCCGATAAAGCTTCTCTACGGTGATGCTTACTTCACCACGCTCGATCCGCCCCATATAGCTGCGGTCGATGCTGCAGGCCAGCGCCAGGGCATCCTGAGAAATCCGGCAGGCCTTTCTCTGCGCGCGGATGCGCTCGCCCAACGCTTTCGCCAACTTAT
>DDYO01000006.1 GCA_002348045.1 Anaerolineales bacterium UBA2232
TCATGCTGGAACGTAAGGGGCCGTACTTCCCGCTGCCGACCAAACCAGGTCTTGGCATCGAGTTTGATGAAGAGGCGGCGTTGAGACACCCACACTCCAACAAGGACATGCCGCACTTTCATGAGCCCGATGGCAGCCACACCAACTGGTGAACTTTGATGGCTGAACAGTGGCATCGGGGCAGCTGAGGACACGGCAGTGCATAACGGTCGCCTGGAAGCCTCGGCGCCCTCGCTGGTACTAGCTGTTGTTGACCCTTGGATCAATAGATGTTCTGGGTAACCGTCGCACGCTGACCGAGGCTATGGGAACCACGATCGGTGCCTGATGGCTCGCGTGCAAATAGACTGGGTGCCCAGCAGCACTGTGCGGTGCCTGTCGTATGCAAGGCTACATGCACACCGTGCGAACACAGAGAGTCGGGCCACAGCCTCTGCGTCGCGTAGCTACGAAGCCGAAGGTGCGGAAAGCTTGTCCTGCATCTGCGGGTGCTGATGAGGGTACCTTGGCCGTTTTGCCTGCGGCGCGTTCTCTGGTATACTGCGTCAACGAGGGTGCCTTTGTAGTCAGACTCGGGGAGTCGGCCGTCGTTGCCCGTCCTCGGGTAGCCCTGTTCTCTGGTATACGAAGGAGAGGGTCAGCCCCTCTCCTTTTGTGTGCAATAACGTTGGTACGCTGAAAGGAGATGCATGGGAACCATGCGGTCGGCACTGCTGTACGGACCTGAAGACTTGAGGTTAGTCGACGAGCCCATCCCCGAGATCGGGCCCGATCAAATCCTCACCAAGATCCTGGCGTGTTCCATTTGCCCCACCGACGTTCGAAAGTATCGGCTGGGTGAGAAGGACCACAGCATTAAGAAGATGCCCATGAACCTGGGCCACGAGTGGGTAGGCGAGGTCGTGGAAGTGGGCAAGAACCTCAAGGGCTGGAAGGTGGGAACGCGTGTGGTTGGCGGCGGCTTTACTGGATACTCTCAGTATGCTGTTCAGCCGCAGGGATGGTGGCCGCTGGAGGCCCTCTTGCCTGTGCCCGATCACGTCCGGTCCGAGGATGCCAGCATGGTCGAGCCGTTGGCGGACTGCATCCACTCACTTCGGGATCAGGCTCAGGTGCGCATCGGCGACACGGTGGTCATTCAGGGCGGTGGCCCGATGGCCTTGATGCATGTCATCATCGCCAAGGCGATGGGCGCGACGATCATTGTGAGTGAGCCGGATCCAGTTCGAAGGGAATGGGCCCTAAAGCTGGGTGCCGATCATGTCATCGATCCCAATAACGAGGATTTTACTCAGAGGGTGAAGGATCTCACCGGCGGCGTTGGCGCTGATGCGGTCATTGTCTCGGTGGGCATTCCGGCCCTTGTGCCCCAGGCCCTTACGGTGATTAAGCAGGTTGGCCGTATCGTGCTTTTCGGTGGTGTGCCGGTGAGCAGCCCGCCAGTTCCGTTTGACTTGAACATCCTCCACTATGGTGAGAGCATGCTGGTGGGTTGTGAGGGTACGGGCATGGGCCGCAATCGCGATATGAGCACCTATGGCCTGGCTCTCAAGCTGATCGCCAATGGACGGGTTCCGATTGGCCAGCTGATCACCCATCGTCTTTCTTTGGAAGAAGCCAATGAGGGCATCCGGATTTCTGGTGCTCGCGAAGGCTTGAAGGTGATTCTTTTCCCGTGGGGCGTGCCGGAAGATCCCGCAAAACGCTAGACAGGGGCGAACGGGCAACGTGCGTGGCGCCCGGTTTCTGATTTCAACGCACAAGAGCCTCGCTTCCGACAGCTGTCGGAAGCGNNCTTGGTCTGTGTGGCTCTGAGAGGATTGGCCTGCATGCGAGAGGGCACAATGGCGGAGGTGGTCGAAAAGTGGAATGCCTTACTGCAGGGCGTGCAAAGACTGTACCAACACGCTCAAGGCCCAGCCTTCTCGCTGCACCCGGCCCCTGACCACTAGGAGGGGTGAGTGTCGGATGATATCCCGATGGCGCTCGTACACGTCGGGGCGGATGATGAGGTTGATCAGCCCTTCCTCGTCCTCCAAGGTGATGAAGGCCATTCCCTTGGCCGTAGGAGGACGCTGCCGGACAACGACCATCCCAGCAACCTGGACTTGCTGACCATCGCTCTGTTCCTGGAAAGCCTTGCTGGTGAGGATGCCTTGGGCGTCCAGGCGCTCACGGTAGAGGTTCATCATATGGTTGCCGGGAGCTAATCCGAGCAGCTCATACTCCCAACCCAATCGTTCAGTTGTGCTGAGCCTGGGCATCGTAGCCGGAATGATGGGCACGTCGATATCCAGGGTTTGTTCCTGAATGTGCAGCGCCCCCAGTTGCCAAAGCAGGTCGCGCCTTGATCGTCCCCAACCGTCCATAGCTCCGGCGCGGATGAGGTTCTCCAGGTCGGTTCGGGGCAATTGCGTGCGGCGCCATAGGTCCTGTAGGTCCGAATAGAGGCGCGTTCCACGCTGTTCCACGATGCGGTCCTGCCATCTTTCTCCCAGACCTAACACGTACTCCAGGCCGAGGCGGATGGCCGTGGCATCGCCCTGCCGCGCCAGCGTACACTTCTGATCGCTGCCGTTGATGTCCGGCCCGAGGATGGGCACGCCGTGGCGCTGGGCATCTCCTTGCAAGACCTCGGGACTGTAGAACCCCATAGGCTGATGGTTCAGTAGAGAGCAGAAGAACTCGGGAGCAAAGTGGGCTTTGAGATAGAGGGTCTGGTAGGCAATGGCGGCAAAGGCGGCGGCATGGGATTTGCAAAAGCCATACTCGGCAAAGCCGGCCAATTGCTGAAAGATCTGTTCGGCGATATCGTGATCGACACCCTTTGCCCGCGCGCCCTGCAAGAAGCGCTCCCGGAGCGAGCCCATGATCTTGCGGGAGCGGCTCATGGCTCGGCGTAGCTGGTCGGCTTCCGCAGGCGAAAAGCCTGCAGTAGCGATGGCAACGCGAATCACCTGCTCCTGAAAAACGATGACACCGTAGGTCTCGGCCAGTGCCGATTCCAGGGAAGGGTGCAGATAGGTCACCGGTTCGCGGCCTTGCCGGCGTTGCAGGTAAGGATGTACGGCATGACCCTGAATGGGGCCCGGACGTACCAACGCCACTTCAACTACAATGTCCTCGAATCGTTCGGGGCGCAGGCGAGGGAGCATCTGTGCCTGGGCTCGGCTTTCCACCTGAAAACAACCCACGGCATCTGCCCGCTGCAGCATGTCATAGACAGCCGGATCATCCAGCGGTAGGTGGTCCAGGTCAAGGTCTACGCTGCGTTGTTCGCGGATGTGCCCCAGCGCTTCGGTGATCATGCCCAGGGTGCGCAGGGAGAGGAGGTCAATCTTGATCAGACCGGCGTCTTCAACGCTGTCCTTATCCCACTGCACAACCACACGGCCGGGCATGGTTGCCCGTTCGACAGGGACCACCTGTACCAGCGGCGCTGCGGTGATCAACATTCCTCCCACATGGATGGAGATGTGGCGGGGTACATCGGATATCTCCCGCAACAGCTCGACCAGGAGGCGCCAGGGCAGTGAGGCGCCGCTGGATTCGGCGAACAACTCGGGATTGGCACGTTCAACCTGGTCCGCTGCTTGCGCTGTCGAGCCCCAGTCCACCGCCTTGGCCAGCCGGCCGATCACGTCCGGTGGGAAGCAGATCGCCTTGGCCACTTCCCGCAAGGCCAACCTGGCCTGGTAGGTCACTGTGTTGCAAACCATGGCCGTGTGTTCCTCACCGTAGCGCTGGTAGACGTACTCGATAACCTCTTCTCGACGATCAGCGGCAAAATCAATGTCGATATCGGGGATGGTGCGTGCATTTTCGTTCAGGAAGCGTTCAAAGAGCAGGTTGTAGCGCAAGGGGTCCACGGGGGTGATGTCCAACACATAGGCGACCAGGGAATTGGCGGCCGACCCGCGTCCCTGACAACGGATGCCCCGCGAGCGAGCAAAGCGAACGATGTCCCACACCACGAGGAAATAGCCGGCCAGGCCCATGCGCTCAATGACCGCCAGCTCATGAGCCAGCTGCGCCTGCGCTTCGGGTGTGACAGGGTTGTAGCGGAGCAGCAAGCCTTCGTGGGCAAGGGTATGGAGGTAACTGGTGTGGGTGTGTTCGGGGGGGAGGGGAAAGCTCGGCAGCCGCTGGTCGATAAAGTCCAGGCTGGCGTTGCACCGTTCGGCGATGCCCAGGGTATCGGAGATCACTTGGGGGAGATCGGCAAAGAGAGCGCGCATTTCGGCGGGAGCTTTGAGGAACAGCTCGGAATTGGGATGAAGGATTCCGGACATCAGGGCCTCGGGCAAAGTGGTGTGATTGCGGATACAGGTCAGGACATCGTGCAGCCTTTGGCCAGTCCGCTCGGCATAGTGCACGTTGTTGGTAGCGACACAACGGACCTCCAGTTGTGTGGCCAGGTCGACCAGGTTGGACACGAGCTCTCGATCGCTGGGCAAGAGGTGGCGCTGTAATTCGATCCAGAAGCGGTCGCGGCTAAAGATGTCTCGCAGGCCCTTGGCTGTATCCACGGCTTGCTGAGTTTCGCCCGCTGTAAGAGGGAGGGCTAGGACTCCCTGGCGGCAGCCGGACAGGCAGAGCAACCCCTCGGCGCGGGAGGCCAGCATGTCCATCGTGAGGTGGGGGGATCCTTTGGCGCCAGCCAGTTGGGCGGTGCTGATCAGCTGACAGAGGTTAGCATAGCCTCGCTGGGTCTCCACCAAGAGGGTGAGATGACCGGTATCCTGGAGCGACAGCTCCGCGCCGAAGATGGGTTTGATGCCGGCGGCTTTGGCCGCTTGCCAAAAGCGCACCGCGCCGTACAGACCGTTGTGGTCGGTCACGGCCAGGGCCCGGTAGCCCAAAGATGCCGCTTGCTGGACCAGCGCTTCCGGTGAGGAAGCCCCGTCCAGCAGGGAATAGTAGCTGTGGCAGTGCAGTTCGATGTACTCGTTCATCATGAAAAGTATGGAGGCAGAACCGCCAAGTGGGGCGATGGGGCCATGTCAATCATAGATCTGGGTGATCACCCACTTATCAGACAGCAAGTCGTGATGAATCAGACAGAGCAGGCCCGTGTCGGTGAGGACTTTGAGGTACTCCCGCCAGACAGTTTCGCCGGGCTCCCACCATCGGGCATGGATCTGCCAGCGGTTACAGATCTCCAGGATGCGATGATCCTGACCA
>DDYO01000126.1 GCA_002348045.1 Anaerolineales bacterium UBA2232
CCACGTCGGTCAGCAACAAACAGAACAACTGGACAAAATTAGTACCTAAATCCACGCAGTTATAACACAATTAGGGCCGGCTACCCGGAGCCGGCCGGCCCTATTTTTATTCTTTACAAGTTTACTCATAGGGAGTACAGTAGGCTCATGGAAACAAACGTAGCTCAAATAAAATGTAAGAGGTGTGGCCATGAGTGGTACCCCCGGAAGCCTGACGTCCGAATCTGCCCAAAGTGCAAAAGCGCTAGGTTCGACCAGGAGAAAGCAGCCGACACAGGAAAGAGTGCGGGAACTGTTTGATTACAGGGAGGACGGTTGTTTGATTCGGAGAACCCGCCAGTCGAACTGCGTGTGTTTAGGGGGTCCGGCCGGAGGACTGTGCGGAAGAGGCTACCTAAGAATAATGGTCGACGGGGTACACCTTAGAGTCCACAGGCTAATATGGTTATGGCACCACGGGTATATGCCTGAGAGCGGCATAGACCACATCAATAGAGATAAGTTGGACAACAGGATCGAGAACCTACGTGAGGTCAGCCAAGTGTGTAACCTAAGAAATACTGGGAATAGTAAGAACAACACTAGCGGGGTTAAGGGGGTAAGCTGGACCAGAACCGGATGCAAATGGTCCGCTGAGCTAGTTTCGGAGGGCACGAGGCTGCGTCTCGGGCAGTATGATGACTTCGCCGAAGCTGTAGCCCACCGGCTCGCCGCCGAGCAGTGCCTAAACTGGGAGGGCTGTGATAGCTGCTCTCCTGCTTATCAATACATGAAGGAGTACCTAAAACGAACGATCTCATCCACGACACGATTATGACCGCAAGAGCCCTCGAGGACGAACTGGCCGACGCGGCCACCATCAAGGCCGCCGCCCAGCGCGCCCGGAAACTGACACTGGACCTGGAGAAGCTGGGCAAGGCTTTCCGGGCAGCGTCCGTTGAGTTTCACAAGAAAAAGTAAGGAGGGTGTAGGTTATGGCGGCGCTGACCCTGGACATCACACTTGACCTCGCTGGCCAGCTCAGCGCCACTGAACTGCAGGAGGCGATCAACGCCACAGCGGACAGAGTTCGTGGCACATCTGCCAGTGAGAGGCTCCACAAGATACTCGCAGATCATTTACAGATGCTCTTGGCTGTGCAAGGTTTTAGAGCGAAAGCGATCGCTGGGGTTATGGAGAAATATAAATGATATTCAACATCGAGACCGCCATCGAGCACCCGGTAGACATGCCGGTGTGCCCGCTGTGCTGGTATGAAATTCAGATGTGGGATCCCGTCGTGCTGGTGACTGCCTTCGGCACGAAGGGGCTGGCGCACAGGTACTGCGTCCAATCATTTGGGAGGGAAAATTGAGAGGGATACTTGAAATAGCAACCGCGGTTTTCTTCTGCTTTGTGGCAATCGAGCGCGCCTTCGCCGGTGAGTTCTTCACGGCGATCCTGTGCGTGGTAGTTATCAGTCACATTGCCGAGGCAGCTCAAGCCGACAAGGTCATCGACATGTACAAGCAGCACATAAAATACCTGGAGGCACGCAACACAGCGAACAACACCAAGATCAGTAACTTGTCAGAGCAGATACGGGGGAGCCTGGGTTGAAAATCTTAATTGCTGACACAGAAACAACTGGACTCACTGGCACCGACGAGATATGCGAAGTCGCTTGGCTCGAGATCGACAGCGACCTGTGCGTCGTCTCCGAGTTTCAGTCGCTGGTGAAGCCGACGTGCCCGATCAATCCGGCAGCGTCGGCGGCATCGCACATTACGGACGCGATGGTGTCTGACGCGCCCTCGATAGAGGAGGTGCTGGCGCAGTTTCCAGAAGATCACTTTGCAAACGTGTTTCTCATAGCTCACAACGAAATTTTTGACCGTAGGTTCCTGTCGAAGCACTGGCAGGTCAATGGCGGGTACTGCACGTTGCGCGCGGCTAAGTCCATCTACAGGGACGCGCCGAACCACAAACTCCAGACATTGCGCTATTACTTGGGGCTGGACGTTGACGAGGGCTATCACAGGGCGATGGCTGATTGCATCTGCACCTATGAGCTGCTCGCCCGCATCCTAGAGGATTCCGGCATGTCGTTGCCTGACCTGCTGGAGACCGGCGACCGGCCGGTCCTTGTCGAGAAGATCGGCTTCGGCAAGCACCGAGGTATGAGGCTGGAGGATCTGCCGGCTGGGTACCGGAAATGGTTACTATTTGAGGCAGATATCGACGATGATTTGAAATTTTCGCTAAGGAGTCTGGAGAGGATATGATAACACAATTAGCGCAGAGCTTTCTGAAGGCAGCCTTCATGGGGGCGTTCGTGTATGGGCTTTTTCGGGCGTGGTCGGCCAGGTGCCAAGGGTTGGTTGCCATGGCGCAAGAACTGGCGCTCGCTATGATAAACGTAGCATTGAGCCTGGTCCTGTTCGTCCTGCTGTGTGCAGGGTTTATTTGGGTGTTTAACTAGGAGGAGGAGGATATGTAATGGCCAACACCTGGCACCACAAGAAAATTGTGTCAAACGGCAAGCCGTACCCACTGGTGGAGTCTCTCGTGCTCAAGCGGTCAAAGGTCGTATGGCTGGGAGAGGTCCCGGGCAAGCTCAAGGGAATGACGTTTATATTAGGAGGCGACGACGTTGAACTCCAAAAAAGCGAAAGCCCTTCGCAAGGNNTATCAGGAGGAGAAGAAGAAATGAAGACGCTGGAGGAAGCTATGGTTGAAGCACAACAGGGTGCCGTTTCACCTGCGCTGCCGGAGGAACTGGGCGTTGAGGTCTGCGTGAAGTGCGGCGGGGAGCTGGAGGATCTGGCAGAGCCAGGTCCGGACGGTACATACCAGCGGGACGACGGCGACTGGGTAGAGATGGGAGCGATCACTAAGGTCTGCACGGTGTGCGGGGAGAAGGCCTGGTAAAGGATTTATTTCCCGAAGGCTGTGATTGCAGAGATGGAAAGGCAGACGCAAATGGACGAGGAAGAGAAATGAACATTGAGGAAATGAAGAGACTGAAGCAGACAGCCGAGGCTCAGATCGCCGCTGCTCTCAACGAGTTCGAAAAGAACGCGGGGGTGAGGATTTCCGAACTCCGCATGGAGCGCGAGCAAATGTTCGGCCCCGGCCGGGGAGAACTGTACACTCGCCTGGAGGTGAGGCTGTAATGGACGACTATAAAATCTCAGACCTGATCAAGATGCTCCAGGACGTTCAGCAGGAGCACGGCGACTTAGAGGTCAGCGTGTTTGACGAGTATAACCGCGGCGGCGGGGAGTACACCAAACTCGGTGGGGTGGAAGTCAAGAAGCTCAAGAAGAAAACCGTACTGGAGATTTTCTAATGAATCGCTTGCTTATCGATGTCTCAAGTGTGCTTCGCTCGAATCATTTTGCGGGAAAAGACCTGAAGCACGGCTACACAGTTAC
>DDYO01000184.1 GCA_002348045.1 Anaerolineales bacterium UBA2232
ATGCCGTTTTCCATCTGCCGGAAGTAGGCGGCGCGTGGATCGTCATCGACGTCCTCCGCTATCTCCGTTACGCGCGGCAGCGGGTGCATGATTACCATATGCTCCTTCGCCTGGCGCATCGTTTCGGCACTGATCGTATAGCAGTCCTTCACCTTCTCATAGTCGGCGAGATCTGCAAAGCGCTCCTTTTGCACCCGGGTCACGTACAGAACATCGACTCCTCCGATGACTTGCTGCAAATCCTGGCTCTCCGAATAGGGAATGCCCTTTGCCCCAACTTCTTTCAAAAGCTCGTCCGGCAGGCGTAGGGAATCTGGCGAAACGAAGCGCAGTTGCACGTTGAACAAGCTCAGCAGACGGACGAGGGAATGCACAGTTCGCCCATATTTGAGGTCACCAACCATGCCCACTGTCAAACCATCGATCCCGCCCAGCTCCTCCTCAATGGTAAAGATGTCGAGGAGAGCCTGTGTTGGATGCTCACCCACACCATCGCCAGCATTGATCACCGGCTTGCGAGCCGCATCGGCGGCGGTCTGGGCCGAGCCCGTCTCCGGATGGCGAATCACGATAACGTCGGCATAGCACTCCAAGGTCCGTACCGTGTCCCGAAGCGACTCGCCCTTGGTCACCGACGAATNNGATGAGCTGGTGCGCGTGCTGGGTTCGTAGAACAGGCAGGCCAACACCCGTCCTCGCAGGATGTTGGAGGAGCCCTCACGCTTGACGACGGTGCGCATTTCCTCCGCCAGGGCGAAGAGGTACTCCAGTCGATCGCGATCGAACTGCCTTACCGATAGGATGTCTTGCCCGACGAAATAGTCCCGGGCTGTCGAGTTCGACAATGCACCACGCCGGCCTCGCGACTTGCCATTGAACACCATGTTGCCCTCCAATCGATTCTCTAGACTGCAATAGACGCCAGCTCCCGCCGGACCCTAGGGTTCCGCTTGACCCCATCCGCTACTCATTCCCACTGAGCACGTCTGGTGACCGAGAATACACCTCGAGTACTGCAGGCCGCAGGACTCTGCACCGATGGCAATCCCACGCCGTCCTGCGTTTGGGAGGCCATTGGAGCTGCGCCAGTGCCACGAAATCTCTACGGAACCCGTGGTGGCGCAATGCCGGCGGTCATGTTCACAGAAATCGCACTGCGCGCCCGAACCCGGGCGGCACCTGCACTTGACCCTCCTCGTAGGCCACAATGCCTCTTACCACTGTACGCAACACCCTGCCCCGGACTGGCAAGCCGGCAAAGGGAGTCCAGCCGCACTTGGTCAAGAGACCATCACCTATCACAAATCGGCTTTCGGTGTCCACAGTGGCCCGATTCCCCGTTGCACGCTGCAAACCATAGACCCGCGCCGGGCCGCTAACCATCAATTCCAGCAGCCGGGGGAAAGTGAGCCGCCCTTCCGCCACCGCCGTCAGCATCAGCGGAAGCATGGTCTCGAGGCCTGGTACTCCCGGGGGTGGCTGCGCTGCTGCTTTTTCGGCAAGGGTGTGCGGCGCGTGATCCGTGGCCACCAGATCCACCACATCCAGATTCTCCCAGAGGCCACAGCGATCCTGCCTGCTGCCCAGAGCCGGTTTCATGTGGGCCAGAGCACCCAGCTTTCCCTCATCTTCGGAAGAAAGGAACAAGTGGTGTGGCGTGACCTCGCATGTCACCGGCCACCCGTGCTCCTTCGCGCGACGCACTAGCTCCAGCTCAACCCGTCGGCTCACGTGACACAAATGCACGTGTTTTCCGTGCAACTGGGCCAGTGCCATCGCCAGCAGCAGTGCCGAGCCCTCAGCATGCACAGCGATCGGGCGGCCGCGTGGCCAGGCTTGCCAGTGACGCACGAGCGTGGGAAGGTCCTCTAGCCGCAACGGGCCATGGGTTTCGTTCATGTAGACCTTTAGACCGACTGGCCCAGGCAGCTCGCTGGCCGATGCGGCATTGCCCGCCGTTGCCCCCACGAATAGCCCGTAGTCACAGACTGCTCGCGCCGATGCCACCTGGCGCTTATCCTGCAGGCTCGTAATGTCTACCGTTGGGGATGGATTATTGGGCATGTCCAGGATGGTGGTGACTCCTCCTGCCAGGGCGGCGCAGGTGCCCGTGTACCAGTCCTCCTTATGCGTGGCGCCGGGATCCCGCAGGTGCACGTGGGCATCTATCAGACCCGGAATGTCAATGATCGGCATCGTTGGTCTCCACGTCAAGGCACAAAAAAAGCCGACCAATGTGGTCAGCTCGGGAAAACAAACAGGTTTCGGGCAATGAGCCCGAAAAAAGAGCACTCTTGCGAGTGCTCCCTTGCAGTTTCGCGTGGTACACGCCTGGGCGTTGCGCCTCTCTTCTTGGGTACACATGGCCTCCGGACGTCAATCGGGGGCGATTATAGCATATCCCTTTTGTTTGTCAAATTGCCGTGCCTCCGCAGAGGCTATGACGAAGGTAGCGCCATGTATGCCTCAACAACCTTGCGAAACAGGGGAGCCGCATCGCCGCCTCCCTCGCCGCCGTGCTCCAGGACGACCGCGACAGCAATCCTCGGGCTGCTGGCGGGAGCGTACCCCACAAACCACGCGTGGGATACATAAGGTGGCGCCTCTGAAGTTCCCGATTTACCGGCCATGCGTACCTGTGCTCCGATAAACGCCCGGGAGGCCGTTCCCCGCGTGACGACCCCCTCCAATGCCCTCTTGATGACCTGCAGGGATGCCGAAGATACGGGCAACTGACCGATCACTAGGGGGCTCGAGTCCGACGCCCCGTCCGATGAGCCTGGAGCTCCGAGCACCAGTCGGGGCTGGAGCAGGGTTCCTCCATTGGCGACCGCCGCCATGAGGTTCGCCATCTGCAGAGGAGTAGCCAGCACGTCGCCCTGACCAATCGCCATGTTAACCGCATCACGGGCCAACCACTGCTGCTCAACGCCAGTGTAACGCTGCGCTTTCCAGTCCGGGTCCGGAATCAGACCGGGCGCCTCACCCAACGCGTTCAGCCCCGTCGCGCTCCCCAACCCAAACCCACGCGCCATCCTGGCCATGACAAAGGCATCGTACTGGTTCAGTTGCTTGCCCACTTCCCAGAACACTGAGTCGCAAGACTGAATGAGGCCCTCAAAGAGGTTCAAGCTCCCGTGCCCGGTCTTTAACCAGCAGTAGCGCGTTGCGCCATCGGCCACGCCATCCCAACGGCCCGCACAATAGAACTGTGTGCCTTCAGTCAGAGCAAGGTACTCCATGCCCGCCGCAATGGTCACCACCTTGAACGTTGACCCGGGTGGGTACTGCCCAGCGATCGCCCGGTTCACGAAAGGGCGCAGAGGATCGTTAAGAAGCGCTTGCCATTGTTCGGGGGTTGCCCCCGCGGTAAGCTGGCCAGGGTCAAAACCCGGATAACTGGCCGCTGCAAGCACCTCGCCAGTTTGCACATCCATGGCTACAATGGCTCCCACCCGGTCCCCAAGTATGCCCTCGACGGCTCTCTGCAGGCTGACATCGAGGGTGGTGTGAATATCGCCACTCGTTCCANNCGCTGAATATCGCCACTCGTTCCAGCCGCCCGCTTGGCGAGGCTCCACACAATGCGGCCAGACGGATCGATGATAGCGAGCGTGGCGCCACGCGACCCGGACAGCAGGTTTTCGCCCCAGCCTTCCAGACCAGCCACGCCCAGCAGGTCACCGGCCCGGTAGCCGTCCGCCGACCGCTCCTTTAGCGCTTCCGCGCTGATCTGCGCCAGGTAGCCCACCATGTGGCTGGCCAGAGAACCTTGTGGGTAAACGCGACGGGCGATCTCGCGCCAGGTAATTCCCGCCACGCTGGTCAACAGCTCCCGGTTGGACGAGAACACCTCCAGGCTGACCTGGCCCACCGGCATGAACCAGTCTGGCCGGCCTGGATTTGCATAAGATGCCCTCACCCTGTCCGCCGAAAGCCCCAACAGGGATGATAGGACCTGGACCAGGCGAGCTTCGTCGCCGATCTGGCCTGGAACCACTCCGATTTCCACCAGCTGCCCCTGCACCGCCAGAGGAGCACCCCGACGGTCATAGATGGCGCCTCGTTCAGGCACATCAACAAAGAGGTGCACCAGATTGTCACGCACGAGCAGGGGAAAGATCGCCGTGGGGCTCCAATCCACACCCCAGCCTTGTTGGTGGACCAGCGACAGGGTGTTCTCCAGCTCAAATGGGCCGGCCAGAAGCGTATCGACGGACAGGGTGAAGGTCACCGTTGCAGCAGCAGCCATTGTGCGTTCCACGGACGAGATGCGGGCTGCCAGGCTGGTCATCCTGGCCTCGGAGGCGATATCACGATACCGCTTGGAGAAGGCTTCGGCGGAGGTGGCCAACCGGGCCGTGGGCGACAACAACTCGTACATCTGATCATAAGCCTGGGCCTCCCAGGCCCGCAAGAACTCGGTCGCCACGCTTTCAGCGCCATCGAGGCTGGGTGTGGGAGTGGGGGAAGGAAGAGGAGTAGGCGTAGGCTCGGCCTTTGGTGTGCAGGCGGCCACCAATACAACCGCGACTAAAAGACCCGTCAAGATTCCGAGGGACCGAGGCACTACAAGTCCTTTCTAGGCAACCCTATCAGATTCCAGCGCGATGATACTGTCCGCCTACGACCATAGTATGGGGCACTGACCGGGAGTAGTGGGGAACGGTCCTCCCGGCACAGCTGCCGCACGCCGTACTCTTGCCAGTGCCTGCACAGCCCATGCTGATGGACGCATGGGCTGTACAGTAACCGACGGCCGATCGTCGGATCCTAGTGCTTCCCTTCGACGACCTGACGGGCTGCCCTCAAGTTCGCCCATGGTGCATTGACCGAACTGACGCATCCTGTGGACAGGATCAGGCGCTTCCCACCCGTCTGCTCGATAGCATCAAGCGCTTCGGCGCGCACCTGCTCCGGAGTGCCACGCAACATCGTCTCCACCCGGCGCATCCCTCCCACCAACGCCCGGGGGAACAGATCCATCGCTTCCTTAAGGGTCGGGGGCGTTTCGCGATCGTGCCAGTTGATGCCATGGACCGGATAGGCGGCCGCCAGGTCAAACATCACGTTCTCGGCATGGAGGTGCAGCAAGTTGAACCAAAGGCCTTTGGCCGCCTCCAGCACGCGCAAATCGTAGGGCTGGGCGAACTCCCGGTACTCCGCCTCGCTCATGCGGTCGTAGACCGCGTACTGCAGCGCAAAGAACACGCCAGCAATGCCCGTAGGCCGAATGGCTTCCATGAGGCGGATCGAGCTTTCGGTGATAGTCTCCATACCCGCCTTGAAAGCATCGGGGTTGGTGCGGATGTCCACCATCAGCCTGTCACCCGACAGGAACTTGGCCTGTGATAAGGGACTGAAAATGGTCTGCAAGAACGGCACATCGCCCGCGCCCTTGTTGATTAGGTTAAGCGCTGTGACAACTTCCGCCAGCATGCCCTTCCTGGGATCGAGCACCTTGAGTTTCGCCCAGTCCTCCACCGAGTTGACCGCTCGTTTGGTCCACTGGCGGGTACCATCGTCGTTGCCGACGTAGCGCGACTCTACCCCCCAATCGGCCACGCATNNGTGTAAAGTCAAAATCAAAGATCTTTTGAAAGTCCAGGGCCGAGCGGGCCAGTTCCACTCCCGTTTGATCATCGCCCGGCCAGTGGCGCCACAGTGCGACGGCCACGCGGTCGACCGGCGCCCCATTGATGGTGGCCTCCAGTCGTTCTCGCTTCGTCATGCTCTTCATCATCGCCTCCTCTGGTAAGACTTCCTTTAGATTATACCGCATTTCGATGGATTACCGCACCGTCAGCGCTCCACCGCCGATCTTACGGCACGGATATTGCCCGCCGGAGTAGTGATCCAGGTTACACAGCCCGTTCCCACCACCAGCCGCTTGCCCCCGGTGGAGGTCAGGGCATCGCGAACCTCTGAGTGTATGTCATCTGGCGTGCCACGGACCAGGGTATCCACTTGCCGAATCCCACCGATGAGCGCACCCGGGAAGAGGTTCAACGCCTGGCTCAGACTGGGGGCCGTCTCGCGGTCGTGCCAGTTGATGGCCTGAACAGGGTAGTCGGCAACCTCTCGGAACATGATGTTGTTACCGTGAACGTGAAGGACATTGAACCATAGGCTGCGAGCAGCCTCCAACACCCTCAAGTCGTAAGGTCGTCCAAACTCCCTGTATTCGGCTTGGCTCAAGAGATCGTAGCTGGCATGTTGCAGCGCGAGAAATATCCCGGCGATGCCTTTCTCCCGCGCGGCAAGGATAAAACGGATTGTGGATTCGGTGATGACTTCCAGGGCCTCCTTGAGGGCAGTCGGATACTGCCGAAGATCCGACAGGATGCGCTCTCCAGCCAGGTTTTTGGCCTGTGCCAATGGGCTCCAAACTGACTCGATGAACGGCGCCACGCCATCCAACCCCTTGCCAATCAACTCTAGCGCGTTCAGTTGCGTGCCAAGCGATCCTCGCCTTGGATCCAGCATGCGGAGGCGGGACCAATCTTCAGGTCGCTGGATGACTCGCGGACCATACTGCGGGGTCCCTTCCTCGTTGCCCACATAGCGACCAGTGGCGCCCCAGTCGGCGATGCAGTACGTGCTGGCTGGCATACACTTCACAAAGTCAAAGTCCAGCGCCCTCTGAAAGCCAACGGTGGAGCTGGCAAATTCCTCCGGATGCTGGTCATCGCCAGGCCAGTGCCGCCACAGCGCCACTGCAGGCCGATCCACGTCGCCGCCTGCGACGGTCGCCTCCAGTCGTTCCCTTTTTGTCATCGGTATCACGGTCAGCCTCCTGTATCAGAGAAGGAATGCTCGCCATCCGGTCTAACCGGGGGACAAGTTCCGCCGGAGCATCGCATTCCAGCGCTTTGCAGGCCTGCCCCCGGCCCCCCCAAGATCTCACCGCCTCCATGATTGTGCGCACAATCGTCGGCGAGCCCAACGTCAACGTCGTCAAGCAAGAAGGCTAATGCCCTGGCTGTGCCGAGTGGGTAAACGCGAACCCGGTTGTCCAAACGTTCGTGGCCAGCCACCATGGCAGCGCCGTCGGTCAAGAGCTCCAACAGCGTTGGCCGCTCCCTAATGCCCCTGATCACCTGACTCACAGTCAGAGCGATGATACCCTGCACCTCTTCTGGCGGCAACTGCTTTGGTTCACCACAAAGGGATGCTCGGAACACCACGATGCGATACAGCTCCCCGGCCCTGGGGGAATCGGCCGGGTGAATCATCTCAACCAAGGCCAGCGGGCGTGGGCGATCCCTCAGTTCCACTCGCTGAACAAGGCCGTGGTGAGAAACCAACCAGGTACTGGCTGCCGCGATAATCTCAATGTCGGTACCAATCTCTTCCCTGGCTTCCCGATGCGCGCAGGTTATCCAGTCCTCGCCTGCTTCTCTGTGACCGCCGATGCCCGCGTAGAACAGCTCACCCGGAGAACAACGATGACGGCTGCCTGACAGAAAGAACAGGTAACGCCCGCTGGCATCCTGCAGGGCAAGTCCCGCCCCCGCTTCTGCATCATCGGGCGTGAACTCTGCAATCGTTGTAAACAGCGACTGACCTCCCATAGTCGGCACGGGCTACCGGGGTGTACTCCCCGCCGGCACGATGGTTACCAACAGAGGCGGACTGCTGGCGCCGCCCCAGAAGGCTGGACCCGGGTAACCCAAGTGGACCTCGAAGCTGACGTGCCCGCTCAAGACCGCCTGCCCTTCGCTCAGACCACGGAGCACGAACGCGGCTTCATCAGTCTCGCCCTCAAAAAGGCCACGATAGTGCAGTACTTCCAACAGTGTCAACACCTCCAAATGGGAAGGCGTCTCATCTTCCCACCGCAGGCGATACAGTGGCAAGCCAATCATGCCGCAACCCGAGTTGGTCAGCCGGGCCGTCACGGTAAACATCTCACCCACCCGTACCTGGGTATCGTCTGAGGTCAGGGCCAGACAAGCTGAATACGCAGTGCACGTGACCGGTGGAGTGGGTGTCACTGTGGCTGCTGCTGTCGCGGTGGGAGACGCTGCAACGGCCGTCCAGTCCGAGCAGTGCTTGTTCACGGCTGGCAACCATACCCACCACCCCGGCTGCGCCAGCGCATAGCCGAACCCACCGAGAAGCACTATAGCCGCAAGGTACACCGCCGCCCACTTCGCCCTGGACATGTTGTCACCTTCCAAACCGTGAGGCGGCCGCGCCCGTCCATACCCTTGGTCCTGGCCCAAGCCACCCATAGGACATGGACTTGCCGCTCCTGAACGCGTGTACTAGAATGACTACCAACGCTTGGGTGGAGGTGAACGATGCTCGTTGCCATTATGAGCGACTGCCATGACAATATTTGGACTCTCCAGACGGTTCTCGCAGAAATCCGAGACGCCGA
>DDYO01000265.1 GCA_002348045.1 Anaerolineales bacterium UBA2232
GCCAATCCTCACCAACCGGGTCGGGGGTGTGTCAGGTCCGGCAATTCGTCCTATCGCAGTCCGCTGTGTGTACGACATTTGCGCCGCCGTTCGGATCCCTGTGATTGGCATCGGAGGAGTCGTGAGCGGCCGAGACGCACTGGAGATGATCATGGCTGGGGCCAGTGCCGTGGGTCTGGGATCGGCTTTGTATTACCGGGGTGAGACCGCGTTTGCCTCCATAAGGCAAGAGATGGAAGCACTGATGATCGAGCACGGATACCGTAGCTTGGATGAGATCCGGGGGATTGCCCATGCCCGTCCATGAGTCGAGCCTGCCGGTGCCTGCCCGTATCCTCGAGGTTGTCCATGAAGCGGACCAGGTCAAGCGCTTTGTACTGGATGCCGATGTGGATGCGGCCCCGGGCCAGTACGTGATGGCGTGGCTGCCTGGAGTTGATGAAAGGCCGTTCAGCCTTGCGAATAGCCGGCCGCTGACCCTGACGATTGCAGCGGTCGGACCACTGACGTCTCGCTTGCACGGGCTGACCGTGGGCGACTGGATATGGTGGCGCGGACCTTTGGGCCGGGGCTTTCACCTACCGAAACCGATGCCAGACGCCAATGTGCTGTTGGTGGGCGGGGGCTACGGGGCGGGCCCGCTCTCCTTTTTGGCCGCTCGGGCCGTTGAGGCGGGATGGCAGGTGTCCAGCGTGATCGGTGCTCGCAGCGAGGCACAGGTGGTGTCTCGCCAGGCCCTGGGCGATTTGAGCAAGGGCCTCTGGACATGCACGGAGGACGGCTCCTGTGGGGAGCGGGGCTTGGTCACCGAGGTGGCGGACCGTCTGCTGGGGAAGGAACTAGCGGGAAAGGTACAATTGGTGTGTGGCTGTGGTCCCCACGGCATGCTGGATGCGCTGAGAGAGCTGTGTCTGCGCCACGGTCTCCCGTGTCAGCTAAGCTATGAGGCGATCATCAAGTGCGGTTTGGGGATCTGTGGGTCGTGTGCCTGGAACGGCTTGCTGGTATGCCGCGACGGACCGGTGTTCGAGTGGTCGGCTTCGGGCCAGCTCCTGCCGTAGGCGAGTTCAGTGTTGCCGGTCATCGTGGCGATGACGGCATCAGCAGTAGGCTAAGCCCGTTCACCAAAGAGCACGGTGCCCAGGCGCACGATGTTGGCGCCCTCTTCGATGGCAACGCGATAGCTGTTGCTCATCCCCATCGAAAGGTATCGCATCTCAACGTTGGGAATCCGAGTCGCTGCAAAGCGCTCAAAGGCGCTGCGGGTGATGCGGAAGAAGGGCCGGGCACTCTCGGGGTCCCCAAAGCGCGGACCCAAGGTCATGAGTCCCTGTACCTGCACGTGCGACAGGGCGCTCAAATGAACCAGTAACCCTTCGAGGTCCTGCGGGAGCACGCCAGATTTGCTGGACTCGGCTCCGCTATTGATCTCGACTAGGACCGGCAGAGTCTTTCCTAGCATGGTGCAGCGGCGGTTCAGTTCGTCAGCCAGACGCGCCGAGTCCACAGTCTCAATCATGTGGAAGATGGCCGAGGCGGTCTTTACCTTGTTGGTCTGGAGGTGGCCGATCATGTGCCACTGGACAGGTTCGGGAACGGCCGAAACCATCGGGGCTGCTTCCTGGACATAGTTGTGTCCGACGTGGGTTACTCCAGCAGAGATGGCGGCGCGAACCTCGGCCACCGTCCGCCCTTTGGCGGCAGCTACCAGGATCACGTGGGGTGGGATGCTTGCCAAGACCTTCTGAACCGCTTCCACAACGTTCTGCTCGCTCATTCATCCATCTCAGAGACGTCATCCTTCCGCACCCAGGAGAATTTGCGGCGGAGGGTGGCGGGATAGTAGCAGCCCAGCACGTCATAGTCCACTTTTTGGCCCCAACGGTGAAAAGAGCGGGGATCCACGTAGGATTTGAGGCTCGTGGTAAGGTTCCACGACTTTTTCTTGCTGGCGACCGTCGCCTGGGCCTTGATGCGGCCCAAAGCATGGCGTGCTTTCTCGAGTTGGGTCTGAGCCTGGCTGACGCGTTGTTGAGCCCGGGAGAGTTTTTTGTCATAAGCGGCTTGACGACGCTCACGCTGTGAGGGCGGTGCACCAGCAATGCTCTCACGAGCTTCCTTGCGCAGGTCCACGAGACTCGCCTTTGCGGCCTTGACCTGCTCGGTGTTCTTTAGCACGCGCTGTTCAGCTACTGCTCGGCGCTGGGCGAAGCGATCCTTCACCCTGGTCCAGTTGACACCCACTTTCTTGGTATGGTTGCAGAAGGTGGCTGCGGAGATATTGGCCAGGTTCACCGCTTCCCACTTGGCATACTCGGGATGGTTAGCGCGTACGCCGGAGCCAGAGAGGCTTTCCTCTACTTGTTGCGTGGCGTGATGGGTACGAAACACCTTGGCCGTTAGCCCCGCAACTGCCTCTCCCAAGAAGGCGTTGACGTCGTGGCTGGCGATGTCGGGAAACAGCTGAGGCTTGTCCCGAGTAGGATGGCCGCGCCCCTTGCCACGATTCGAGTTGCTCGGCGGCCGGGCATTGTCCAGCAGGAAGGTCAGGTTTTCCAGCACGAGGTCAGGAACCTGCAGTTGCTTGTTCCACTCCACCGAGTCCTTGCCCAGGAAGCAGAATCGAACGGTGCGGTCCGCGCTCACATCCACGTGCTCCGGTCGCAATGTGGTTGCGCCCACCGTGTCGGCCTCATCAGGATCCTTTTCGTCGCCCACTCGCAAGCCCAGGGCATCGATCAGGTAACACGCGGTTGCGATCATCCGGCGACGAGGGTCCTGATCAGCAAGTCCGCGCTCGATGTGCCGCCGGACAGTGTCCAGATTGCGCCGCAAGGCGATGGCCTTGTCGAACTTGGCAGCCTCCCGAGCTTGCTTGGCTGCTGCCGTGTCGCCCAACCAGATGTACTTGGTCTTTCCGGAGAGCTGGTCTTCCCATCGGGCCACCCATAGGTTCTCTGGTTGCCACACGATATCCTTCCATTGCCCGGATGGGCGAGGAGCGTCCGGGCTGAGGTTGAGCGTGATATCGGCGGTGCCAGCTCCTTCTTTCCAGCGTCCGCGCAGCGGATGCTGGCCGCGGCCCATGAAGATGCCGCTGGGCTCGACCAGGTACGTTCCCAGCTCCGTCCGCTCGCCATTAACCGTCGCGTAGCCATACAGCTCACGCAGGCGTTCGCGCTCGGCCTTGCGCTGGGCTGCTGCCTCTTTACGCTCCTCAGGGCTCTGATTCTGCCTGGCGGCTCTTTCCCTTTCCACAACCTGCACCGCTGGCGTCAAATCCACCTCATCAGCCCGGAGAGCGGGATCGATGCCGAGGGCGCGGGAAAAGTCCAGCATAAAGTTCCGCACAAAAGTCGCATCTTGCACGTATTCGGTACCCTGCTTTTTGGCCAAGGCCAGGGCCATTTCCTCCTGTTTCGGCGTGAGCGGCGTGGGCTTGCCGCGGACCGTCAGAGTCAGGCCGTGAGGCTCAGGCGCTGGGGGCACCAGAACGCCGTTGTGGACAAGTTGGGTCAGTTTCATCAACTCTTGCTCATCTGGATTTGGCTCGAACTCCTATTATAGTGCCCAAGGACTCGCATTCCAAACCCGGGGCTCATGAGTCGGTATCGCTGCCATCTATTGTCTTTTGTGGTCCCGACTCCTATAATGTCGTCTCGAACGACCGAAACTCGTAAGAGACGAGAATCAGGCTGGGAGGCTCCGCATGAACGCCAATGAACTGCACCGAGCAAGCATCGTCTTTGACGGACACTGCGACACGCTGCTGGAGATGGTGGATGGCAAGAGGCGTTTGGGAGAACGATCGGAAACCGGGCAACTGGACCTGCCACGACTGGCCGAGGGAGGAGTAACGGCCCAGGTCTTTGCCGTTTTTATCGAGGACAAGTACCTGCCGGCGGGCGCGGTCAAACAGGCCGTGCGCGTGGTGGACGCCTTATATCAGGAGCTGACCGACAACTCCGATGTGATGTCACTGGCTACCTCTGCCGACGACGTCGTTGCTGCCAAGGCCACGGGCAAGGTTGCCGGAATCCTGGCAATCGAGGGCGCTGAAGCGCTTGAAGGGGACCTGGGCGTATTGCGTGCGTTCTACCGGCTGGGCCTGCGTTTGGTCACAGTGACCTGGAGTCGGCGCAACCAGGCGGCCGATGGCGTGGGTGAACGCTGCACGGGCGGTGGGCTGACGACCTTTGGCAAAAGCCTGGCCCAGGAATGCAACCGGCTGGGCATACTGCTGGACATCTCCCATCTGGCGCCTGCGGGGGTCCGCGACGTTCTCGGCCTGAGCCAACAGCCCGTGGTGGCCTCCCACAGCAATGCCTATGCCCTTTGCCCCCACCCTCGCAACCTTACCGATGAGCAAATGCGGCAGGTTGCCGCGAGCGGAGGAGTGGTCTGTGTGACCTTTGTGCCCGCCTTCCTGGTTCCAGAGGGCAAGGGGGTAGCGCTCAAGCATGTGCTGGATCACCTGGATCATATCGCCAATGTGGCGGGGATTGACCATGTGGGTATTGGCTCCGACTTTGATGGGATTTTCGCGCCCCTGCCCGTGGGCCTGGAAGATGCCAGCCAGGTTCCGAATATCACCGCTGGCCTTCTGGAACGCGGCTACGCCGATACCGACGTGCGCAAGGTTCTCGGTGAGAACCTGCTGCGAGTGTTTCGCCAAGTGGCAGGCTAGTCGTTGTATAGCTCGCGATGCTTTCCTCCGACGGCTGTCTTGGTAGCCGGGTTCGGCAGTGATATAATCGCGCCTAGTTCATGACAGGTGGAGGCTACTCAATGACAGCAAAGGGGTATCGCGTGCGTCAGGAGCCGGTCCGTTGGGTACTCATGGTGGTCATCGGGATGCTCCTCATGGGGTGTTCGACGGCGCCTGAGCCGACCGTGGTGGCCACGCGAACACCCAAGCCCACGTTCACTGTCGTCACCATGCTGGCGACCTCAACGCCGGAGCCCACGGCGACCACCGAAGCTACCGCTACCGCAACGCCGACCAGTACGCCCATCCCGACGCCTACGGTTCCGCCTGACTATAACGTGCTCACTGGGGAGACCGTGGCGGACCCGGCCGTTCTGCAACGCCGCCCGCTTCTAGTGCGAATCGGCAATGATGCCGAAGTCCGGCCTCAGTCAGGCCTCTCAGAAGCGGACATTGTGTACGAGGAGGCCATGGACGGATGGTATATCACCCGGTTCACAGCAGTGATCTGGAGCAAGGACCCCGCGGTTCTCCGACCCATCCGCAGTGCTCGCTTGTTTACCATCGATCTGGGGTTCATGTACGACGGGGCTCTGGTTCATTCGGGCGCCAATGACCAGGTGCGCTGGCTGCTCTCACAGACCCCACTGACAGACCTGGACGAGTATTTCCACGGCGAGCCCTACTACTGGGTTGCACCGGAGGGGGCATGGAAAGACTATGCCTGGATGGGCAGGGCGACTACCAGCGCACAACGTGTCCGGGCCTATATGGCCAAGACAGGCAAAGAGAAGGCAATCCAACTGCCTGGTTTCTCGTTCTCCAAACCGGGAGACCTGCCGCCCACCGGCGCCCCTGCTGGATACATCCACATCCCGTTTCCGCGGCGGGCGGTGGTAGAGTTCCGGTATGATGCGGGATCGGGATTGTACAGGCGATGGGTGTACGGTACGCCGCACCTGGACGCCCTCAACGGCGAGCAGCTAAGCGCTGCCAACGTTATTGTCCACTATGCCGAATACAAGGACGCTGGAGTGAAGGACTCGGCCGGTTCGCCGACTTACAGCATCCAAGCTAGTGGAGAGGGCAGGGCGCAGCTCTTCCGTGATGGGGTGATGATCGAGGGCAAGTGGGTTTGGGACGGACAAGGTGACTTTTGTCGTTATCTACAGCTCGATGGCACGCCGCTAACCCTGCGGCCGGGACAGAGTTGGATCGAGGTTGTGCCCATCGAATACGAGATTGAGTACAAAGAGCGGTAGGCTTCATGTCTGGCTGATCCACGTAACCGGCGGGCTCTCCTGGTGAGGTCGCTAGTCCTGCTCCCAGAGGTCCTGCAGAGATCGACCAACTACTTTGGACGGCAGGTGTATGCCCAAGGCTCGCGCGATGGTGGGCGTCACATCGAGGAGGTGTACGGACGGAATCACCGTGCCGGCCGGCACGGTCCCTCCAGCCATGACAAAGACGCCCCTCATCTCCGGCAGGCTGGCGTTGAAACCCGCCGCACCCAGGTAGTTGGCCGCGACTATGCTGCTCCGATAGCCCAGAATGTCGGTTATGGTATAGCCGGGCTTTGCCTGTACGAACACGTCGCCGTCGTTGGGAGAGCCCAGGCCAATCGCACGCAACTCGTCCTGAGTGATTATCCGCTCAAAGAGGGGAGTTTCGTCTGCGTCCTTTGCCTGGCTCAGCAAGTCTACAATCTGTTTCACCACCTTGGCATAGTCCTCTGCCTCAACGACCCCGGGCTGTTGGCGACCCTTGAGGTTGACGTAGATGTGGGCGCTGCCTTCTGCAGCATAGGCGATGGCCTTGCTGGTGGTTGCATTAACATAATCTTCTTGTCCGACGGCGTAAAGCCTCAACAGGCCAGCGTTCTGAAGCAGCGTGTTAGGACGAATTGCTCCAAAGACGGGCAAGTACCCATGGGTCGATAGCACCATGACGATGGTACGGCTTCGATCCACCCCCGCCAGCAGTGCGGCGACAAGCTCATCTGCCAGCGCGTGGCCTCGCTCGATATAGGATGCATATTGCTGCTCCAGCTCAGGAGTATGTCCCGGTTGTCGCTCGTCAGTGAGCAGGAATGCCCGAGCGCAGTCTGCCAGCACCGTAGGGGCAGTGAGCAGGAGGTCCGGCTTGTAGCGATCCTTGACCCAGGCTGCAATCCCCATGATCCACCGTGAACGCTCCTCGGCCAACTCGTAATACTGCTGCGGTGCGATCCAGCCGGCGCCTAGAGCGTGCAAGTCGGGTGGAGGTGGCGGGAACCCAAAGGTCGAGTACGTGGTGGTCAGGAACTCTGCGGGACGTGCCTGGAGGTAACAGACCTGGCTTTGATACAATGCGACGGTGACACCCGAAGATGCGGTCAGGCAAAAGTATGCGCCGCTGTGGAGCCGTGGGCTGATCTCTACCGCCCCCCACTGGCTGAGAGGGACCTCATGGTAGCCATTGCTGAGCTCCTTGTCATGGTCCAGCAGGGCAACATCGTATAGGGCCGAGTCGTCGTCATGGGTATCCAGCAACAGCAGATTGAGAGTGGCCAGGGTGCTGCTCTGGGCACTGGTGACGGTCAGAACGGCTTGCTGCGGAGGGCTGAACGATGGGGGTGCGCTGCTCCAACCTTCAGCCTCAGAGAGGGTCAGGATGTGGCGTGCCGGGGGGCCATCGCTTTCGCCGATGGCGAGCATATAGTCTGCGCCAAGGCTGGCTACGCCTGGGTCTGCGGCCGGCCAGCCGATTGTGGCGGTGGTCAGCCCATTGCGCATAGCCGTCCGCCAGATGGGCTCAGGATACACGCCCAACGACCTAATGCTGTCCACGTGCTCCGCAAAGCCGACTTGGGGCGTATTGAACCGATTCGAGACCATTCCGGTCTGACTGGGCAGCAGACCTGTGCTGAGCGATAGATAAGTGGGAAGAAGGAGAGGTGGATCGATGCTCTGCAGGTAGCCAGCGGACGAACCTTGTGCAACAAGCTCTGTGACCGTGGGCATGATGCCGGCTTTGGACATGGCGATGAGCCAGTCGGGTCGAGCCCCATCCAGGGCGATGACGATCACTGCTGGAGTGGATGAGGGCCGGGCAGTGGGCACGGCAGTTGCCGTGGGCGTCGCTTGTCCAGCGCCCTGGCACGCCGTCAGCGACAGAAGGCACATCGTACTCCAGAGGAGCAGGGAGCTGACTCGTCCCGCCAAAGGCTTGCTGAGGCTCATTGAGCCGGCAACTCGTCGACTGCAGCCTGAGCTGCTGCCAGGACAGCACGAGGATCTGAGCCACCGCGAGACACTGTATCAACGGCTTGGGCGAGCAGGTCGGCAACCGAAGACCAGTGGGGCAGTGCGGGCTCGGTAGTCCCGTGACCAACCAGTCCACAGGCCGTGGCGTACTGAGGGTTCTGCTTAAGGTAGGCCTGCATTTCTGGAGCTTCTTGGTTGGAGTGGAACAGGAGCAACGAACCCGTCTCGAGGGCCCAGAGGGCATCGTGCTGCGGCTCCAGCCACCAACGCAAGAAAAGCCACGATGCCAGTTGTTGGCGTGGAGTGGTACGCATCAGGCTGATGACCTTGCCCTGTAGCACGACGGTGGGATCACCATTCAGGTGGGGCAATGGCGCAATGGTCCAGTTAAAGGCAGGCACCCTGGTCCGCGGGTTCTGAATGGCGCTAACGTAGGCGGGAAGGGCGTCGGTGGTGCCAAAGGTAAACAGCGCCTTCTCGGCGGCAAAAGCCGGCAGGGCATCGGCGCTTGAAGTCACCCCATAGGCGCTGCCTTCGGCCACTTGGTCGTGGATCATGGTCAGGTAGGTTAAGACTGCCGGGTCGTACAAGTGCGGGAGGTGGCCCCTGGAGTCTACCAGGGTACCACCCAAAGACAGGATCCAATTGGCAGCGATGGTTCCATCAGCGACGTGGACGGTGCCCCAAGCATCGTTCTTGCGGTCTCGGGCGATGGTGCAGATGGCTTTGAACTCATCGAGGCTCTGAGGGGGAGAGTTGACCTTGAGTCTCTTGAGCCAGTCGGCATTGTAGTGCATCACTACGGCGCTGGTATCCCAGAGAATGCCGATCGGGTCCTGAGACTTGCCCGAAAGGCAGGGATTCCTCAGCGCTACCGGCGACAAGTCGCTGCGCAGAGTATCGCTCAGGCCATACTTGGGATGTTGGAGATACACGGTCAGTGGAACCAGGGCATCGTGCGCGGCATAGTGGGCGACCTGCTCGCAGGGACTGATGATCAGGTCAGGGGGCGTACCCATGGCGAGGGCCGTTTCGACCTCTTGCTGCAGGTCGCCGTGGTACTCAACGGTGACCTGGATTCCATAGGTGTTGCTGGCTTCAAAGTCGGCCACAAGCCGCTTCAGGAGATCCTCTCTGGTCCCGGTGAAGGGGTGCCATACGTTGATCTCGGCACGGTCAGGGTCTACCCTGTCGAGCCCTGGTGTCTGGGTCGCCCTGGCCACAGTGGGCACTACAGTGACCCTTGGTGTGGGCAACGGATCGGTCGAGGCCAGCGAACCACAGGCCGTGCAAAGTACCAACAGGGCCAGGAGCGCGCTGGCCGGCCACCGAAGCGACCTGGTCAGATTGCTCCGGGGCATATGAGGAGAGGTACCACTGCACAGGGCATGGTCTGGGTGACCACTGGCTCTTGCCCGGATGTTCTCGACGAAAATGAGTACTCGTATTGTAAGCTTTCCTTTCATGGTTGGGCCGGATTATAGTGGAGAATAGTCTCCTGGCAAACGAGTGCTAGCCCGCTCGATTAGGGACGCCTCGCTTCACCACCGCGCTTATGGACCAACTGCGCAGGTCGTCGCAAGACGGCAAGGCCGTGACCTTGCGGGCGCAGCATCCCGTGGTTATAATATTCCGGTGCCCGACGAGGACTCGACCCAGGGCAAAGCCTGCGGCGCTAGGAGGGGTAGGAGTCGGAAGTGGAGAGGGCGGACACGTAGACCAAGTGGGCTGGTGGAGGGAGTTGGTGCGGACGGTACGCGTGTCCTGGCGCCTGCTGCGCGATCCCTCGGTGCCCGTGTGGCCCAAGCTGATCCCCCTTGCGGCTGTGGGGTATGTGATCTTGCCAGTCGATCTCATACCCGACTTGGCGCCACTTGTGGGACAGGCAGACGACGTTGCGGTGGTGCTGCTTGCGCTGCGGCTGTTCATCCGTTGCTGTCCCACTGAGGCCGTGCGGCGTTATGACGATTCTCCATCCTCCCTGGCCGTAAGATACAAAGTCCGTGACGCAAACGAACAAACTGGACCTGACCACTGAAGGTACCGAACGTGGAAAAGCTTCTTTGACAACACAGCGGCAGTCGCCGCGTGATACAGCTCAGGTTCTTTGCGCCCCCATGGCCAGTGCCTTTGGTTTGCCTGCAGGGGGCTTTTGTGCTACAATGGCCTTCCGACAGAAGGTTGTACAGACAACCTTTCCGCTCCAGGGCGCACGGTCTCCCCGACGGTGCGGTCTTGCAGCAATCCCAAGGAAAGGAGGTATGACGATGCCAGGTTATGAGATCGTCTTCATCGCACAGCCCACCATGGAGCAGGAACCTTTGGTGGCGTTGGTTGACAAGGTGACCAAGTTTGTCAACGATCTCCAGGGCCAAGTGGTTCGCGTGGACAGCTGGGGCAAGCGCAGACTGGCCTATCCCATCAAGAAGCAGTTTGAAGGGTTCTACTATGTGGCCGAGATCGAGCTTCCGGCTACCGCTGTACGCGGCTTGGAACGAAGCCTTAGAGTCGTAGAAGAGATTATCCGTTACCTTATCGTGCGAAAGGACGAAGCGTAATACGCTTTGTTGGTCACGAAGGGTGACGCTCATCGTCAAAGGGGGACATTTTGAGCACCGATACACCTCAGGAATCACCAGCGGCTCAGCCTAGTCAACAGCCGCAACAAGGTTTTCGCCCGCGACGGTTCGGACCACGTGGTCGTTATGGTCCACCGCAGCGCAAGAAGTGCGCTTTCTGCGTGGACAGAAACCTTCACATTGACTACAAGCGCTATGACCAGTTGCGCAACTATGTCACTGACAAAGGCAAGATACTGCCCAGTCGAACAACGGGGACCTGTGCCCGGCATCAGCGCACTTTGTCTCTGGCCATCAAGCGGGCGCGCTTCCTCGCTCTGTTGCCATATGTAGCCGCAGCGCGCAAGGTATAGGCCCGTGAGTAGGGCGGATATGATGGTTCGTATCGACGAGGCAAAGCCATGACAAAGAAGCGCGCACCACAGGCTCCTGCTGTCAGCCAGAAAACGGTCTCTCGTGCTGAACGCGAGAAGCGACAACGCAAAGTACTCTACATCGTCGCTGGCATTACCGTGGCGCTGGTGGTATTGGTGTTGGGCTCGGGGCTGTATCAGGAGTATATAGCCAAGCCAGCTGCCCCGGTGGCTACAGTGGACGGCAAAGCTATCACAACTCGCGACTATCAGATGCGGGTGCTTCTCCGGCGGGCCGAGTTGTCCAACTACATCGGCCAGCTTCAGACCCAATTGGCCAGCCTCGATCCCACGGTGGAAGGCCAGCAGTTCCTGATCGAGTACTTCCAGCAGCAGTTGCAGCAAGTTCAGGGCGAGGCGGCCAGCTTGCCCCTCAGCGTGCTGGATGAGGTCATCGATGAGGAGCTGGTCAGGCAGGAAGCGGCTAGACGCGGCTTGGGGGTCACACCGGATGAGCTGCAGGAGGAGATTGAGCAACAGTTTGGCTATGAGCGGAATCCTCCCACACCTACGCCAACTCCGATCACGGCAACCATCGCTACTACCTTGACAGCAACTCCCAGTCCCACGGTCATGACCCAGGAGATGTTCGCAAAGAACTATGGCGACTATGTGGCTTCGCTGGTGAAGGATGTGGGTGTCACCGAGGCGCATTTTCGCCGGCTGTTCGAGCTCAATGTCCTGAGACGTGAGCTTCAGGAGTCTCTGGCCACCGAAGTGCCCACCAGTGCAGAACAGGTTCGGGCTCGCCATATCCTGGTGGCAACCCAGGAGGAGGCAGATCAGATTATCGAACGCCTGAAGGGCGGAGAGGATTTTGCTGATCTGGCTGCCGAGCTATCCCTGGATACGAGCAATAATCTGCAGGGCGGAGACTTGGGTTGGTTTTCTCGGGGACAAATGGTGACCGAGTTCGATGAGGCGGCGTTCACGCTGCAACCGGGCGAGACCAGCGGCGTTGTTCAGTCGACTTTCGGTTTTCACATTATCAACGTGTTGGAACGCGAGGCCGATCGGCCCCTGGACGACGCAGCGTTGGAATCAAAGAAGAGCGCTGCTTTGCAGGATTGGCTCGCAGAGAAGCGGGAATCGGACATCGTCCGACGCTACTGGACCTCCAGTATGATCCCTCCATCCCGCTAGCCTGGGCAAGACGAAAAGGGCTCCATCCCGCGGGATGGAGCCCTTTTGCTTTGGCTGGGTTAGCCCTTCTCGCGTCTAGCTTCCAGAATGTCCCGCATGCCTTCTAGCTTGCTCAGCACGTTGCGCAGCTGTCCAATGCTGGTTATCTGGAGGGTGGCGGTGATCGTGGCAGTGTTGTCTCCCTGGGTGCTGATCTGGGCAGCACTCATGCTCACGCCCTCGTCCGCCATGATAGTGGCGATATCCCGAAGGAGTCCGGACCGGTCGAAGGCTTCGATGAACACTTTGACCGGATAGGTTTCTCGGGTGATCCCCCATTCCACATCGATCAGCCGCTCACCGTCCGGGATGTTCTTGACGTTGGGACAATCGCGGCGGTGCACCGTGATGCCCGTTCCCCGGGTAATGTAGCCGATGATGGGATCCCCTGGAACAGGACTGCAGCAGTGCGCCAGGCGGGTAAGCAGATCGCCTACCCCCTTGACCTGAACTCCCACGACGGTGGGCGCGGGTAGCACCGGCCCGGAGACCAGCTCTGGCTGGATGGCGACATCGGCCAGCTTCGTGGCAATGACTTGTGGGGAGACATCTCCGTAGCCGATTGCCGCTAGAAGGCTCTCGACGTTCTGGTACTTGAACAAAGTTGCAATCTCTTCAAACGAGCGCTGTTCCAGACCCAGGCGATGCAGTTCGCGCTCCAGGATTTCACGACCCTGGATGATGTTATCCTCACGTTCCTGCTGCTTGAACCACTGACGGACCTTCTCTCGGGCTCGAGCGGTTCGCAGGTATCCCCGCTCCTGGTTCAGCCAATCGCGACTGGGTCCGCCCTTCTTGGCGGCCAAGACTTCGACTTGGTCGCCTGTGTGCAATTCATAGTCGAGGGGGACGAGGCGACCGTTGATGCGAGCCCCGCGACAGCGATGGCCGATATCGGTGTGGATGTGGTAGGCAAAATCCACCGGGGTCGCCCCCTGGGGCAGGTCCACGATGTCGCCCTTGGGAGTAAAGACGTAGACCCGTTCTGGAAAAACGTCGCTCTTGACCGAGTCCAGGAATTGTTTAGCATCAGCAGCATCCTGCCGGTACTCGGCCACCTGGCGGAGCAAGGCGATCTTGGCATCCAGGCTGAGGTCTCGCCGCGCATGCTCCTTGTAACGCCAGTGCGCCGCGACCCCGAACTCGGCCACATAGTGCATCTTCCAGGTCCGAATCTGCACCTCCAGGGGACGGCCCTCCGGGCCAATGACAGCAGTGTGCAGCGACTGATACAGGTTGTCCTTGGGCATGGCGATATAGTCGTCGAACTGGCCGGAGATCGGCCTCCACATGGTGTGGATGGTGCCCAGAGCTGCATAGCAGTCCCTCACCTCGTCCACCAAGATGCGCACTCCGCGCACGTCATAGATCTCCTCGAACTCCCGTTCTTTCTGTCGCATCTTCTGGTAGATGCTGTAGATGTGCTTGGGCCGACCTGTCACTTCGGCGTGGATGTTTTCCTCCTCGAGGCGTTGCCGAATGATCACTAACACGCGATCGACCCATTTCTCGCGCTCCTGGCGCCTTTCCGCCAGAAGTTCGGCTATTTCCCGGTAGGCAGTGGGATCCAGGTTCTGAAGGGACAGGTCCTCCAGTTGCCACTTGAGCTCCCATACCCCCAGGCGATTAGCCAAAGGCGCATAGACATCCAGGGTCTCCTGGGCGATTCGCCGTCTCTTGTCTTCGGGCAGGGCCTTGAGGGTGCTCATGTTGTGCAGACGGTCGGCCAGCTTGATTATGATCACACGGACATCCTTGGCCATTGCCAGAAAGATCTTGAGGATGTTTTCCGCTTGTGCCTCGGCCAGTCCTCCCTGGCCACTTCGGCTGAGCTCGGAGATGCGCTGCAGTTTTGTGACGCCGTCCACCAGCAGGACTACGTCGTCTCCAAACTGCTCTCTCAGTTCTTCGAGGGTTGCTTTGGTGTCTTCAACTGTATCGTGCAGCAATGACGCAACGATGGTGGTGGTGTCCAGGCGGAGGCCAGCGAGGATTCCGGCCACAGCCAGAGGGTGTGTGATGTAGGGCTCACCGGATGCGCGCGACTGGCCAGTGTGCGCGCCGAGAGCCCACTCGTAGGCACGCTGAACCGTAGGCAGATCAACGTCCGGCGCGTTCGCGGTGATCTGACGGGTCAGCTCTTCGATTGTAGTGACTGCCGACGATTGGTCCATGTGCGATATCCGTTGGTCTCAGTATAAGGTAGAGCCGTCTCGGCAGCAAACAAGGTCCTGATTGGCGTTCTGCCTTGGCCAACCGGCGGCATTCGTGCTATGATACCGGTGTCGTCGTTGGTGCACAGATGCCGGGGAGACATAAGGTCAGGTCGGGATGATTCCCAAGAAACTGCACATGCGCAACTTTATGTGCTACCATGAGCCGGATCCGCTGGATTTCAGCGGTATTCATCTTGCGTGCATTGCGGGCGACAATGGCCACGGCAAGTCGGCGTTGCTTGATGCCATGACCTGGGCCGTCTGGGGCAAAGCACGGGCGCGCAGCGATGACGAGCTCGTGCGCAGCGGCGAAACCGAGATGGAGGTTGAGTTCGAGTTCCTTCTGGGCGACGATAGTTACCGGGTCATTCGCAAGCGCGAGAAGAGGCGGCGTAGCCTCGGCGCCCTGGACCTTCAAATTAAGGACGGAGAAGGCTACCGATCCATTGCGGGGGCTACGCAGCAGGAGACCCAACACCAGATCAACCAGCTGCTTCACTCCGATTACGCCCTCTTCACCAACTCGGTCCTGCTGGTGCAGGGTCGCGCCGATGAGTTTACCATCAAGCCGCCCGCGGAGCGCAAGCGTATCCTGGCGGACATCCTTGGACTCTCGGTCTACGATACCTATGAGCAACGAGCAAAGGACTTGGCGCGGGAGAAGGAACAAGCGTTTGCTGTAACCCAGCTGCGCATTCAGGAGATAGATGCCGAGCTCGTGCACCGCGAGGAATATGAGCAGGAAAAGCTGCGTGCTCAGGAGGATGTCTCCCAACTGGGGGCACAGCTTCGCGAGGCGGAACGACGCCTGCGTGATCTCGGGGAGCGAGCCAAGGTCTTGGAGACGCAGAAAGCGCAACTGATGGACCTCGAACGGCGGATCAAGTCCACCCGAGAGCAGCTGCGCTCCGTGGAAAAGCGCACGAGCGACTACCAGGACAAGGTCCGTACCACCCAGCAGGTGCTCGGGAGGAAGGGGCAGATCGAAGCAGACCATGCTCGATTGTTGCAGGTGGGCCAAAGGGATGCCGAACTGGGACAACGCCTGTCACAGCTTATGGCCCTAACCGAGGAGCGGCAGGCCATTGAGCGGAGGATCGCAGCCGTCAGGAGTGAACTGGACCTCGAAGAGCGGGTAACCGCGCACCGGGTGGAGGAGCTCACGAGGATCGAACAAGAGCTTCCGTCATGGCAAAACGAGCAAGCCAAAGCAGCAACGGAGGCGGCTACCCTGCAGGTCCTCGCCGCCGACGCAGAGTCTGTACGCTTCCAGGTACAGGAGTGGACGGCACAAGTTGCTGACCTGCGTGCCCGTCAGGAGCCGCTGAAGGACGAGATGCAGCGGCTCAAGGACAACCTGGATCTGATCCGGCAACCGATCGGCGTCTGTCCCTTGTGCCGTCAGGATCTCACCGAGGAGCATCGCCAACGGCTGTTTGAGGACGTGGAAAGCCGAGGCAAAGAGTTGGGCGACCTCTACCGTGAAAACGAAGCGTCATTGCGCAGCCTCTTGGAGAGGATGTCCGCGGCCAAGACGCAATTGGAGCGAGCGGACCGAGACCTGAAGCGGAAACCGGCGGTTGACCGCCTGGAGGCGGACTGGAGCCATCGCGTTAACCAGGCGACAGAGGCCATCGCGCCACTGCAAGAATTGCGGGACAGGCTGCTGGCCATCCGGCAACGGCGAGATGATCGTGACTATGCCCACGACGATCACCGCGCCCTGGCAGCTCTCGAGGACCAGGTGCGTGTCTTGAGCTATGATCGGGCCGAACATGAAGGGCTGCGTCAGGAGATGGCCCAACTGGGCCAGGTGGAGGGGGAGTGGAACGCCCTGACCACGGCCGAGCACGCTCTGAGCGAATGGCATACTGCCCTGGAGCAGTTGGCTCAGAGCGCGATGGAACTCCGCGAGGCATTACGCCAAGACCAGCAGGTAGAAGCAACGCTGCTAACATGCCTGGAGGAGCATCCGGGTTTGGTCCAGCGGTTGGATCAGGCTGCGGGTGAGGTGGACGGACTGCGGAGTCGGGAGGGGCGCTCGCGGCAGGTCCTGGGGGCGGCTCAGCAGAAGCTGGACTACTGCCGTCACCTCGCGACCGAGCGGCAGACACGATCCCAGTCGTTGGTGACCCTGGCCGAGGAGCGGTCACTCTATGAGGAGCTTCAACTGGCGTTTGGGAAGAAGGGTCTGCAGGCGCTTTTGATTGAGACCGCTATTCCAGAGATCGAAGAGGAAGCGAACTCGCTGCTGGCTCGCCTGACCGAGGGCAGGATGAACGTGAGCTTTGACACACAGCGGGACACCAGAGCTGGCAGTACCATCGAGACGCTGGATATCAAGATATCGGATGAGCTGGGCATGCGCAGCTATGAGCTATATTCGGGTGGTGAAGCCTTTCGTGTGAACCTCGCTATCCGGATTGCTTTGAGCAAACTCCTGGCTCGTCGCGCGGGGGCCCAGCTGCAGACCCTGATCATTGATGAAGGCTTTGGCACACAGGATGCTGAGGGGCGACAGAGGCTTGTGGAGGCTATTCACTCGATTCAGGGCGACTTTGCTTTGATTCTGGTCATCACCCACATCGATGAGCTCAAGGACGCTTTTCCGGTCCGCATTGACGTCGTCAAGACCGGAGATGGTGCCCAGATTTCCATCAATTGAATGCAAGGTGTACATCAGCGCCGCAGCCCGGTTGGGCAACAGCGCTAAAGGAGGACAAACAATGCCGGCATTCGAGACTGCAGAATCGATGAAACGCGTGCTAGAGACGATGGCTCGCGAAATCCGATCTGATCCAGCCATGGTCGCCGCCAGCAAAGGTAAGAAGCTTAGGATTGGCTATGAGTTTCCTGATCTCGACCTGTTCTTTTTCACCAATTTCCTGGATGGAGCTGTTGAGGCTGGTCTGGGTGAGTTGGACGATGCCGACATCCAACTCACCATGGATAGTGAAATCTTTGACGGGATGTTCAATGGGACGGTCAACGCAGCCAGGGCAGCGATGAAGGGCGATCTGGTGTTTTCGGGAAACGTGGCCTCGGCCATGAAGCTTCAAGGGCTAATGGCTGACTTTCAGCGCCTCTACCTTCAGGCCAAGGCCCACGCCTAGCATATCGAGAGGCCGGGTGGCAATGGCGGGAGCGCTGAACGCTGGTGAGGGTTCGATTGGGAGAGGGTCAACCTGTCGCCCAGTTGGGCGGTGGATTCAGCGCGTGGCGGCGCAAGTTCCCGGGAATCTGACGGATCCCTGAGGGCAGTAGCGACCAGTTTGAATGACAGGGCTGCTATGCTGTAGTTATCGGATGGTGCATCAAACGGCACGTCACGCTAAGCAGGGTTCAATGAGGTGAGAGGCCGATGAATCGCGACTGCATGATTGCTCTGGACGCGGGGAGTGGGTCGGGCCGTTGTGCCATCGTGGATGCCCACGGGCGGGTGCTGGGCATGGCGGCAGAGGACTGGAGCCCCCGTGTGCCCGACGATGAGCCCATGGGCGCGGAGTTTGACCCCGAAGAGGTGTGGGCCACCCTGTGTCGTTGCGCGCAACGAGCCTTGCAGCAGGCCTCGGTGGACCCATCTCGCGTAAAGTCAATCAGCGCCACCAGCCAGCGCGATGGCGTGGCGTTCCTGGACGATGAGGGACATCCGCTGCACTGCAGCACCAACCGCGATGCCCGTGGCGTGTTGCACGCTGAGGAGATCACAGCCGAGTTCGGTGAGCTCATCTACCGCACTGCCGGCCGCTGGCCGTTGGGACTCGATGCCCTGGCCCGGCTCTGGTGGTTTCGTGTTCATCAACCGCAGGTATACCAGCGGGTTGCACAGCTATGTATGATCAGCGATTGGCTGATCTATCGTCTCAGCGGGCAGGCATGCTCGGAGCCCACCAATGCGAGCTCATCGCTGCTGTTTGACGTCGTAGGCCAACGCTGGTCTGCAGAGTTAGCGGAGGCCCTCGGGTTTTCGGCCAGCATATTCCCCAACCGTTACCGCCCCGGTCAGATGGTGGCGCCCTTGACCGAGGCTGCGGCTGTCGACCTGGGCCTCACTGCCGGCCTGCCTGTGGCGGCGGGGGCTGGCGACTCCCAAGCGGCCTGCTTGGGCTGTGGCGCCTTTGTCGAGGGAACCACCACCATCATTGCCGGTACGACCATGCCCGTTCAGATGGTGCTTTCCCGGCCAGTATTCGATGAGCAGCACCGGGTTCATCTCGGAGCCTATGCCCTGCCCCAACGCTGGGTGTTGGAGAGCAACGCGGGCCTGGCGGGGGTCGCTTTGCGCTGGTTCTGCGAGAGCTTTGTGGGATATGGTCCGGCATCGTACGAGATCCTGGAGGCCGAGATGAGAACCACGGAGCCCGGCGGAGTGCTGGCGGTGCTTGGGCCGCAAGTGGCCGATTTCAGAGAGTTGTCGTTTCCGCCCAAGGCTACTTGGGTCTTTCCATTCCTGGGTGCTGGCGGAGAGTTGCCGCAGCGGGGAGCTTTCGGCCGATCGGTATTGGAGAACGCTGCTTTCGCCGCTCGGGGGAATCTGGAGCAACTGGTGGCAATCAGCCAGCACGAGGCGTGCTCACTGAATCTCTGCGGTGGAATGTCCAGGTCTCGAGTCTTCGGCCAGATCGTCGCTGACGTGTGCGGGCGGCCTGTTCACGTGCCGGCGGTGCGTGAAGCCAGCGTCATTGGCACGGCCATGTGCGCGGCGGTGGGCGCTGACCTGTACCCGGACCTGATGGCAGCCGCCGAGGCGATGGTGCATTGGGAAGATCACATTGAGCCAATCACCTCCAACGAGAGAGCGTATCGAGGGCTGTACCGCAAGTGGCTGCGATTGTTTGAGCAGGCTCGTCGGCTGTAGGCGGTCCCTGATCGTTGCGAGGGATGCCAGACCTGGACGTTGTGTGGCAACCGACTGGGGGACAGAAAGCTCTGGTGCTCCGGGAGCACGTGGCTGCCATGTTGGGCGCTGGTCAGCCCACAGCCGTGACTGCTCTGTAAAGATGCACTTGTTGCTTCACCGGTAGACCGGTTAAGAGTGGCGAGTGGGGATAGGCCCCGCATTTGGCCTATCGCCCAGCCGAACCGTCAGAACGGGCTCGCGCTGAGTGCGCTCCGATGCGTGAGGCGACATGACGCTGGTATACCTGGTTTGCTCGTGGATGTGTGGCCTGTTCTTGGCGTCGCGGCTCGATGCACTGGGCGGCAAGGGGACTGTCGCTGCACTCGTGCTGCTGGCCGCGGGCTGGACCGTTCGCCGCCGACCGCGTGCGCTTCTGGGGTGCATCATGGCCGTTGTGTGCACCGTTGGGTGGCTGCGCTATGATGTTGAGCGAAAGCGCCTCACTCCAGGCCCAGTGAGCCAATACAACGAAGGTGCAGCCGTCACCCTCAGAGGAGTTGTAGTCAATGATCCGGTGCCCCGCGATCGTTGGACGAATCTCGTGTTCAGGGCTGAGGAGATTTGGCAGGCGAGTCAGTGGGAGCCGATCTCTGGCGTGGTGCAGGTGCGAGTACCCTCCTATGAGGAGCACTCTTACGGCCAAGTCCTGAAGATCACAGGGCGACTCGAGAGTCCCCTTGATTTGCTGGGATCCGACTATCGCGCGTATCTGGCCAGACGAGGCATCCACTCCTTGCTAAGCCGTGGTGATATCCAGGTGATGGAGGGCAACTGCGGCGTCGCCTTGTGGTCATGGCTGTACTCAGTTAGGCGGAAGACGCGTTCCATCATCAGTAATGCCCTTTCGGAACCGCAGGCGTCACTGTTGACCGGAATACTGTTGGGCTCTGATGAGGGCATTTCGGCCTCGCTCATGGACGCTTTCCGGACAACCAACACAGCTCACATCATCGCCATCTCAGGATTCAACATCGCGGTCGTGGCAGGGGCCATCGGCTGGGCATTATCCCGCCTCTTTCGGCGTTACGTGGCCATCGCCATCACGTGCGGCTTGATTGGTCTCTATACCATCCTGGTCGGCGCAGAACCACCGGTGATGCGGGCTACCATCATGGGTGTCCTCGGTGCGCTGGCCATCATCCTCGGCCGTCGGGCGCACGGGATGACCAGCCTTGCTGCAGCCACATGGCTAATGACGCTGTGGGATCCCTTTGCCCTCTGGGACGCCAGCTTTCAACTGTCCTTTCTGGCGACCTGGGGCTTGATTGGCTTTGCAGAGCGTGGTCAACAAGCGCTGGCCTCCATCGCGGTGCGCTGGTTCGGCGACAGCCTGGTCAGTCGATGGGTGCTGCGGTTGGGTCTGCCCTTGCTGGTGACCCTGTGCGCCCAGCTGACCACGCTCCCGTGGATGCTAAAGACCTTTGGAGGAGTGTCCCCCCTCGGCTTTGTCGTCAATTCGCTTGTCTTGCCTGTTCAGCCTCTGGTGGTGTACCTCGGCGGCGTCATGGTCGTCGCCGGTCACCTGTGGTCGCCCCTGGCACGCGTTCTCAGTATCCTCGTGTGGGTTCCGCTGAAGTACACCGTGGCGATGGTGGAATTGTGGGCACCCACCTCAGCCAGGCTGAGCTGGTCTCCGACCGTTTCCAGCGCGATGATCGGCAGCTACTATGCCTTCCTGGCGGTCATTTCTTGGCGATGGGCGTGTAGACCGATTCCCGCTGCGGACACGATCGGCACTGCGGGGCCAACCTCACGACAGGTGTTAGCCATAGGAATGGCCGCGTTGGCTGTCTTGGCAGTTGGGATTGTTGCTGCTTCCCTTCCCGATGGACGCCTGCATGTCACGTTTCTGGATGTCGGGCAGGGCGATGCCATCCTGGTGCGCACACCTTCGGGTCGAATAGCCCTCATCGACGGGGGACCAAGCCCGACAGCGCTGCTGACGGCCCTGGGCCGCCACATGCCTGTCTGGAAGCCAAGGCTCGATGTGGTACTCCTGACCCACTCCCATGACGACCATTTGCGTGGGCTGCTAGACCTGGAGTCGCGCTATCAGGTGGGTCAGCTGGTGGTAGGAAGCTCGGCTGTGCCCAGTGTCCCTCGCGACCACCTGCTGGCTAGTGGGTGCCCGGCGCTCAAGACGGAAACGCCCTGGATCATCGAATTGGGCGATGGAGTTTGTTTGCAGGTGTGGCCCTGCGATCAGGGTGTGCGCGAGGAGGTGGGACTGTCGGCAAGGGTCTCTTGGGGTGATGAAGCTTTTCTCCTGACGGGTGATGCAGAGTCCCTGGCGCTGTCCGACTTGAACGCTCTGGGCTGGCCTCTCCGCAGCACAGTGCTCAAAGTGCCGCATCATGGAAGCAAACAGGGTCTGGACGCTAGTCTGCTGGATGCCATTGAGCCTGCTCTGGCCATCATCTCGGTTGGGTCCGAGAACACTTTTGGACACCCCGCTCGCGAAACGATGGAATTGCTCCACGAACGCAACATCCCTGTGCTGCAAACTGACGAATGGGGCGACATTGACGTGATGGTTGATGGCCAGGGGCTTCAGGTGGTCGTACAGCGCCGTCCGAGCACGTAGACTGCACATGGCTTTGGCAAAAAGTGGACGCACTCGTATAATCCGGAGCCATATGAGCTATATTCTGCCGGCAATCGCACTCCTCGTTGGCGAGTTATGCCTGCGCCACTATCACCAGCTTACGATGAGAAGAGCGCTGCCCATGGAACTCCGCGCCGAGACACGAGCGCTCTCGTGGGACGACATCAAAGACAAGTACCGGATTGTCTGCCTGGGCGATTCCATCACGTACGGAGAGGACCTCCCAGCTCAGCAAGCCTATCCGGCGGTTCTGGATTCCCTTCTATCAGATTCGACGCCAGACCTGCCGCTCATTGTGATCAATTCGGGCATTCGGGGCAACACCGCGGTTCAGGGTCTGGAGCGCGTGGAGCGTGATGTCCTCTGGTACAAACCCCATGCGGTGGTCATAGCCTTTGGTTGGAACGATGCGCGCTTGGGATACTGGCCACTGGACCCGTTGCGCGAGCGGCAGATGCTGGGGGCAGGCAGCCCAATCCAGAAGATAGACAGCCTCTTGCAGCACAGCCATCTTTGGCTGACCGTACGTGCCCGCGCCCGACGAGCACTGCGACGCCTGGGGTGGACAAGAGATACTGTGCACATCTCACGTCAAGGTGAGGCACAGCCGCGGGTCTCCCGGCAGGGGTTTGAAATAGCCCTGTCTCGGCTCATACGAACCATCCGTGCAAGGGGTTGTCCCAACGTCATTCTCCTGACAACCACACCCGTGTCAGAACGGTTCATGGAGGACGCGGAGCCGACATGGCGAGCGGCGCAGTTGGCAATATATGTCGAGTTCAACCGTGTCACGCGTGACGTGGCGTCTAGCCACAACGCCCCTCTGGTGGATCTCCACGAAGCGTGGACTCGGTCGGCTGATCTGAGCCAGCTCGTGGCGAGCGACGGGATACATTTGACCGCTGCGGGAGAGCACCACCTGGCTGTGATGCTACATCAGGCCCTTGTTAGCCAGGGAGTTCTAGAGACCGGGCCGATGCTACGGAGGTAGACCTGTGAAGCGTTTCCTGTCCGGCAATGAGGCCGTAGCCTGGGGTGCTTGGGAAGCGGGAGTCCGTGTGGCAGCCGCTTACCCTGGGACACCCAGCACTGAAATTCTGGAGACCTTTGGACCGATGCCCGATGTTTATGCCGAGTGGGCGCCCAACGAGAAGGTGGCGTTGGATGTGGCCGTAGGCGCTGCCTATGCGGGAAGTCGATCCATGGCTGTGATGAAGCACGTTGGTCTCAATGTTGCCGCCGACAGCTTCTTCTACGCTTCTATGACTGGCCTCGAAGCAGGCTTGGTGATTGTCAACGCCGATGATCCCTTTATGCACAGCTCTCAGAATGAGCAGGATAACCGGCGGTATGCCAAGTTCGCCCGAGTTCCGTGCTTGGAGCCCACCGACAGCCAAGAGGCCCGTGACCTGGTGGGTGTGGCTCTGGAGGTCAGCGAGCAGTTTGACACCCCGGTGCTTCTCCGACTGACCACTCGCCTTTCCCATTCCAGCGGCATTGTGGAGCTTTCGGGCATTCGTCCTGCGGTGCGAGACGAGCCTCCCACCTATCGCGTGGATGCGGCCAAATATGTCATGGTCCCCGGCAACGCGCGACGCCGGCATCCAGTGATCGAGGATAGGATTATCAAGCTCTCCGCGTTTGCCGAGGGCTTTGCCTTGAACCGGCTAGAGTACCGCGGCACAGATCTGGGCATTGTCACCAACGGCGTGGCCTACCAGTATGCCCGTGAGGTGTTCCCTGACGCGTCCATCCTGAAGCTGGGCATGACCTATCCCATCCCAGGACAGATGATTCGTGAGTTTGCCGCGCGGGTCGGGCGCCTGATCGTCCTCGAGGAGCTGGATCCGTTCCTGGAGGAAGAGATTCGGCTATTGGGTATCCCCGTTGAAGGGAAGAGCATCTTTCCCATTTGCGGCGAACTGGATCAGGAAGTCGTGCAGGAGAGCGCCATTCGGGCGGGACTGCTGCCCGCCGATTCCAGGCGGCCGGTGCCACAGCTGGAAAAGGGCAGCTTGCCTCCAAGACCACCCATACTGTGCCCTGGGTGTCCTCATCGCGGCGTATTCCACGTGACCAGCAAACTCAAGCTTGTGGTTAATGGAGACATCGGCTGCTATACGTTAGCATACTTGCCTCCCCTGAGCGCCCTTCACAGCTGTGGCTGCATGGGCGCCAGCATCGGCGTCGCCCACGGTGTTGGCAAGGCCGGTGTCGCTGAGCGAAGCGTGGCTGTCATCGGCGACTCGACCTTTTTCCACACGGGCATGCCAGCGCTTCTCAACGTAGCCTACAACCGTGGTGACACCGTCACCATCATCCTGGATAACCGCACAACGGCCATGACGGGTCACCAGGATCATCCGGGTACCGGCCGTACGCTGCAGGGAGCGGAAACGACGCAAGTGCAATTTGAGGAGCTGGTTCGAGCCATGGGCTACCGTTGTGTGGAGACGGTCGACCCCTACGATTTGAAGCAGGTCGAAACCGGGCTAAAGAGATGCCTGGACGCACATGAACCTGCCGTGATGATTGCTCGGCGTGAGTGTGCTCTGATGCCTGAGGCGCGCAAGCGCTGGGTCCCCTTGCGAGTCGATGAGGAGCGCTGCAATGGTTGCGGTCTGTGCTTCCAAGTTGCTTGCCCAGCCATAGTTAGGAGTGGGGTGGTAGATGTCAAGAGCGGCAGGACCAAGGCCCTCATCGATCCCATTCTATGCACGGGTTGTGAAGTGTGTGCGCAAGTATGCGCCCGCAAGGCCATCCTGTTTCGCGCTCAACTCGATGAGGAGAGAGCATAGTCGATGGTAAAGAGAGACTTTGTACTGGTGGGAGTTGGTGGCCAGGGAACCATCCTTGCGAGCGATGTCCTGGCAGCCGTGGGTCAGGAAATGGGGTACGATGTCAAGAAATCCGAGGTTCATGGCATGGCTCAGCGCGGCGGAAGCGTCGTCAGTTTCGTGCGCTGGGCTGAGCGGGTCTACTCTCCTCTCATCGCCAGGGGCGAGGCCGATTACCTGTTGGCCTTTGAGAAGCTCGAGGTTCTGCGCTATGCTGAGTTGCTCCGGCCTGAAGGGACTGCGCTGGTCAACGACTATGCCATCATGCCCTTGTCGGTGAGCTCTGGCAACGATGAATACCCCGCTGATGAACGCATTCTGAGCGTGCTGCGGAGCGTGACACCACGAGCCTATTTGCTGCCGGCGGCAGCCGAAGCCGAGCAGTTGGGCAATGCACGGGTGAACAACGTCGTGCTCATCGGAGCGCTGTCGGTGTTCATGGCGGAGGTGGCCACGCCGTTCTGGATTGAGGCCATACGTGAGCGAGTCCCTGCGCGGTTTGCGGACCTGAACGAGCGCGCGTTCGTGACAGGCCAGGACCTGGTCAAGAATCTAGGCATGGGTCGGTGATCGCGTTGGCCGGAGCTCCGTCGCACCCCGGGCTGCAACTGCCGCCACCCGACTCGGAAAGGGAAACGGTATGACCAAGTACGTCTTTTTCACTGGTGGCGTGGTAAGCTCGGTGGGCAAGGGAGTAAGCGCAGCGTCCCTTGGACGCCTTCTCAAGAGCCGCGGTGTCTCTGTCTCAATCCTCAAGTTCGATCCGTACATCAACGTTGACCCTGGAACGATGAGCCCTTATCAACACGGCGAGGTGTACGTGCTGGAGGACGGTAGTGAAACTGACCTCGACCTGGGGCACTATGAGCGATTCATTGACGAGAACCTCACCGCCGCCAGCAACGTCACCACCGGCCAAGTCTATTCCGAGATCATCTCCAAGGAGAGAAGGGGAGACTTTCTGGGGGGTACCATTCAGGTGATCCCTCACATTACCAACGAGATCAAGAGGAGGGCGGTCCGCGTCGCGGTGGAGAGCAAGGCTGATGTGGTGATCGCTGAGGTGGGCGGAACCGTTGGTGATATTGAGGGACTGCCTTTCCTCGAATCGATCCGTCAGATGCGCAAGGACGTGGGTCGGGAGAACGTTATCTATGTCCACGTGACTTATCTGCCGTACATTGGCAGCACCCACGAACTGAAGAGCAAGCCCACGCAACACTCGGTGATCGAGTTGCGCCGGGTGGGTATCCAGCCGGACATTATCGTGTGCCGCTCCGACTATCCCATGGATGAGGCCCTTAAGGAAAAGATATCCCTCTTCACCGATGTGGACATACAGGCAGTCATTCCTCTGGTGACGGCTGACAACATCTACAAGGTACCGGTTGTGTTAGAGGATGGCGGACTGGCCGATGTTGTCTGCGAGCGTTTGTCGCTGCCGCAGACCGCGCCCGATCTCCACTACTGGCGTGAGCTGGTGCGGGAAATCGACAGGCCAAAACCGGAACTACGCATTGCATTGGTGGGCAAGTATGTGGCCTTGCAGGATGCCTACATCAGTGTGAAAGAGGCGCTGTTTCACGCGGCGCTCGCCAACGGACGAAAACTCGTTGTGGACTGGATCCTGTCGGAAGACCTGGAGAAGGGCAAGTCCTTTGACCGTCTGGATCAGGCCGACGGGATTGTGGTGCCCGGAGGCTTTGGCTACAGAGGGATTGAGGGCAAAGTGCTCGCCGCACGGTATGCCCGCGAACACAGAAAGCCCTATCTCGGACTGTGCCTGGGTTTGCAGGTGATGGTGATCGAACTGGCGCGGCATGCGGTTGGCAGCCACGAACCCAACAGCACCGAGTTTGATTTATCCACCACCTACCCTGTGATTGATCTCATGCCCGATCAGCGTGGGATAGCTGACATGGGGGGTACGATGCGTTTGGGGATCTATCCCTGTCACTTGGTCAGCGGTACAATGGCGGCACAGGCCTACGGTGTTCCCATGGTTCAAGAGCGGCACCGCCATCGTTTTGAGATCAACAATCAGTACCGCGATCTATTATCCGGGGCGGGCATGGTGTTCAGCGGCCTGTCGCCTGACGGCAATCTTGTGGAGATCGTCGAGCTGCAGGACCACCCCTGGATGGTTGGTAGCCAGTTTCATCCCGAGTTCAAGTCGCGTCCTGGCAAGCCTCATCCACTGTTCAACGGCTTTGTCAGCGCGGCGGTTCGCGAGTCAGACCGGGCCTAGGTCGAGCCTTGGACAACCGAAAATCGTATCGAGGAGGATAGCATGGAGATCTTTCTGGACACGGCCAAGATTGAGGAGATCCGTCACGCGTCGCAGATGGGATTGATTAGCGGAGTGACCACCAATCCCAGCCTGATGGCCCAGGCGGGAAGGGCAGACTACCGCGACGTCGTTCGGGAGATCTGCTACTCTGTACAGAATGCCATCAGCGCCGAAGTCACCAGCACCGACGTGGAGGGGATGGTGGCGGAGGCTATGGAGATTGCGACATGGTCCCCACATGTGATCGTCAAGTTGCCGGTCATCCCGGTGGGACTGGAGGCCATATACCGCGTCAGCCAATTGGAGCCAGATTCACAGAGGCTCTGCCAGGGCTGTCCTTGGTTGGGCCAGTGCGCTACGGACATTGACACGGCCCGCGAGCTGGCGTCATCGTGGGGAATCCGCACCAATGCCACCCTCGTATTCTCGGTGAATCAGGCGTTGTTTGCTGCCAACGCGGGTGCAAGCTACGTGTCGCCCTTTGTGGGGCGGCTGGATGACATCGGCGAGGATGGGATGGTTCTGGTGAGCGATATTGTGGAAATGTTTGATGTGCAGGATATTGAGACCCAGGTCATCGCGGCGAGCATACGGCACCCGTTGCACATTACTCAGGCAGCCCTTGCTGGCGCCCACGTCGCTACGGTACCCTACGGCGTGCTGATGAAGGCCCTGCAGCATCCTCTAACGGATATCGGACAGCAGCGTTTTATGGACGACTGGGCCAAAGTGAATAGGTAGGGGCGGTTTCCATGGTTTCACTGCTGGGCATTGACGTCTCGACCACCGGAGCCAAAGCTCTGCTGATTGACGAACGCGGCGAGGTAATGGCCAGCGCGACGACCGAGTATCCGCTTACCTCGCCGAGACCAATGTGGTCGGAGCAGAACCCGGCCGATTGGTGGCACGGCGTGCAGGTGAGCGTTCAGGCGGTGTTGAGCAAGGCGGGCCTCCGCGGTTCCGAAGTAGTGGGCGTCGGCCTGACAGGTCAGATGCACGGTCTGGTGCTGCTGGATGCCCAGGATCAAGTTCTGCGCCCGGCGATCCTATGGAATGATCAGCGCACCGGCGCCCAGTGTGAGGAGATTATCCGGCGGGCCGGCGGCCTGGCCCAGTTGCTCAAGCACACGGGCAACACCGTCCTGCCTGGCTTCACCGCGCCCAAGCTCCTGTGGGTGCGGCAGCATGAGCCCGAGGTATACGCTCGGGTGAGCAGCTTCCTCCTCCCCAAGGACTATGTCAGGCTGTGCCTGACCGGCGAACACGCGACGGACGTGTCTGACGCATCTGGCACTTCGCTGCTGGATGTTAAGCAGAGGCGCTGGTCGCAGTCCATGATAGACCTTCTGGACATTCCCCGATCGTGGCTGCCTGCCTGCGTTGAATCCACCGAGGTTGCAGGTTGGATAACCCCAGAGGTTGGCAAGGCCACTGGGCTTCAAGCAGGAACGCCGGTCATCGCTGGGGGAGGAGACCAGGCTGCACAGGCAGTCGGAACCGGTGTGGTGCGCGGTGGGATAATCTCGGTGACGCTGGGAACATCCGGCGTAGTCTTCGCTCACAGCGACCACTTTGTCGCCGAAGCAGAAGGAAGGCTGCACGCCTTCTGCCATGCCGTTCCAGGCAAGTGGCACCTGATGGGGGTGATGCTGTCGGCGGGAGGTTCGTTCCGCTGGCTGCGCGATACGGTGTGCCTATCCGAGAAGCACCTCGCCAGTCTGGGTAGCAAGGATCCCTATGATCTCTTGACCTGTACGGCCGCCTCGGCGCCGGCGGGCAGCGACGGCCTGATCTTTCTGCCCTATCTCACGGGCGAACGAACGCCGTATCCCGATCCCCAAGCCCGGGGAGCCTTTGTAGGTCTAACGACTCGCCATGGCCGAGGTCATCTCATCCGCTCGGTGATGGAGGGCGTGTCTTTCGGATTGCGCGATTGCCTGGAGCTTGTCCGCGCACTGGGCGTTCCCATCGCGCAGGTGCGTGGCTCAGGCGGAGGCGTTCGCAGCGCGCTTTGGCGGCAGATTCTGGCGGACGTATTTGGCACCGAGTTGGCGCAGGCGAGCGTCACCGAAGGCGCTGCCTTTGGCGCTGCTCTGCTGGCGGGGGTAGGCACCGGTGTCTTCCACAGCGTTGAAGATGCTGTTGACCGCACCATCCTCGTCACTCAGGTTACCTCCCCGGTGCCGGAGAATCAAGAACGATACGAGAGGCTGTATCCCATCTACCGCTCCCTCTATCCAGCACTCACGTCGGCTTTCTCTGAGCTTGCGCAACAAGGATAGGTGGCTGCCCCTGGGCACTAACGGCTCCAGAGCCTGGATCGTTGAGTTGTCGAACAAGTCCAAAGGAGGACACAAATGAAACTTGATCAGGTGTCAGCGGCGATGGCAAAGCTGGGCATACCGGGTCGCGACGCGTATGACCTGCCAACCAGCACCAAGAGATTCGCTGACGGTTGCTGGTATCGCATGGAAGTGTCGGGCCTAGAGCGTCCCAGCGTTCTGGAAGCGATGGTGGATGAGAGCGTTAAACGCAAAATGCCCATCCATCGGCTTATCTCGGTGGTCATGGGAGCAACGCTTCTGGACAAGGCCGAGCTGAGATCGTTCGCCCAGACGGCGGCGGCGGCCAAGATGGAAGTGATCCTCACCCCTGGACCGCGCTCTGCTTGGGATACGGGTCGGCAACTGGTGACGCCGGAAGGAGGGCTGTCGGGGTTGCGGTATCGGGGCTCGGACCAACTGCGGTATGTCATTGCCGATATCATGCGCTGCATTGACCTGGGCTTTCGTGGTTTTCTGGTCATCGATGAGGGCCTGCTTTGGCTGCTGAATGAGCTCAAAAAGGCGGGGGATATTCCTGCGGACGTCGTGTTCAAGGTATCAATCTATGCAGGCCACGGCTCGGCAGCGGGAGGCAGGCTCTTGGAGTCCCTGGGTGCCGGCACTTTTAACCCCGTGGGTGACCTGTCGCTTCCTCAATTGGCCTCCATCCGGCAGGGCTGTAACCTGCCGCTGGACTTGCACATCTACCTTGCCGAGTCCTTCGGCGGGTTTAACCGGTTCTATGACGGCCCGGAGATGGCGCGACTGTGCGCTCCATGCTATTTCAAGATCGAGCCAGGCCCAGCATGCGCTGCAGGTCCCGGAGCGTTGTACAAGCCCTGGACCAGTCCCGAGTCTTTGGCTTCCCTGGCTCGCGAAAAGGTCAAGTATTGCCAGATCATCCATGAGTTGATCCAGGAGAACTACCCCGAGGCGACCCTTTCGGCCCTCGGCGCTCAAGACCTGGCCATTCCCCAGGTGTAAATTTGAGAAGGCGGCTGGGCCATGGCAAATCAAGCACGCTGTGCGTGGGCGACCTGTCCCGTCGCTTGTGCCGCTGCCCGGTTGCCTCAAGAGCATCCGTTTCAGGAGAGGAGAATATGGCGTGAAGGGTAATAGCTACCGACCCCATGGGGTGCTGCCGGCGCTGGTGACCCCATTCACCTCGGACGAAGAAGTGGATGAGGCCGCACTGCGGGCGCTGGTTCGGCATGTTCTGCCGCACGTGGATGGTTTGGTGCCGTGCGGCACAACTGGTGAGTTCAACTACCTGAGCCCTGACGAGCAGCGTCAAGTAATCGATGTTGTGGTCCAGGAGGCCAATGGGAAGGTGCCTGTAGTGGCGGGAACGGGAGCCCCCTCGACCAGGGAGGCGATCGCTTTGGCCAAAGCGGCGCAAAGAGCAGGCGCAGCGGCGTGCCTGGTGGTCACCCCGTTCTTCTTGCATCCATCGGAAAAAGGAATCTACCAGCACTTTGCCGAACTGGCCAACGCTGTGGACCTTCCCATCATCCTGTACAACATACCCCAGGTGGTGGATGGAGTGCTGCCGCGCACGGTCATCGAGGACTTGGCCGATATCCCCAACATCGTGGGCCTCAAGGACTCATCGGGCAACCTCACCTATACCATGGAAGTCCTGAACATGGTTGGTGACCGCCTGGACGTGATGATCGGTCATGATGAGGTGGTGTTGCCTGCATTGGCTGGAGGGTGCAGTGGCATGATTCTTGCCAGCGCCCAGGTCTTTCCCGAGATCTGGCAGCAGCTGATCAAGGCGGTGGAGGCTGGCGACCTGGGCAGGGCTCGTGAGTTGCAGTTCAGTGTTCAGAAACTGGCGCGGATCTTTTGTAGGCACGGAGGTGGCGTTGCCGTGAAAGTGGCGCTGAACCTGATGGGCATCAAGGTGGGTGGCCCGCGGCGCCCGTTGATGCGCCAAGGAGGTGTACTCATCCACGAGGTGGCCGCTGAGATCCGCCTGGAACTGGAGAAGCTAGGCAAGATTTCCCAGTCAACGATCCAATTCACCGCCCCGTCCGGACCACTCTCAGGCCGCTTCGGCTCCCTTGGCCTGAACTCTGAGGCGTTAGGTGGTGTCGGGATTCGGCTGGGCTCGGCGCTGGAGGGCGAAGGTGCCGAGGCGATTCAGCTGGACCTGGTAGCCGGCCCCGCCGATGGACCAGTTGGTGAGTGTTACGCCTTGCAGTTGACCTATCCACGGCAGGGTCAGGAAGCTCTCACGGCGATCGTGGAGCCGAACCTGACCGTTCGCCCGGCGACGCTGATCGTGCCCGTGGTAGAACTCAAAAACCTGCGCCAGGCGAACATGATCTATGGGCCTACCCAGTCGGCGGTGGGCAAGGCCATCGTGGACGGACTGGCGTCCGGGCTAATTCCCGAAGCGGCGATGGACGATGAGGTGATGTTCGCACAGGTGACCGTTCATCCCCATGCGCTGGACCGGCATGAGCTGTACTGGAACGCCCATCGAGCGATGACAAAGGCGCTTGAGCAGGCTTTTGGGAGGGCACGGTAACATGGAATGCCAACAGGAGCGAAACCGAGCGGCATGTACCTGCACCTACGAGCCTTGCTCTCTCAAGGGTCTGTGCTGTGAGTGCATCTCCGAACACCGACTTCACAACGAGTTGCCGGCCTGTGTCTTTCCACCGGAGGTGGAGCGAACCTATGATCGGTCGTTCGCGCGCTTTGTCGAAACGTACAGCCGGCCAGGAGAAGGGAAATGAACAAGAGACCAGATTGGTTCAAGGGCATCTTCCCGGCGCTGGTAACCCCTTCGACCAAGGATGAGGGAGTGGATGAGTCCGCCCTGCGGCAGGTCATCCGCTACGTTCTGCCGCATGTGGACGGTGTGGTGCCGGTGGGGACTACCGGCGAGTTCGTTTACCTCACCGAGGACGAAAAGCGAAGGGTGATCGACATAACGCTTGATGAGGTAGCGGGCCGCGTGCCGGTGGTTGCGGGCACCGGGTGTACGACGACCCGGGCGACTATCGCGTTGACCCGTTACGCCATGGAGGCAGGCGCCCAGGCGGCCCTGGTGGTGACGCCGTACTACCTGAAGCCGGCTTACAACGAAGTCTATGAGCACTATGAGGCCGTCAGCAAGGTTGGGCTGCCCATCATCCTGTACAACATTCCACAATGCGCGGGGACGCACCACGAGTGGTGGACCGTGGAGGGCTTGGCGGCGCTGGACAATATCGTTGGAATCAAGGATTCCAGCGGCGATGCACCCTTCTTGGCGGCATTGCTGGAAAAAGTCCGCGGGACCATCGGCGTGTTCTGCGGGCACGACGAGGTCGTGACGGCTGCCCTGGCGGCGGGCGCGGAAGGGGCGATCCTGGCCAGTGCTAATCTGATTCCCGATGTGTGGCAGGAGATCTATCGGGCGGTTCAAGAGGGTGATCTCGCCAAAGCTCAGAAATTGCAGGCCAGGATCCAAATCTTGGTGCGCCTGGTCGTGCGTCAGGGCTCGGTGCAGGCGGTCAAAGAAGGACTACAAATGATGGGCATTCCGGTGGGCGATGGCCGCCTGCCGATGATGCAGGGTGATGCGTTCCGACGCGAAGATAGCGAGGATCTGCGCCTTCAGTTGGAGATGCTGGGCAAGATCAAACCGCAATCGGTGCGGTATAGCCTGGGAGACAAGGTGGCGGCTACCCAAGTGGCGGCGATCCCGACTACTCCCAAAGAGGTGGGAGGATTCGCTTTGAAGGTGGGCGAAGGCTTCGCAGGTCCCCCCTTCAATGAGCTTGCCCATGTGGACCTGGTGCTGGGAAAGCTCGGCGGGCCGGTGGACAAGGCTATCCGCCAGGCTCTAAGCGTGCCGCATCCAGGCCATGAGGTCAAGCTGGTGTGCGAGCGGCCTCGCACCCTGATCGTGCCGACGGTAACCGTGCGTACGGCCAAACAGAGCGAGCATATCTACCAATGGGCCGCCCAAGGCGTGGTCAAGGCCATTGAGTTGAGCATAGCCGACGGTTTTCTGCCCGAGCCTCTGCTGGATGACCTGGCGATGATCGCTAACGTGTTTGTGCACCCATCGGCGGTCAACCGTGTGCGCATCGAGAAGAACAACTACAAAGCGATGCGCGCAGCGATCCGCAAGGCCATTGAGGGACGGCCGACCCTCGCGGAGCTGGTGCACGAAAGCGGGGCGGCGCGTCACCCGTTCCGCTATGCTCCATAGGAGCGGTACACCGCGCATGGTCTGCAACAGAAGAAACAGCGGGATGTGCTCTCCGAGGAGAGCACATCCCGCTGTTTGCGCTACGCCATATACTTGGTAAGGCTTGCAGGCCCTACGGTCACACAGGCCGCGAGCGCCCCGTGCCGGCCCGCAGAGCGGTCAGTCGATTACATCGTTACCACGACGCGGTAGGTTCGCTCCGCTCGCGACGCGAGTTCCAAGGCGTCCTTGATGTTTGCCAGCGGTATGGTGGTCTCGATGAGTGGCTTGACGTTGAGAATACCCGCCGACAGAAGCCTTGTGGCCACCACAAAGGCCTGCACATCGCCGCTCATGGAGCCGGTGATGGTGACTTGCTGGCGGTGGACAAAGTTGGGGTCCACACAAAGGTCTTCGGCGGGGTGCGCCGAGGCGAAGAGCATCATGCGGCCCAGGGGGGCCATCGCCTGCACCGCCTGCTTGTTGGCGGCGCCGCTGCCAATGGCGACGATGACAACATCGGCGCCGCGGCCATCGGTGAGCTTGCGTACCTCTTCGCCGACATCCACCTCTTTGGGATTGAGGATGGCCTGGGCGCCAAGGGTCAGCGCTTTCTGAGCGCGAACAGAGTCAATGTCACTGACAAAGACCCGGGCACCGGCGGCCTTGGCCACCATCATGTTCAACAGGCCCATAGTTCCGGAGCCAATGACCAGCACATCCTCGGACATCTTGAGGCCCAGCTTGCGATGCGCATGCACCACACAGGCCGTTGGCTCGGAAAGGGCGGCCTCTTCGAAGGGCAGATCGCTGGCGACCTTGTAGATGCGGTCCACGGTGGCAGCCCGGTACCCGCTCAGTCCCCAGGCGCCGGTGAGGCCCTCGTAAGGGGCGCCGCGCTGCAGAGCTAGGTTTTCGCACTTGGTGGTTTCGCCGATGCGGCAGGGGAGACACTGACCGCAGCTGGACGCGCCCACCACTACATGGTCGCCGACCTTCAGGTTGGTGTTGGTGCCCTCTGCAATGGACTCGATCACCCCAGAGTACTCATGCCCGCCAACCCAGGGGTAGCGGGTGACGGCCATCTTGTCGACGCCGGTGTAGGTACGCTGCTCAAGGGTACACAGCGCACAGGCTTTGATCTTGACGAGTATTTCCCCTGCCCTGGGGACAGGCTTGGCGATCTCTCGGATCTCTACCTGCCTCGTGCCGGTCATGACGGCAACCTTCATTGTTTCTGGTGACATTTGCGCTCCTTTGGTACTGAATGTTTCTACAACAGCAAGCCCAGGGCGGCGCTTTCGCCGCCGCCCTGGGCCACGAGCACTTGAAACTATGCAATTGTCTGGAGCTCTAGCTCAAGATCTTGAGCCAACCGCCAACGATGCCGATCACAAAGATCCAAAGCACGATCTTGTTGACCGAGACGCGCCGGACCATCGCCTGCCAGACGGCAACGGCGGTGATGAGCGGCAGCAGGCTGGGGAGGATCTTGTCCAGAACATCCTTGCCCAGGGCGACGGTGGTCTGGTCCTGCGTCCACGCGATGGGTGTTCCTACGGTGATAAAGCGCGGGACCATGACGCCGGCAACCATCAGGCCTGTGATGGACGCTGCGGTGGTGAGCTTGTCCATCGTGCCGCCCTCGAGGACGCGCTCGATGGCCGAACGCCCGCCGCGGTAACCCAGCATGAACATGACGTAGGTCACGCCCCAGGTCCAGGCCGCGCCCAAGATCATGAAGAGGATCGGGCCGAGGGCATTGCCCTGCATGGCGAAACCGATGCAGATGGTCAGGGTGATGGGGATGAACAGGCCCTGCTGCAAGGTGTCGCCCAGGCCAGCGAAGGGGCCCATCAGGCCCGACTTGAGGCCGTTGATGGTCTCGTCGGTGATGTCCGCCCCGTTGGCGCGCTCCTCTTCCAGCGCTGCGATCAGGCCGGGGATGACCGCGCCGATGGTGGTGGCGGTGTTGAAGAACACCAGGTGGCGCTTCATCGCCGCGCTGATGTCTTCCTTGGTGGTGTACAGCCGCTTGATGACGGGCACCATGGCATGGGCGAAGCCGACGCCCTGAAGCCGCTGCCAGTTGTACAATCCGTGGAGGAAGCACATCCAGTTAAAGTAGGACCAAAACAGATCACTTTGGGTCAAGGCTTTCTTGGGTGTGGTTTGCGCGGTCATGCTGCCTCCCTGTCAGAACCCATGAGCGAAACATAGATGCCGCCGATGGCCATTCCCATGAGGCCGGCCAGCATCAAGTCCTTGGTGAAGTAGGCGGCGATCAGGAAGCCGAGGAAGAAGAACGGCATCAGCTTGGGACGGCCGGTGTACATCAAGAGCATTGCCACACCAACAGCGGGCAGCATCTTGCCGGCGACGTTGAGGCCGGCCGAAAGACCCGCAGGCATGATATTAAGCAATCCCTTGACCACATCACCACCATACATCGTCACCAGGAAGGTGGGGATGAATCGGAAGGGGAAGATCGCCGCCTGCCGCGGGATCAGGTTGACCAGGGGAATGCCCCGCAACTCACCCCGCTCGGCGTACTGGTCCGCCCAGTTGGGGAAGATCGACGAGATGGTCATGGTGATGGTGTTGAGGGTTACTCCCAGCAAGCCGATGGGCACCGCTACAGCCAGTGCCTGCTGTGGGTCCAGCCCACCGGTGATGGCCGCGGTGGTGCCGATGATACCGGCCAGCGTGGCGTCAGCCGGGGAAGAACCGCCAGCGGAGATCACACCGAGATAGATCAGGTTGATCGTAGCCCCAACGATCATGCCCTTGACCGGATCGCCAAGGATGAGGCCCACGACAAAGCCCGAGACCAGGGGACGACCGGCGAACATGCCACCGATGTTGAGCGAAAAGGCCGAGCCAGTCCACCAGGTCCACAAGCCAATGAGAATCGCTTGAAATAGCATGCGGATCCGCTCCTTTCGATACGAGTAGTAGTTCGAACTGCTCAAACCGGGAAAAGCATCAGCTTCTACTCGATATGCACCTCCTTTGGCACTCCATTCAGGATGCTGAGCGGGTTATTTTCCGGCGATCACGGGTAGGGTGCTGATGTCCACAATCTCGGAATCGGGCAGGATCTGTATCTCTACCCTAACGCCCCGCTCGAGGATTTTGCGAAAGGTTTCCGCCTGTTCAGGCATGATGGAGATATTCTTGTACAACGAGACCGTGCCGGGCTTGGAGCCCATTCCACCGATGTTCACCTTGTCAACCTGCAGGCCGCCTTCCAGAAGGCTGAGCACTTCCTCAGGCGACTTGCACAGGAGGAACAGCTTGTCTTTGTCATACTGGTTGGAGGCCATAGCCTTGAGGGTGTCTTCACGGGAGAGGATATCGACCTTGACGCCGAGGGGGGCGGTCATCTTCATCACTTTGGAGAGAAAGGGATCCTTGACCACGGCATCGCTGGCGATCACGATGCGGTTCGCGCCGAGGCGCCGCGTCCACATGGCGCCGACCTGACCGTGAATGAGCCGGTCGTCGATGCGCATTAGCAGCAAAGTCATTAGGCGTACCTCCGGGATTGGGGTTGACCGAAGGCCTGAGACGGCTGGCTGATTGTCTCCGTCCAAAGCCGGCAGTCATGAATGGTCTGGTGACCAGAGAGAACCACTACGTTCATGCCCACTCAGGGCTTTAGGTTGCGAACTTATTCGGCTTTGCTGATCCACCTAAAGTCGTCAGTGGCCCAAAAGGACCCGGGGTAGATATTACCACGACCCAGGCCCCTTGTCAAATGAGGTCCTCTTCTTGTCAAGCGCAAAATACGCAATGTCAAGTCGATGATGACCTATCGTTTTGATAGGCGGACCTGACCCATTTGGTGCTGTGCCAACACATGGTAT
>DDYO01000004.1 GCA_002348045.1 Anaerolineales bacterium UBA2232
GAGGAATCTAACATGACCTGTCTACTTTTCAAGCAGAAACTGTCTAGTTTTCAGCTCTAAACTGTCTGCTTTTCAACTTTGAATGACATAAAGGTCACTCCCTTTGACAAGCCTGTAGGCGTGGGGTATGATGGGTCCACGAGCCAACGCGAGCTGGCCTGGTCTATCCCCCTACACGTGACTTGGCCAAGGAGAAATCGTGTCAGTACGAAGGATCATTGTGGCGTGCGGTTCGGGTGTGGCAACCTCCAATATGGTAGCTGAAAAGTTGCGTGGCATTCTGCGGGAGCGGGGCTTGAGGCACGTTGAGGTCCGGGCTGTGGATGTCAAGAGCCTGAGCAGTGAAGCGCAGAACGCAGATCTGCTGCTTTCCATCGCTCCGTACTCCCGCATCAACTCGGCGCTTGCGATCCCCGTTCTGAGTGGCATCCCGCTTCTTACCGGGGTGGGTGTGGCTGGTGTGGTAGATCGCATCATCGCGCTGGTGGGCGGACGCGACCCACAGACTGGCGGTTGATGTCTACCCTGTGGGCTGCCGGGTTCTTGGGAGCTCCGGCAGTGCTGCCCCTGGCTGTGCTGGTCTTTGGGCTGGTGCTCCGACTGGACGCCGGGGTCACCTGGGCTTCCGCTGTCACCGTGGGGATCGCATTTCTTGGCATGGCGGCCCTGTTCCAGGCCTTTGCACCGGATCTTGTGCGCGTCGCGGAAGACCTGCGGCAGAACACGGGAATCGCTCGCACCAGCGTAGACCTGGGTTGGACAGTAGCTGCTACGATTGCCTGGACGTGGCCCTTTGCCATCGCCATGTTCCCGCTACAGATCGGCATCAACGTCCTCATGGTCAGTAGGGGATGGTCGCGCTGCATCAATGTGGACTTGTGGAATGTGTGGCACAAAGCCTGCATCGCGGCCTTTGCCGCTGGCATGTTTGGCGACACGAAAGTGGGCTTGGCCATCGGCTGCGCACTGGCCTCCCTTTGGATCGTGCTGGAACTGCTTACTGGTGACCGAACCCGAGAGCAAGTGTATTGCCTCACCCAGATACCTGGCATCGCGGTGCCTCACGCCATGTTCCTGGACGCTATTTGGATGGCACCCGCCCTGGACTTGATGGATCGGGTGCGACTGCTGGACAACTGGAACGGCGACGCTGCGTCACTGTATGCCAAGCTCGGAGTATTGACCGAGAAGCATGTGACAGGGATGGTCTTTGGAATCCTGTTTGCCCTGCTGGCCGGCTATAGCCTGGGGGCAAGCCTGGTGTTTGCTCTGCAGTGCGCGGCCGCGTTGACCCTCTTTCCGGTTGTTGCCGGTTTCTTGTCGAGAGCTCTGGCGCCGTTCACGGTGCTGGTGCAGTCGTGGCTGCAGACGCGGTTTCAAGGGCAGGCTTTGTGCGTTGGACTGGATTGGCCGGTGCTCAGCGGTGTGGATGCTGCCAACTGGACACGCTGTGCCTTGCAGGTTCCGGCACTCTTGGTGGGGCTGGTCTTACCCGGGAATACCGTACTGCCGCTGGCAGGCGCTGGCGTGGGGTCAGCGGTGACGACAGCCGCGGTCTTGACTCGGGGCAATCTGCCGAGGACAGTTCTCTTGTCCTTGCTGTCGCTGCCCATTCACCTGTGGTCCGCATCGTATTTTGCCCCGCACCTTACTCGGCTTGCCCAGAAGAGCGGTCTGTTTGGCTTAGTGCCGGGGCAGGTGGCCTGGCTGGGCACAGACGGCGGCGGCATGCGCTTGCTTCTATTTGCTGTTCTTGAGATGAGCCAGAGGCAAATGTGGACCGTGCCCGTTGCCGTAGTGGTCATTTCCCTCCTTGTCCGGCACTATTTGCGTTCGTTGGAGCGACGAGAGAAGACGGCTGCGGCGCACACCGGTGGTATGCCGGTGGACGAGCTGGGCACCTGATCCGCGCAGTATTGCTGCAACAGGGGCAAAGCGTTGACCAGGTGACCGGCGTGAGCGTGTAGAAAGGTCAGCGGATGCTCGTGGGCGTTGAGCTGAGACCAAAGCTAATCATGAAGGAGAAATGATGGGACAACTGGATCCCGCCGTGGTGCCCGCAATTGTTGGTGGGTTGTTCATCGTTATCCTATTGGCCCTGGCATACCTTAACCGGGAGTGGTCTCCCCGGTGGGCAGCGCTGGAAGCGGCGATTCTATGCGGGATCTCGGTGGTTCTGGCGCGCTCGGCCCTCGTGTCCATTGAGCCGCTGTTGTTTGCTGTTCTGCTGTATGTCATCACCCATCGCTCGCGGATTTTGACCGATGTCGCCAACCTTGTGTCAGGCTGGGGCTATCAGGACAAAGCGCTGGGCATGTTCCGCCTCGCATTGCGCATGGCGAGGGATCCTGGTACGCGGTCCATTGTGCACATCAGCATGGGCACCTCGTTGATTCGCAAGAAGCGGCCGCAGGATGCGGCCGACGCAATCGAGCAGGCTCTGTCTGAGATGCCGCAGCAACGGGGTAGGCCCAAGTATGAGGCAGCTGGTCGTTACAATCTGGGGCACGCCTATCGGGCACTGGGTCGGGAAAAGGAAGCGTCGGAGCAATTCAGGCAGGCAATTGAACTGGCGCCGAACTCGCCGTATGCCAAAGGTGCCGAGGTGGCGTTGAAGGGCCGCGGGCGTCGTTCCCAATAAGAGTTCCGCGCTCGCGTCACGTCGTAGCCGGTGCTATGGCGAAACGACGACGGGGCGCTGGGCGGTGCCGGAGCAGCCGTCAATCTGCAGG
>DDYO01000233.1 GCA_002348045.1 Anaerolineales bacterium UBA2232
ATGTGCGGCGCTTGCCGCGTCGAGGTTGGCGGCCAGACCAAGTTCGTCTGCGTCGATGGGCCCGAGTTCGACGGCCACCAGGTCGACTGGAGCTTGCTCATGGACCGCCAGCGCATCTATCTGGATCAGGAAAAGGCTGCTGTGGTTCGCTACAACGAGGAGACGCATCACCACGCCTGTTGCGCGGAGGGCAAGTAGAGATGGCCAAGGTAGAACCCCGAAACGAGATGCCGCGCCAGGACCCCCATGTCCGCGCGCACAATTTCGACGAAGTGGCGCTGGGCTACAGCCACGAGACGGCGGTGGCCGAGGCGGAGCGTTGCCTGCAGTGCAAGAAGCCCAGTTGCATCGAGGGCTGCCCGGTGTCCGTCCGTATCCCCGAGTTCATCCTGGCCCTCCGTGACGGTGATATGCGGCAATCGGTGGTCATGCTAAAGGACAAGAACAATCTGCCTGCCATATGCGGCCGTGTGTGCCCCCAGGAGAGCCAGTGCGAGGCGAAATGCGTTCTGGGTAAAAAGTTCGAACCAGTGGCAATCGGCCGTCTCGAGCGCTATGTAGCTGACTGGGAGTTGGCCCAGGGCGTCACCGCGCCCGAACGAGCGGCAAGCAACGGGAAGCGCATCGTCGTGATCGGCGCCGGCCCTGCTGGTCTCACTTGTGCTGGTGACCTTGCCAAGATGGGCTATCAAGTCAGGATGCTGGAGGCGCTCCATTCACCTGGAGGCGTGCTCATCTACGGCATTCCGCAATTTCGGTTGCCCAAAGAGATCGTCAGGGCGGAAGTGGAGTACGTCCAGAGCCTGGGCGTGGAGCTAGAGCTGAACACCGTTGTCGGAAAGCTCTGGACCGTGGATGAGTTACTGAACGATGGGTATGACGCGGTGTTCTTGGGGACCGGCGCAGGCCTACCCATGTTCATGAACATTCCCGGCGAGAACCACAACGGGGTATACAGCGCCAACGAGTTCCTCACACGAACGAATCTCATGAAGGCGTATCGATTCCCGGAGTACGATACTCCTATCGCGATTGGCCGCAAGGTGGCCGTGGTTGGAGCAGGGAATGTCGCCATGGACTCGGCGCGCTGTGCTTTGCGTTTGGGCGCTGACGAGGTCTATGTCGTCTACCGAAGGACCAAGGAAGAGGCGCCAGCCCGGGCTGAAGAACTGGAGAATGCCGAGGAAGAGGGGATCATCTTCAACTACCTCACCAACCCAGTGGAGATTCATGGCACCGAGAAGGGTTGGGTTAGTGGCATCCGCCTTCAGAAGCAGGAGCTGGGTGAGCCGGATGCCAGCGGTCGCAGGCGACCAGTGCCCATCCCAGGATCTGGGTATGACATGGATGTGGACGTGGTGATCATGGCACTGGGTACCCGTCCGAACCCGATGGTTTTCACGGACACTCCGAGCCTTGAACGAACTAGGCACGGCACCGTCATTGCCAATGAATGGTCGGGACGGACCAAAAGGCCAGGCGTATGGGCCGGTGGCGACATTGTCACTGGCGCTGCGACGGTTATCAGCGCCATGGGCGCCGGCAAGCGGGCCGCGGCGGACATTGATGCGTATCTGAAGGATCCCTCACAACCCTGGTGGGTTGAGCCCGAGCCGGGTGAAGACCACTAGACTGCAAGAGGCCGCTGAGCGCAGCGGCCTCTTCCTTTTATCAGTAACTGTGGTCGGCAGCGGTAGCGCCGGAATAGCGGCGATGGTTCCTGCTTGGTGCTTAGCTTGCTGACGGCCGTCCTCCCCCCTACAATACGCCCATGAGCCACCTCACACCCCTTCTGCAGAACGCCAAACGACTGGGTACGCATCCCAACACGCCCAGGGGGATCGTTCTGCTGGTCTTGATGGTGTTGCTGGGCCAACCTCCCCACGCCGTAGTCCGGCTCGGACCGCAGCAGACGGTCCGCAGCATCAATCCCAAGATGGGCGTTCACACCCGTCTCACTGACGAGGTGGAGGAATGGAAGATCAAGCGTACCCTGGAGATGGTACGGGAGATGGGCGCCCAGTGGATTGTGGAGTATTTTCCGTGGGGTTACTATGAGCCTGAGAAGGGCCGCTTTGACTGGTCCCATCCTGACCTCATAGTCCAACACGCTGCCAGACAGGGACTGACTGTGGTGGCCCGCATTGACTTTGTGCCGGCTTGGGCAAGGCCGGCCGACACGACTTTTCGCCTGTTGCCCGAGGAGCGCTTTGTTGACTATGCCGACTTTGTGCGGGCCTTTGTCACCAGGTACTCTGGAACTGTCCGGCACATCGTGGTGTGGAACGAGCCAAACCTCAGCTTTGAGTGGGGCTATCGTCAGCCCGACCCGGAAGCGTACACTCGCCTGCTGCGCTTGGCGTATGAGGCCGCGAAGGGAGCAAATCCGGAGGTGATGGTGTTGGCGGCTGGGATGGCTCCCACCCTAGCACCTCCTGGAAATGAGTGGGCAATGAACGATCTGGAGTTTCTGGAGAGGATGTACGCAGCTGGGGTGCGTGGCTATTTTGACGGCATGGCAGTCCATGCCTATGGGTGGGTCTTTCCGCCCGACGACCCTGCTGCCGCCGACGCGGTGAACTTTGCTCGGGCTGAGCTCATTCACGACATCATGGCCAAAAATGGTGATGGACTGCTGCCCTGTTTCATCACCGAAGCAGGGTGGAACGACCATCCACGATGGACCAAGTCGGTGTCGCCATCTCTCCGCATTGAGCATACCCTGCGTGCGTATTCCAGAGCTCAGACCGACTGGCCGTGGTGCGAGATGGTGGCCATGTGGGCTTTTCGGTATCCCTGGCCGGCTCGCGGCTATGCTGATGGGTTCACGTTCGTTGATCCGAGCTTTGCCTCCAAGGCCATCTACGGGGAAGTGCAGGGTTATGCCCAAGGTACGAGGGGCGTGCCGTGAGCCGCCTGTACAGGCTGGTCCACGCCGTAGGCAGGGATCGATCGCAGCGCGCACTCTGGGCACTGGTCGCCTTGGCCTGTTGGCTGTGGGCTGGCTACTTGATCAAGGTGACGTGGTTGCGCCCGCGCACGGATGTCGTCTGGGAGCGTGTTTTGCAGAGCGGCATCATACGGGTGGCCATGGATGCCACCTATCCACCGTTCAATATCATCGATGCCGCGGGCAACTGGTCCGGTTACGATGTGGATCTCGTCAATGAATTGGCCTCCCGTTGGGGAGTCCGAGCCGAGTTCGTCAACATTCACTTTGACGGTTTGTACGACGCCCTGCTGGCGAACAAGTGCGACATGATCTGCTCGGCTCTGCCCTATGATCCAACCCTCACCAAGGATGTCCTCTATTCCCCATCCTATTTCAACGCAGGCTTGGTCATCGTAGTCCGTGATTCCGAACGGGGTATCCGCACCGCGAATGACTTGAGCCGAAAGACGGTGGGCGTTGAGATGGCAACCTCAGGACACCTCCAGGCGCGTTGGCTTCTGGAGCAGGCGCGCATCCCTCTAGAGATACGGACGTATGCAACTAGCACTGAAGCGCTCCAAGCACTGCGCGATGAACACATTGACGCGGTGATCGTTGAGAGCGTGGCGGCGTACGGGTTCGCCCATGACCCCGGTGGCGTGGTTCTGACAGAGGGTTTTCTCACCGATGAGCAGTATGTAATAGCGATGCCACCGTACGGCGGTTACCTTTGGAAGCGCATCGCAGATGATTTGGCGGCATTGAAGAGGGAGGGCTTTTTCCGGGAACTCCAGCTCAAGTGGTTCTAAGGGCGATGTTGAGATGTGGACGCTTACAGCGCATGGGCGCGCCACGCTGGATTCATGGGGACGGCCGTAAGGTCGGATCGTAGCGCCACATTATCGGAACAGGACAAACCACCCACATCGCGAACCGTCACGTGCTCAGCCCAGCCTGGCGGGTGTTTCGAATGGTTTCGGTGGAGCCATCGTGCCGCTGCCCACGTCCTCTAAGCCTTATACCCAATCTGGCGGAGGAACCCCTTGCGCCAGGCAATGCCCTCGTCATCTTCCACACCCTTGGTGGTAAGCCCGTCAATGACGCCCAGGATGCCCCGGCCCGTTTCGCTTTCCGCGATGATCACCTCTACCGGATTGGCCGTGGCGCAATAGATGCGGCAGACCTCTGGCACCATCTTGACGGCGTTGAGGACATTGATGGGGTAGGCGTTCTTTAGGAATACGATGAACGAGTGACCGGCAGAAAGGGCAAGGGCGTTCTCTTTGGCCAGGGCGATCATCTCGGGGTCGGTGCCAATCCATCGAACCAGGCAGGCCCCTGATGACTCACAGAAGGCCAGGCCAAACTTGATCCCCGGCACCGCGCCGGCAAGGGCTTCATAAAGGTCCTCGACGGTCTTGATGAAATGCGACTGGCCCAGGATTAGGTTTACGTCGTCGGGCTTGACGATTGTGACGGTCTTAATCTCCACGGCTTCCCTCCCTGTTCTGAACCAAGCTTTCGGATTATACCGCTGGAGCGGAAGCCTCGCAAAGGGCTACTCCCTCGGCTGACCAACGGGGCCGCAGGCCGCCCGGGTACCGCAGAGGATGGGCCATTCATCGGTGTTTTCGCGGGAAGGTGAGATGACCCGCGGGCATTGACCCCACGGCTGACGGATGGTAGAATGGCGCGACAGCCAGAGATGTGTTCCAAACCACGCGAGGGTCTCAATGCGCTTTGACATTCTCACACTATTCCCAGGCCTGTTTGGTGGTGTTTTCGAAGAGAGCATCGTCAAACGCGCCATCGAAGCTGAGCTGATCACCATCGCCATCCACAACATACGGGATTTCGCCACCGACAAGCACCACGTGACCGACGACGTGCCTTATGGTGGAGGGGGCGGGATGATCATGAAGGTGGAGCCCATCTTCCGCGCGGTTGAGCATGTCCTGGCAGTTGACGGAGGGCCCGGTGACGATGCCGAGGGCTCTCTAAGCGATCATCGTAGCCCTGGGACGCGGATCGTTCTCTTGAGCGCGGCCGGGCGCGTATTCGATCAGCAGTGCGCGCGGGAGATGGCGCAAGGCGATCGTCTGGTGTTGATCTGCGGCCGATACGAGGGCGTTGACGAACGGGTGGCTGAGCATCTGGCAACCGACGAGATTTCCCTGGGCGACTTTGTCCTGAGCGGCGGCGAAATACCTGCCATGGCCATCGTTGAGGCTGTAACTCGGTTGCTGCCTGGGGCCCTGGGTGATCCCCTTGCCGTGGTACAGGATTCATATTCTTATGGGCTTTTGGAGCACCCGCACTATACGCGGCCAGGGGAGTTCCGTGGCTGGTCAGTGCCCCAGGTGCTCTTGTCCGGCCACCATGGCGAGGTTGCTCGTTGGCGAAGGCAGCAATCACTGCTGCGGACCTGGCAGCGGCGGCCGGAGCTGTTGGCGGCAGCACAATTAACAATAGAGGAACGAGCTTTCCTGGAAGGGCTGGCTGGACACAAGGCCTCATAGGCAGTATAATGGTGGTGCGATCCAGGTTCATCTCAAGGAGGAGATCGTTGTCAAACCCTGGACAGTCGGTTCGATTCAAGATGAACGGCTCAGGCTTGCCCACGACTTGTCAAGGGCCGCAGCTATCAGAAGGGGCATCCGCGACCAAATGGTCGGAGATGCCTCTTTTTCTATCTATAGGGAGGGCGCGGTGCACGAGGTAAGTTGCGGCCAGATTGCAGAGACGGTGGCGCATCTGTGCATCAAGGCTTGCTATGAACTGCCTGCCGACGTATGTGCTGCGCTTCGCCGGGCGCGGATGGATGAGGTTTCTCCTCAGGGTCAGGCCGTACTCGGTCAGGCTCTGCAGAACGCTGACATTGCTCGCGGCGGCGAGTACCCGCTGTGCCAGGATACCGGCTTGACCGTGGTGTTCCTGGACATCGGACAGGATGTCCATGTGGTTGGTGGGGAGTTGAACGACTGCGTTAGCGATGGGGTCCGGCAGGGCTATCGTGAGGGATTCTTGCGCAAGTCAGTGGTTTGCAAGCCCTACACACTCCGCGTCAACACCGAAGACAACGTACCACCCGTGATCCATACCAGGATTGTTCCGGGTGACCGCCTGACGATCACGGTTTTGCCCA
>DDYO01000299.1 GCA_002348045.1 Anaerolineales bacterium UBA2232
ATGAGCGCCGCCGGGCACGTCTGGTGGCATTCAGTCGCCGCCGCTTGCGGGAGCAGTTAATGCAGCGGGGTGCATCTCCGGCCGCCATGTCACGCGCCGCGGAAATCCTAAGCCCCGATGCTCTCACCATCGGCTTTGCGCGCCGCTTCGCGACGTATAAGAGAGCTACTCTGTTGATGCAAGATGTCAAGCGGCTGGAGCAGATACTGGAGAACTCGGATCGGCCGGTGCAAATCATCTATGCTGGCAAGGCTCATCCCCAGGACAACCCAGCCAAGGACTTGATTCGGAGCCTGGTCCATACGACGACCGGCAACGGACTGCGGAGCGTGGTCTTCGTAGAGGACTATGATATTAACCTTGCTCGCTACCTTATGCAGGGTGTGGATGTGTGGCTGAATACCCCCCGGGTCATGCAGGAGGCCAGCGGAACCAGTGGGATGAAGGCAGCAGCCAATGGTGCCCTCAACATGAGCGTGCTTGACGGATGGTGGGCCGAAGCCTACACGCCGGAGATTGGCTGGGCCATCGGCCGGGGTGAGGAGTACGCTGACCTGATCTACCAGGATCAAGTGGAGTCTGAGGCGATCTACGAGCTGCTGGAAAACGATGTGGTGCCGCTGTTCTACAACAGGGGTGCGGACGGGCTTCCGCGAGCGTGGATTGCCAGGATGAAGAAGGCCATGTCGCAAGTCATCCCATGGTTCAACACCAATCACATGGTCATGCAGTACGCCGAGCGGCTCTACGTTCCCGTGGATGAGCGCTACCAGCGGTTGATTGGTGAGGACTTTGAGCGGGCCAAGAAGCTGGCGGCATGGAAGGAGCGCGTGCAGCAGCACTGGTCAGCGGTACAGATTGCGGGGGTGGATGCCGACGCGGACAGCGCCGTGGCGGTTGGTGGGGAGTTGGAGGTTCGAGCCAGCCTCAAATTGGGCGAACTCAATCCCGAAGACGTGTGCGTTGAGCTTTATGAAGGAGACCTGGGTTCGGACCAGTCGATTGTTGAGGGTACAGCGCGAGAGATGACCTACGTTGGCCAGCAGAAGGGGATAGCGCTGTTTAGCGCAAAGGCTTTCTTCTCCCAAAGTGGACTACGGGGTCTGACGGTGCGGGCAGTGCCGCGAAACCAAGACCTGTGCAATCCTTTCGATCCCCGCCTCATCGTGTGGGGTGCCTAGCGCTGACTTCGGACCCTGCTATGTGGGGTTCACGATGGACTGGGCCTGCACGTGCAGTTCGCGCAGTCGCTTGGCGACCTCTGGCCGTTGCTCGCTGAGGTCTGCGGCCAGTTGCTGCAATAGCTCCAGGAACTCTGGCGTCAGGCTGTCTCGGCTCTGGTTGAGCAGCTGGCCCGTGCCATCAGGGTGGTCGGCCGTCAGGAGCTGATTAACCAGCCGGAGCCCTGGCGGCAAGTCCTCCTGAAGCAATGCGAGAGCCGCCTCATAGATCGACTTTAGCAGCTGCGCCTCTTCCTTCTCACCGTGTTCTTCGGCGCTTTGCATCGTCGCTGCCAGCATTGCCATGAACAGCCCATCGATGTGCTCTTTTCGCTCGTTCAACGCCGACACGGCATCGGGACTTTCCATCACTTCCTGCAACAGGCGAAGCTTTGATTCCCGCACCGCCCGGGCCTCTTTGTCCAGCTGCTCCGTCATCTCCAGCAGGTCGCTGCGAAGGGAGCGCAACCGGTCAGCCTCGGAGTCGGCCACCCGACCGATGCGATCGGTCAGCGACTGGAAGAATCCGTATGTCAAAAGAGGACGGTTGTACACGACGATGCCCCAGCGAAGGTCCTTATCTGCCGCAGCAAGGAGCCGATCGATGAGCTCATCATGGGACGTCTCAGGAGGAAGGGGCTCGGGCAGGGTGATGTTGACGATCGCCAGCAGCCTCTCCCTCAGGTCAAGCAGGTCCTCAGCGGCCTTGGCGTTTCCAGACGCGGCCGACGCTTCGGCGGCGCCAGTTACGGTGAGAAAGAACGAGTAGTCCACCTTATCCCTGTTGGCGTCTACCAGCTCCTGCAGCTTGGTCTCGTCGTCACGAACGCTCAGCAAAGAATCCACGAGCTGAGCTTGGGCCCGCTGACGGTCCATCATCTCTCTAGTGATGCCGTCAGCCTGCAAGATTTCCTCGTGCAGGCTGCGCAGAGTGAGCACGGCCCGAGGGTTTAGAAAGTACCCTTTGCGCTGCTCTTGAGGGACCGAGGCCATCAGGGTATTAACGAGATTGCCCGTGAGTTTCTCGCGATCGGGCAGGGGCAGGTTCAGTTCTGTGGGGACGTATATCAGCAGCAATTCGTGGGAGGGATCATGGTAGAGGAGGGGGGCACTGACCACTCCCGGTGTCTTGCAGCTGGGGCAGGCAACTGCGTTCAGCCGTCCACGTAGCACCTGTGCCTTCAAAGCGGGCTCTTGCCCCACGTCAACGATTGCACGGATTTGCGCGGCATACTGGGCACCGCACTGTGGGCATGTCACCTGGATGGGAAGCGTGGGTATCATTCTGACTCCTGTCCGCCGAGGGCTCCTGAGATTGACCGAACCGACTCGGCATTATACCCTGTATGTGGTGCCCTGGCAAGGCCAGAGAGGTGTGCCGAAAGCGTCATTAGGTTTCATGGACGCCAAGTGTCGCCGATTCGACCTGGGCTGGAGATAGGAGCGCGGGCTCGAGGGAGTTGGGCTAGCCCAGTGCCGGGCCGCGGGGATCAGGATTCGGCGTAGACACCGTCTGTGTGGCTGCCTTATCCTTCGGCCAAGGTGACTGCCCAAACCCCGCTGGCGCCACCTTCGAGGACGGCACGCGCACAGGCCTGCAACGTGGCTCCGGTGGTCAAAACGTCGTCCACCAGCAGTACGACCTGACCCTTCAGCGATTGGCATGTGCAGGCAAAGGCGTTGCGCACGTTGTCAGCTCGCTGCAGGGCACTGAGGCCAACCTGAGGTTGGGTGGCTTGAACCCGCTGGAGCGACCCTTCGTCCACCGGCAGGCTGGCAGCCAGGCCCAGCTGTCTGGCCAAGAGGGCAGATTGGTTGTAGCCGCGCTGGCGCAGCCTGGCTGAGTGCAGCGGAACCGGGACAATAACGTTCACAGACCAGGGCTCTTGGCTCCATCCCTGGTGCAGGATCTTTCCAAGGGGAGTTGCCAAAACCGTCATGCCGTCGTATTTGTAGCGGTGAATGGCGGTTCGCAGTGGGCCGGAAAGGCTCGCTGCGGCACGGACGCCTTGGAGCGGTACGAGCGTTCGAGTGGCGACCAGAGGTGCGAGCGTCTCCACCGAGGCACAACACGAGCCACAGAACCAGCTCCCCGGTCTGCCGCACCCTACACATCGCGGCGGGAACAGTAGATTCAGGATGTCGTTCAGGGCTCGTTGGGCCATCATCGTATTACGGCAGAGGCGTGGGCTCACCAAGATCAAAGGTGACGATTGACGACCAGGGCAGAAGCCCGGCCGCGAAGCGCCAGGTCCTTGGCTTGGACGCTTCGGCCGTCTTAACCTGATACGAGGCTGCTCCCCTGACCACTTGGCCGGGCTGAAACTCGCCATCCACCGGGAACCACCCTTTGGTCCGGGCGGCCACAACGCCTGCTCGCCCATGTGGGGCCTGAGAATCCTCTTCGCCGACCAGGGCCATCTGTCGCTCGAACATCAGGTAACGGATGTGGCCGGTGCTGTTCTCGATGGCCAAGTGCACGACCACGTAGTCTTGATCCGACTCCGGTGGGTACGACGTGTCCACAGGAAGGTTGTGGTATCCTAGCACGGTGACGGTCCAGCCGTCGACTTGGACCGCTTCGCCGACTGCATGAGGGGGGCTGGCTTTGTGGCTGTTGGTGCAGGAAGAAGCCAGCCCCAGTCCAATCGCGAGCAGGAGCGTTAGGACGCAGGTCCGGTGAAGATACCGCTTGGGCTGATGCTGGCTCAAAGGAGCAATCCTCTTACAGGTTTTGGCTTGTGGCAATGCCCGTCGCGCACGATCTTTTCATCTCTCTTGATGGAACTGACGGTGCGACCGTATTATGGGCGACACTTGATTTTCGTCAAGGAGTGCAACCGCGCAAGGAGATGAGCTGCTCACGGTGTGGTTCTGAGGGTTTCGAATAACGACCTCCAAGATGCTCGGTAATCGATGGAGCGGTAGAGTGGTGGTCGACAGTGTTTGTGACATGGAGGGTGCACAGATGGGTGCGGAGAGAGTCAAGACGACCATCAGCGATCTGTGCGATCTGTACCTACCCAAGCACTTTCCAGGCGTAGGCGTGGATGAGCGGCCACCGGACCGCACGACTCTGACAGCGTTCAAGAACCGGGTGCTAGAGAATGGCAAGCCGTCGGCGTTGGAAGGCCTGTTGAGTTACATCATCCAGTTGGCGCATGGACCCGAAGCACAGAGAAAGCCTTGTCTTCGGTAACCGCTGCTAAGCAGAGCAACCAGGTGAAATGCCTCGCCTCCCGTGTCCAAGCCATAGGACAGGGAAGGCGGTTCTGCGTTGCACAACCGGGGCAAGCGCTGCGCACAGCGGAAGGACGCTGGCTCAGGGCATCTCGTTGAACGCGGCCGCGTCGGCATAGGCCACGCCGACCATGCTCGGGCCGGTGTGGGCGCCCAGCACCAGGGACATGGGACCCAGGGGCAGCCAGGTGCAGTCGAAGCGCCGGTCGATCTCCTCGCGCAACATGCCCGCGCCTTCCGGGTTGTAGCTGTACAGCACCTGCACACGCAGGGCGCTTCCCGGCGCGTGTTGCTCAGCCATACGATCTGCCAGCGCGGTGACGGCGTGCTTGAAGGAGCGGGCCTGCCCGCGTTGCACGTAGGTGCCGCGTTCCTTCTCCACGCCAATCAGCGGTTTGAGGTTGAGCACGGAGGCGATCAGCCCCTTCATGTGGCTGATGCGACCGCCGTGAATCAGGTACTTGAGCTCGTTTAGAGTGTAGATGCTCTCGCTGGCCTCACCGATTCGCGCCAAGAGCCCCAGGATGCGGGGCAGGGGCCAGCCTGCTGCGATAGCGCGCGCCGCGGCGTTCACTTGCCATCCCGCTGCTGCAGACAGGGTCTTGGTATCCACCAGGGTAACGTTGGCTTCTGGCACCATCGCGGCGCCGGCCCGCGCGGAGTCGAAGGTGCCGCTCAAGCCAGAGGTCATGTGCACCGAGAGGATGTCGGGATCGGTAGCCGCCAGTTTTCGGTACAGCTCGGCAAAATCGCCGGCTGAAGGCTGCGAGGTCGTGGGCAAGTTTTCCGATGCGGCGAGCAGCGGATAGAACTGGTCGGCGGTGAGATCCTGCCCCTCTTTGTAGGAGACTCCGTCCAGTGTCACCACCAGAGGCACGATGTGCGGCTCGAGGGTGGAGGATGGATGCCGGGCAAGACGTGAGTCGGTGCCGCTGTCGGTTACAAGCTGCATATGTCTTTGCTCCTTTGCCGGGGGCTTTGATAGCGTTTCAGGCGCGCCCGACGAGATGGGCCCTTCTTTGGCAGAATGGGCCTGGTCAAACCGGAGAGCTTGCCAACAGGTCGGCGCCCGATGTCCTGGCTGGCGAGGAGGACAGGTGCGCCTT
>DDYO01000222.1 GCA_002348045.1 Anaerolineales bacterium UBA2232
GGGCCGCCGCTGCGCAACAGCCACCCTCCGCCCCACAAGCAATGGGTTTTCCCCGCAACGCGCCCATAATCATGGCTGCCGCGCAGCCAACTCCCGCGTCGACGGAAATGGCGCCAGTCGGGCAGTTGACCTGGCAGGCCCCGCACTCCATACACGCTTCAGGGTGGGCCAACACAGCCACGTCGGTGTCGGGCTCAAAAACACCGTGCGGACAGACCGCGCTGCAAAGGCCGCAGTTGATGCACAAGGCTTGATCGTAGCGCAGGCTGTTGGTAACGTACGAGTTCAACATGGTCACACTCCCCGTAATCCGATTAGACGAACGAACACGGCCAGCAACAGGCCAGAGCCAAAGGCAGCCGCCATCGGGCGGATGTACTTGGCCATCTCACTTTCTACGCCGCTGCGTGAGGTAAACGGCGTTGCCCCCGTAAAGTTCAGGGCCAAAAATGCGGATACCGCCGGCATCACCAGTAAGAACTGCAGGGCGCTGGCGACGCCCAACCAAACTGCTGATCCCATTGACCGCACAGCCAGACCGGCAAAGGGTAGCGCTGCCAACAGCCCGAGAAAAGCCCCCTTGGTACTAAAGTCCACGCTGGGCAGCCACGGCAACAGCAGGGGAAATCCAACGACCCCGGAAGCCACGGCGACCACCGTGGCCAGGGCCGGCACCGGTCCCAGGATCAGCGCGACGGCCAAGGCCGTCACGCCAGTTGGCACAAAGACGTTGACCACCTCCACCGGCACCAGCACGGCGCGGTCACGCCAGTCAAAGCGAACCCGGCGCATCCCTGCCGTTGCGCGGCCCAGCCGCAGGTACTCGCCGATATCCCTCGCCCGCACCGGTCCGTATTCCACCTTAAAGCCCGAGCGGCGTTCCACCTCGCGAGCCGATATCCCCGTTGCTCCCAGCTGGGGCAAGATGAGCCGGCGGTGACGCACCACCTGGTGGAGATTGGCCAGGGCCAGGCGCCCCACGAGCTCCTCGGTCCCGAACGTACCCTTGCCGGCAGCGCACCATACGTTGACGCCTTTGGTATCCAACACCAGGATGTACGCGTCAAAGCCGGCAAGCGCCTCCCGCAAAGCATCGAAACTGAGGGTATAGTTCGCTGTCACCAGCACTGGCGAGTCTTCGTTGGGATGGCCAACGGCATACAGCCCCGGTTCCACGCGGTGTTCGCCCCGGCGCCAACCCAGGCGCGCCAGAACGTGGTCCCAACGGTCCGCCCGGGTCAGTTCTGCAGTTGTGGGCCGCACAGTTTTATTGCTCAATTTCACAACCTCATCAAGCCCCGTTCCTGCACCAGCATCGTCACGGGACTCTAGTGTTTGTCCTGCGATTTGTCCTTAGCGGCGGACGCAGATCGTCCAGTCGTTGTCAGCGCCTTCAACGCTGAGCAGCTCGGCCTTCAATGCGGCGATTGCCATGGGAATCTCCTGCTTCGAGGCAGGGTGCGTGCCCATGATGCAGATCACTTCTCCAGGCTTGGCTTTCTTGAGGGCTTTGCGCACCTCCACCAACGGCACGGGACAGGTTTGCCCGCGGCAGTCCACATGAGTTTCGCCCAGCGGGCACGACGCACCGCGGAGGTCCACACTCGTCTCGGCCATCAATCCTCCTCTAGTCCGTAAACTCTACTACTACCTCGTTGACATCCCATAGGGTCCCAATCTTTTCCGCGATCTCTTCGCGAATGTTGTTGGCGAACTGATGCTCACCGGGCAGATCCACGACGATGCGAACGCGGCCGTCGTTGATTTCCATACCCTTGATCAGCTTGGTCCGCACCAGGTCCAGGCCCACCATGGGGTTCATGACGTGCTTGAGACGCTTCTGAATCTCTTCCAGATCCGTGGGCACGCGCTCCTTGATGAGGCCGTGCTTCTCCTCATAGTTCTGGATGGCGGCGCGGAGGCTGTCCACGGCCAGGACCGAGCAGTGGGCCTTGATCGCTGGCAATCCCCCCAGGGCGTCAGCGGCCTCTTTCCAGGTGATGGACTTGGCCTCATCCAGGGTCTTGCCCTTGGCCATGTCGGTGATGATAGAGCCGGTGGCGATATTGGACGCACAACCATACGACTCGAACTTGATGTCGTCGATGACCAGGGTGTCGGGGTTCACCTTCAAGTACAGGGCCACCATGTCCCCGCATGCTGGACTGCCCTCAACGGCCTTGGCATCGGGATCATCGATACGCCCAACGTTGTGCGGGTGCTGAAAGTGCTCCAGCACTTTTTGACTATAGGCGACAGGCATGAGATCCTCCTTTCGAATTCTCGAATCACAGAGAGCGCCAGGGCCGCCCACGGCCCTTGCGTCCGCTGTGTTTCGTTGAGATCTGGCAGCAGCTCTCCCCCATCCCGGCGACGGCCAAAAGCCGGGACCGGAATGGGGGGAACGATGAGCCTGCCTAACCCTTGCGCTCTCCGAGCTCGTGGTCCAGCATCAGGTAACCGCTCTGGCGGTTCTCGATCATCTTGACCTGAGCAATGATCTCGGCGTCGTTCTTCTCTTCCTCGACCTGCTCGGTCAGGAACCAGTGCAGCATGACCTGGCTCTGATAGTCCTTCTCGGCCAGAGCCAGCTCATACAGCTTGTAGATCATCTCGGTAACCTTGTGCTCGTGCTCCAGGACATTCTCAAACACGTCCAGAACGGACTTCCACTCCAAAGGCGGCTGAGGAATGGCCTGCAAGAGCACTTTGCCGCCGCGCTCCAGCACGTACTCGGCGAACTTGGCGGCGTGGGACTCTTCCTCGGCGCGCTGGACGCGCAGCCAGTTGGCGACGCCCGGCAACGACTCTGCCTCGCACCAGTTGGCCATGGCCAGGTAGAGGTAGCCAGAGTAGATCTCATTCTTGATCTGCTCGTTGATGGCGTCCTGCATCTTTTTCCCGATATCCATTGTCAATCCTCCTAGTGATTCTAACTATCAATCTCCGCCGTTCAGATCGTCTTGCCCAGCGGGCTGATCTCTCGAAGTTGAGCGATGACCTCAGTCAATGCGGCAACCACAGCATCCACATCGCTCATGTGGTTAAAGCGCCCAAAGCTCAAGCGCACCGAGCCGTGGGCCCGCTCGTGGTTTCCGCCGATGCCCAGGATCACGTGGCTGGCCTCAAGCGAGCGGCTGAAGCAGGCCGAGCCCGTGCTTACGGCAAACCCGCGCATGTCCAGGTGCAGCAGCACCGATTCGCCTTCGACAAAACGAAACGACACGTTGGCATTCTGGGGGAGCCGGTGCTCTGGATGACCGTTGAGCCGCGACTCGGAAATCTGGAGCAGCTTCTCAATCGCAGCATCCCGCATGGCCTGCAGTCGTGCGGTCTCCTCGGGAGTTGTCAGCTCGACGGCCTTGGCAAAGCCCACCGCGCCCGGGATGTTCTCCTCGCCGGGCCGAAGGTTGAATTCCTGGAAGCCGCCGTCCATCCATTTGACCAGGGGCGTTCCCTGCCGGATATAGAGCCCGCCGACCCCTCTGGGGCCATGGATCAGGTGAGCCGTGACGCTGACCAGGTCGACGCCCATCTTGCGCACGTCCAGCGGCACGCGCCCGAAGGTGTGGCTGGCATCGGTGTGAAAGAGCACGCCATGTTCCCGGCAGATGGCCCCAATGGACTCTACATTCTGCAGCGTGCCGATCTCCTGATTGGCCGACTGGATGGAGACCAGGATCGTCTCAGGTGTGATGGCCTGGCGCAATTGCTCCAGGTCCACCCGACCTGTGTCATCACAGTCCACATAGGTGACCGCAAAGCCCTGCTTCTCCAATGAGCGGGCGCTGTACAGAACGGGAAAGTCCTCTATGCTGCTGGTAATGATGTGCTTGCCCTTCTTGTCGCCCAGGGCAGCGGCGACACCCTTCAGGGCCAGGTTGCTGGATTCGGTACTGCCGGAGGTAAAGATGAACTCGTCCGGCATGGCGCCCATCGCCGCGGCGATCTCGGCCCGGGCTGCATCCAGGGCATCCTTGGCCTCGATCCCCGGCGAGTAGCCGAACTGGGACGTGGCCACAGCATAGGTATCCAGATAGTAAGGCTTCATGGCCTCCCAGACCCTCTCGTCCAACCGGGTCGCCGCCGCATTGTCCAGATACGTGAACTCAGCCTCCATTACCATCTCCTTCGACAGCGTTGACGCCGCCTTTCGGCGCTCAATGATGGGAAACGTCAGGGCACCCGTACCGGCACCGGGACGGTGCACACCCTCTCGTTCAACAGCGTCACAACCACCTCGCGACCTGAGCTAGCCGCCCGGGCCGCCCTTTCGATCCGCTCTCGCAGCGACTCGGCAAACGGGCACTCGCCGATGGGCAGCCGCACCTGGACTTCCACCTGGCCGTTGGACGAGGTCACGCTCTTGACCAGGCCCAGGTCAACCACGTTGATGCCCACTTCAGGGTCAATGACCTGCCGCAGCGCCTCGAGGATATGTTCATCGAGCTCGTCCTTGGCGAGAAGGACCTCGGGCAAGCGGATCCCGATGGGCTTGAGCTGCTCCACCGCCGCCTCCAGGGTCCGCAGGCGTTCCTCAAGATCGCTCTGGCGGTCCATGGCCGCGCTGATGGCGTTGCCGATGGGGTCGGGCAGGTCAGCATGGCGCAGGTCTGACGTGATCTGAGCCGGGTCGGGCTGGCCGGTCAGGCGGGCGGGCACTCCCACTACCGTGGAGCCGGCCGGGACCGATCGGATCACCACCGAGCCAGCGCCCACCCGGGAGTTATCGCCAAGGGTGATGGGCCCCAACAGGATGGAGCCGGTGCCCACCACCACGTTGTTGCCCAGGGTGGGGTGTCGCTTGACCTTTTCGAGGGTCGTGCCGCCCAGGACCACACCCGCGTACAGGAGGCAGTCGTCGCCCACCTCGGCGGTCTCGCCGATGACCACGCCCATGCCGTGGTCAATCAGGACACGGCGGCCAATCTTGGCGCCGGGATGGATTTCCACGCCGGTCAGGAACCGGCTGATGTGCTGTGTCAAGCGGCCCAGGAAGTGAAACTGGCGCGTCCAAAGGCGGTGGGCAATGCGGTGCAGCCAGATGGCGTGCAGGCCCGGGTAGCAGCAGATGACCTCCAGCGTTGTGCGCGCTGCCGGGTCCTTGGGAAACACGGCCTGGATATCTTCACGCAAACGGTCGAGCAAACCCATGCTACCCACTCCTGGATCGGTAATCATCAATCGCTGCGCGCAGGGCCTTGGGGGCAACCACGGAGCCACGCTTGTCCTCGGGCACCCCGCCCAGCGCCTCAATCACCTGTTGGTCGGTTATCGTTTCGGCGTCCTCGAGCCTCTTGCCCTGTGCCAGGACGGTTGTCATGCTGCTGCTGGCGATGGCCACCGGGCAGCCCAGGGTTTTGTGCCGTATTTCCTGGATGCGTCCGTTCCGCACCCGAATCCAGATATACGCCTGGTCGTCGGGGCAGTGTTCGCCTCCGCCGGATTTGCCCTGTCCATCAGCGCCATCACAAGTCCCCACGTTCTGGGGTTTGGCAAAGTGCTCTCGGACCTTGGGTGTATAGACTGGCATCGGTCGCTCCTCTGTTGGCCGGCCAAGCCGGCCGTTCCTCGTCCTACAAGAGCCGTCGCCCAACAACGTCCGCCAGGACTTGAAGGAAACGATCGACCTCTTCGACGGTGTTGTACACGTAAAAGCTGGCCCGCAGCGTGCCTTCAACCTGGAGGCAATCGGCCAGGGGGTGAGCGCAGTGTCCGCCAGAACGGATAGCAATCCCCTCATCGTTCAGCAGCTGCGCCGTAAGGTGGATGTCGCCCCCGACAATGCTGAACGTCGCCGCGCCACCCCGGATCTCCACATCCAGCGGGCCGTACACCTGTACGTTGGGAATGACCGCCAGCCCAGCCAGGGCGTGTCCGGTCAGCTCCTTCTCGTGCTCGCGGACCTGATCCATGCCCAGTCGCTGCAAATAGGTGATGGCGCCCTCCAGGACCTCACCGGTACGCAGGTCTTCCGCGCCGGCCAGGGCGATGGCACCCGCCACATTGGCCGTGCCCGCTTCGAACTTCCAGGGCAGGTCGTTCCAGGTGGCGCGCTCGACGGTCACCTCACGGATCATCTCCCCGCCAAAGAGAAAGGGCGTCATGTTCTGCAAAAGATCACGCCGTGCCCACAGCACCCCAATGCCCATGGGCGCCAGCATCTTGTGTCCGGAAAAGGCATAGAAATCACAGCCGATGTCGTTCACGTCCACCGCCATGTGCGGGGCGGACTGGGCGCCATCCACCAGGAACAGGGCCCCAACCTCGTGGGCCAGCCGGCCAATCTCTTGCACCGGGTGAATCGTCCCGAGGACATTGGAGGCGTGGGCGCAGGCCACCAGCTTGGTCCTGGGAGTCACGGCCCGGCGGAACTCGTCCATATCCAGCGTGCCGTCGGGCAACATGGGGACGACTTTGAGTACGGCACCGGTCCGGTCGCGCAGGAACTGCCACGGCACGAGATTGGCGTGATGCTCCATCACGGTGGTCACGATCTCGTCGCCCGCGCCGATGGTCGTGGTTGGATGCGAGCCATTCAGCAGCGCATGGGCCACCAGGTTGATGGCCTCAGTAGTGTTGCGCACAAAGACCACCTCGCGCCAGTCCTTGGCCCCGATGAATTCCGCCACATTCTGATGGGCCTGCTCGTAGAGCTCACTGGCTTCCAGGGCCAAGGTGTGGGACGACCGGTGGACGTTGGCATTGTAGTGGGCATAGTAGCGCTGCAGCGTATCCAGCACCTGCTGCGGTTTTTGCGTTGTGGCGGCGCTGTCCAGGTAGACCAGCTCTCTTCCATTCACCTGGCGTCTCAGGATAGGAAAGTCCTGGCGAATCCTGGCCACATCCAAATTGGGCATTATCGGTAGTCCTCTTTCTGTCGAGATAGCTATGAGCCGACGTAACGATCGTAGATGCTGCGGGCCACAGCTTCATCATCGGTGCCCTTGATAATGGCTCGCCCATCGGGAAACACGGTCAACTCATGGGCGGGCAAGGTCAGACGCAGCAAGTACTCGTTGTCAACCACCGTGCCCGCGGCCGCGAGCCGCCGGGCCAAAGCGTGCAGGTCGACCCGGGCCCTGCCCCGATGGTTGACCTGCACCGCGTTGCGTCCGCAGAGTGTGCTGACATAGGTACCCAGACGGGCCTGGAGAAACTCGAACTTGCCTTGGCCGCACGCTGGACAGCTCGGATCCCGGTCGGGCATCCTCATCAGGTCCATCTGTCCATTCCAGACATCCACCGACAGCAGGCCTCCAAACAGGTCTTCACGGTGGCCCAGAAGGATCTTGAGCCCTTCGACGACCTCCAGGGAGGCCACGACGTTCACCGCTGCACCCAGCACTCCTGCTGTGTCACAAGTTTGCACCGTCCCGGCGGCGGGCTGATCCCGCATAAAGCACCGGAAACACGGCGTCTGGTGCGGCAGGATGGCCATACACAGGCCATGAGTGCCCAGAACGGCGCCGTACACCCAAGGGATGTCCTTGCTGACGCAGGCATCGTTGACCAGGTAGCGGGTTCCAAAATTGTCGGTGCCATCCAGCACAAGGTCCATGCCGGCAATCAAGTCCACGACATTTGCCGGGTTCACGTCGGCCACGACCTCTTCGATGACCACCTCGGAGTTGACCCGCCGCAGCTTTTCCGCGGCGGCAACCGCCTTGGGCAGGCCGCGGCGAACATCGTCTTCATCGAACAGCGTCTGCCTCTGCAGATTGCTTTCCTCGATAAAATCGCGATCGACAATCCTGACCATCCCCACACCGGCCCGCACAATCGTGCTGGCGATGACCGTACCCAGCGCGCCGCAGCCAACGACAACGGCCCGGGCATCGTGCAAGCGCACCTGCCCAGCGATGCCGACCTGGGGCAAGAGGGTCTGCCGGGAGTACCGCTCGAGATGGGTCACCGGCTTTTACTNNTTGCTCGCCGGTGCTGGGCAAGATTACCACGACAAGTTTGCCCTGGTTTTCGGGCCGCTTTGCGACCTCCACGGCAGCGTGAACCGCTGCGCCAGAGCTGATACCCGCCAGGATTCCTTCCTCCCTGTGCAGGCGACGGCCCATGGCCAGTGCCTCCTCGCTGGTGACGTGAAAAACCTCATCGATGATGCCGGTATTCAACACGGCGGGAATGAACCCCGCACCGATTCCCTGGATGCGGTGCTTGCCAGGGGCGCCGCCTGTCAGTACTGGAGACTCGGTGGGCTCGACGGCGATGGCTTTGAAGCCCGGCTTCCTGGCCTTGAGAACCTCGGCAACGCCGGTTATCGTCCCGCCTGTGCCAACACCAGCGACAATGAAATCCGCCCGGCCCTCGGTGTCGTCCCAGATCT
>DDYO01000220.1 GCA_002348045.1 Anaerolineales bacterium UBA2232
TACGAGGAAGGCGGTTCGGCCGCAGGGCGCGCCGCGAAGCGCACCTTCACCGTCTTGGATCACGCCACGCGCGATGGAATGCCAGGCCTGGTGACCGTCGTCGGCGGCAAACTCACCACTTACCGGCTGATGGCTGAACGGACCGCTGACCTTGTGTGTCGCCATCTCGGGATCACCACACCCTGTACAACTGCAATGCATGTCCTGTCTGATGGGGACCGGCCCAGCCCCAGCCCGCGAACCCATTGGCTGGGGCATCGGCTGAGCCAGATAGAGAACGCTAGCCGCCCGCCCTCCATCATCTGCGAATGTGAGCTCGTCACCCGAACAGAGGTCGAATCAGCGGCTCGCAAGCATCCGGACCGAGGCGCGCCATGGGTGCTCGATGACCTGCGCCGCGACCTTAGGTTGGGAATGGGCCCATGCCAGGGTGGCTTCTGCGTCTACCGAGCTGCGGGCATACTGCACCAGCTGGGTACGTCAGCAGACGAGGCGACGCACGCCATGACGGACTTCGCCGAACGCCGGTGGCACGGTCAGCGTCCAGTTCTTTGGGGACAGTCGCTACGCCAGGCGCTCCTGGACGAACAGATCTACCGAAGTGTGCTTGGGGTCAGTCAGTGGGAAGGACTGGACAGTTGATGGACGACTTCCTGGTGATCGGCGCAGGACCAGCAGGGTTGATGGCGGCATGGCAGGCGCGTCGTCGAGGAACGACGGTGCGACTGATGGCAAGCGGAATCGGCTCCACTCACCTGATGCCAGGATGGATCGGGGTGCTGAACACCGAAGGGAATGTCGCCCAGGCAACGAGCGTCTGGAGCGAGTGGTATCCCGACCATCCCTACGCGTTGACTGGGCTCGCAGCTTTGAGCGACGGAATCGCCAGCTTGCAAGAGCTGGGCGACGAGTTCGGCCTCCCCTATGTCGGTGGGCTGGAAGGCAATTTCCGCTTGCCGACCGCGCTGGGCATGCTGATGCAGGCAGCCCTTGCACCAGCCAGCTTTGCCGCCGGAGATGCAAGACGACCGGGGGCGGCGCTCATCGCAGGTCCTGCAGGTTGGCGTGACTTCTATCCTGCCTTGTGCGCCGATAATCTGACCAGAGCTGGCATGGCTGCTGGCGCTGCCGAATTTGCCATGCCGGAGTTGCGTACTGCCAAGCACGATCCCACCTCACTGACGATCGCAGAGTTGTTTGAGCGGTCAGAAGTTCGGTCTCGGGTGGCCGCGGAGATCAGGGCAAAACTGAACGGAGCCCAGAGGGTTGGAATGCCTGCGGTGCTTGGCATGGATCATTCCCATGCAATCTGGCAGGAGTTGCAGGAACGCATCGGAGTGCCCGTGTTCGAAATCCCGACACTGTCACCCAGCGTTCCTGGAATCCGCCTCTTTCGCGTGTTGCGGCAGGCTTTGGCTCGTCACGGTGTCAGNNGGCACAGCGAATGCAGACGGGTCGGTGACGGTGAATGTCCCCACGGTCGCCCGCGAAGCCCTCTATGGCGCCAAGACCGTCATCCTGGCAACTGGTGGCCTTTATGGTGGTGGCATCTCCTCCGATCACACCGGCCAGATGAGAGAGGTTGTCTTCGACCTACCGATCAGCGTTCCCGGTCCGATGGAGAACTGGTTCAACCTACGCCTGTTTGCCAAGGGGGGCCACCCTGTACACCTGGCAGGGGTGCGCACCAATCGCTACTTGCAGCCGATTGACGCTGCAGGTCGCGTCTCGATGGAAGGGGTTCGCATCGCAGGACGACTCCTGGCCGGGTACGACCCACTCGTCGAGGGCTCGACCGAAGGGGTCTGGTTGGCCACGTCGAGCGCCGTGATCCGCACTGTAGCTTGAGGCGATTCAGAACGACATGACGACCCTAACCCCAGCTCTGCTTGAGGACGTTAGGCGCACCGCTGAGTTGTGCGTCAAGTGCAACATTTGCACGGCATCATGCCCGGTGACGCCGGTCACGGAGCTGTTTCCGGGGCCTAAGTACGTCGGCCCGCAGGCACAACGTTACAGGGATCCTGGTAGTCTGTCGCCCGATAGGTCACTGGACTATTGCTCGGGTTGCGGCATCTGTACATTGGTTTGTCCTCACGGTGTGCGAGTGATGGAAATCAACACAGCGGCCAAGGCGGACCTGCGTCGCACGCAGCAGCGTGAGAACCCGTTTGACACTCGCCTCTGGCGTAATTGGCTCCTCGGGCGCAACGAGCTATTAGGAAAGGTGGGCGGGCCTGTGGCGCCGGTGGTTAACCCAGCGTTGCGACTGAGACCGCTACGCCGACTGATGGACAAAGTCCTTCACATTGACCAGCGCGTGCCGTTTCCGGTCTTTCACTTCCACACGTTTCGACATTGGTTTGAAAAAGAACACCAGCGGGATGCAGCGGCGCTGCTGGCAGACCGACCAGTCGCCTACTTCCATGGGTGCGCGACCAACCACTATGAGCCGGAGGTGGGGAGAGCCATCGTCGCCGTTCTTGAACACAACGGCTTCGAGGTGCTGTTGCCAAAACAGGTTTGTTGCGGATTGCCGATGCAATCCAACGGGGACTTCGACGGGGCTCGACGCAACGCCCTGACCAACCTTAGGCTTCTGGTCCCCTATGCCGGGCAGGAAATCCCGATTGTCGTTGGTGGCACGAGCTGTGGATTGGAACTGAAGTCAGATTACCAGGAAATCCTCGGGCTACACAGTGAAGAGGCTCGACTGGTGGGATCCCATGTCTATGATATCTCAGAATTCCTCTGGCTGGAGCATCAGGCGGGCCGGCTCCGAACCGACTTCGTGACGTCGACGCCGCGCTACGTCCCCTACCATACCTCGTGTCATCAGAAGTTGCATCGCATCGGGCAGCCGGCGCTAGAGCTTCTGAACCTGATACCCGGGCTGACCGTCGAAGAGATGGGCGCGGACTGCTGCGGTATCACCGGCACCTACGGCTACAAGAGCGAGAAATACGACATAGCGCATGCTGTCGGAGAGCATCTGTTCGAACACATCAAGGCGACCGGAGCGAGCCTGGCCGTCTGCGACAATGAGACGTGTCGCTGGAACTTGGCCGACAAGACAGGCATACCTGTCGTCCACACTATTCAGCTGCTTGCCGAGGCCTACGGCTTGTCCTGCAACTGACCCTGCGCGGTCTGGTTTGAGCGGAGTTTTCGGTGCATGTATTAGTCATCGGCGCAGGGGCCATTGGTTCGCTGCTGGGTGCCCGTCTGGCGCTGTCCGGTCACAAGCTGACTCTCGTCGGACGGCAACCTACTGTCGACGCGATTCGGACCGGCGGTCTCATTCTGCAGGAATCTGACGGATCAATCAAATCGACGGAACCACGCGCCTTCATCAACCTGGCCCAAGCCTGTGCCGCCCAGCCGGACTACGATCTGGCATTGGTGACCGTCAAATCCTTCGACACCGCCGGCGTAGTCAGGGAGTTGGGCGAGGCCTGTAGTACCCCGACACCCCTGCTGACGTTTCAGAATGGCGTGGGCAATGAGGAGCTGCTCGCCAGCGCATTCGGTGCTCACCGGGTGTTGGCCGGCGCCATCGATACCCCGGCTTCAGTCCCAACACCCGGACGGGTGGTGGTTCATCGCGCCCGGTACCGGATTGGCCTCGCGCCACTTTCAGAGAATATGACGACGGCGGGCACTATCGCCGAGGAGTTTGGAAGAGCAGGTTTCAGCGTTCAGATGTACTCCGATTACCGTCGATTGAAGTGGACGAAACTCCTGATGAACGTGCTGGCGAATGCCAGCAGCGCCCTCCTCAACTGGACTCCTGCCGAGGTGATGGCTCACCCCGTGTCAGCTCTCCTCGAGGCGAAGGCTTGGCAGGAGACTTTGGCGGTGATGTCCGCCCAGAACATACGTCCGGTGAACTTGGCGGGCTACCCTCTCCAGCTGTTGGGGCCGGTCGCACGGCTCCTGCCAGCCGCTTGGCTGGCAGCAGCCNNCCTGCCAGCCGCTTGGCTGGCAGCGGGCCTCCGTAGCTTCGTGGCAGGAGGGCGCGGCAGTAAGCTGCCGTCACTACAGAGTGCCCTCATCCTCGGTCAACCTTCAGAAGTGGAGTGGCTGAACGGAGCGGTTGTGCGTACCGGCGCCGATTTGTCTGTGCCTACGCCGGTGAATCAGGTCTTGACTGAGCTGTTACTCGGCAAGTACTCGGGAGACCAGCGGTCAGACGCGGTGCGCGGCAAGCCGGACGTCTTGATGCAGTACGTGCGAGCTGCCGCAATGGCGTGAGAACTGCATTTGGATCCAACGCCAAGTGGACTGCCTCTTGGCGAACTTTGTGCACCTGCCACACGCAGCACCCCTGAGCGTTCAGCGCGCCCCATCTATCTCCGCCCTCAACCGTCGTTCTGAGCCCATGTTCCGAGGAGCTTCACGACAGCGCTGCGGGACACCTCGGTCACAGCCGATTGCTGGCGCAACTTCACCTCAACCACACCCTTGCTCAGGCCTCGTTCGCCGACTGCAATGCGCACAGGCATGCCTAACAGATCTGCATCATTGAACTTGACGCCTGCGCGTTCATCGCGATCGTCGAAAAGCACGGAGATGCCGTGCCGCTCCATCTCCTGGTGCAGGTCATCGGCTGCGCTGATGATCTCAGCCGATGATTTTCCGACTGTCATCAGATACACGGTAAAGGGCGCAACACAGTACGGCCATACGATGCCATGGTCATCGTGATGGCACTCCACCACGGAGGCGAGCACCCTGTCCAGCCACACACGCAGGTGCCCAAAGTGGATGCTTCGGCTCATTCCTTCTGAATCGAGATACCTGGCGTCGGCAACCCCACTGTACCCCGTTTTTATGTCGGTGATGCTGGCCAACTCGACCACATCAGCCAGACTCAGCGGTGAGCCGCAGACCGGGCATCGATCACCGTCCCTGATCTGACGTATATCTGCGATAACTGTCGGCTGAAAGTCTCGCCCAGAATTGACATTAAGTAGATGATAGCCAGGTCTGTTGGCTCCAGCCACAAGGTTAGGCGAGCTGACCAGCAGACTGTCGGCAACGATCGTTGCGTCGGAGATGCCGACAGGCGATCCGAATCCGGGCTCCGCGCCTGCGAGCCTGATCTCTGCCTCTGTAGCGGGACTGATTTGGCTTGCGCCGAGCGCCCTGCAAAGCTTGGCCTCGCTCAAATCTGTGTCACCCCTGAGGAGCGCGAAAATGAATCGATCTGGCTCGTTGTCGTAATGGGCAACTACGAAGACGGCTTTGGCTGTTCTCTCCGCGGGAATTCCCAGAAAGGACGACAGCTCCGCAATGGTCCTACACTCGGGCGTCGATATCTCCTCCAGGGGTCCGGAAGGTTCGGGCGCAGGCGACTCTGTTCCTGCCGTGGCGCAGTTCTGATCGCCGACCAGACCACATGCGGAGCAACGCACGACCTGTTCGCCGCCGAAAGGTAGGGGGAGGACAAATCTGGTGCCGTACTCAGCGCGCGACCTGAGACAGGTTATCTCGAGCTCGTCCAGACATCCAGAGGAGGCGGCAAGCAGTTCTTCGAGTTGCGCCGAGCAGTCTTCCGCCGTCGCAGCCAGCACGTAGGCATCGAGTATGCGCCCTTCACGAGCTCCGAACACTCCCGGAGCGCGTGATTCGCAATCGAAGAATCCGTTCCAGGTGTGGTGAAACAGCAGCGGAAGCTGGCGGTACGACTGGACGACGCCGTCGGCCACGCCCGCAATCACCGGTGCATGGTCTGGGCTGAGGACCAACTCCTGCTGCCCGGACCAGCGCAGACGGGTTGCCCTCGGAACCGGGCCCGCGCTCGAGTCTGTGTGCCACATTTCTCCTGGCTGAACTACCGGAAGACGCAACTCTTGGGCTCCGAGGGCCCTGAGGCGTTGGGTGAACAACCCCTCGATACGCCGTTGGGCCGTCACGCCAGCAGGGAGGTACACGAAGCTCTCCGCAAGGCCTGGCCTGATCAGACCCGCCCTCAGCAGGAGCTGGTGGCTGGCCAACCTGGCTTCACTAGGCGGTTCTCTGAGAGTCTGAATGAACAGCTGGGAGAATTTCAAAGCATGCACCTGCAATTGGCTATCGGCGCGATGACCAACGCACCGTGATTAACGCGGACAGACGCTGCCCAGTACTATGGAGCGAGCTCCCAGATTAGTGCAGTGGCAGCAACAGTGATGAGGAAGTATTCGATAAGGAGTCTTCGGCTGACACGCCCTTGGAGCGCGTTCTGGCCTACGCCGACGACATTATAGAATAGCAAGAGCAAGATCAGCCCGCCCGTCAAGCTGTCAAGNNGGAGTTCGAGCGCCAGAAGGCTGCTAACCAGCATGACCTCGGTTGCTGATACGATGCTGCGCGTACGCGTACGGTAGACGACCAAGAAGAGTGCGAGCGCCACGGCGTAGGTCAGAGCGTTCATCCCTATGCGGGCGCGTCGGTAGCCGGTGGCAAATGGGTCCAGGGTATAGTAGCTTCCCGCCATGCTCAGCCCGAGAGCAACTCCAGTCACTGCCAGGCCCGCGAGCCAGTAAAACCTGGAGGGTGTGACAGGAAGAAGCAGGAGGGCCACGATCACCACTGCCACGGGCAGCGCCCAGTAGGCCCAGTGACGGCCAGAGGCCAGCAGGCCTCCTCCGTGCACCAGCAATTCATTGCTTCTCGGATGGGAGCGGATCACCGCCTCTGTACCTGTCGCGACCAGGGCTGCGAGAAGGATTCCCAGGACTGTGCTTGAGGTAATCGTCACAGTGATGGGCGATCCCAGTATCATCATCGTGAAGCCGCGCGCAGGTATGGTCAGCAAGCGCTGGGCAGCAAGTGTCATGAGTGCCACCCATACCAGCACGCTTGCGCGATTTCGATAGTCTGCCAATGCCATCCGACCCCCTGATGCCTGCATTCTGTCTCCCCATCGGTGTCAGCGAGGGAAGGCGGCGCGGGCATTCTAGCCTTGAGACTGCTGCTTGTCAATTGACGTTCGGCACGCTATACTCCGCACAAGACGCAGTCCGGCCCTGGCGTCAGGTTCTCGGGCGGGTGGATAGCGTCGGCTTTCTTGGGGGTAGGTTTGCGCTACAACAACTTGGCCATCACCATCACCGATCGGCAAGCCGGGGGCTATCCTGTGAGCGCTGTCGATCAGGATGTGGGACGGGTTTCCTACGTTGTTCGGCCGGCAAGTCCGGATTTGACAGCGAGTATCGACGCCTTGGTCGAAGGCCCGCGCGGCCAGGGTGGAGTGCCAGCCGCCAAATCGGTAGGTGTGGGCCTCTTCCGCTGGCTGACTGAGGGCCCCCTTGAGGCACATCTGCGCTTGGCTTGGGATCGAGCTCAGCGCGCAGGGCGTGGCCTGAGGCTACGCCTCAGCATTGACCCACCCGATATCTCGTCTTGGCCTTGGGAGCTGCTACACGATCCCGTCCGCGACCACTCGTTCGCTGCTTCAGTGGGCACTCCTCTGGTGCGGTATTACGATCAAACCGCTACGTTCGGCGCCCTTCTGGAACCTGAGGCAGAGATGCCGTTGGATGTGTTGCTGGTTGTCCCAGCATCCTCAGATCTCGACCTGGACCGCGAACGACACATGGTCGAAGAGGCTTTAACTCCGCTGGTTGGTGCCCTTACTTTGCACGTGCTCGAAGGCGTCGTCACGCGTAAGATGCTGGCAGGGGCGATTCGAACCGGGCAATATGATGTTCTGCACATAAGCGGCCATGGTGGTTTCTCCGAAGGGCAAGGGTACGTCGGCCTTCATGGGCCAGCCGGAGAGCCCGACTGGCTCGACGGGACGATGCTGGCGCGGATATGCTCGAGCCATAGCAGCTTGCGCTTGGTCGTGCTGAACGTCTGCAGCAGCGGTCGGGTGGACGCAGGAGTGCCTTTTCAGGGCATTCCACCACAGCTGGTCCGCGGCGGCGTCCCGGCGGTTGTCGCCATGCAGTACTCGTTGGACGACGCTGCCGCCGCGCTCTTTGCCCGTGAGTTCTACCACCAGTTGTGCTTGGGCGACGATGCAGGGCATGTTGACCTTGCCGTTACCCACGCACGTAGTGTGCTGGCGGTGAACCGGG
>DDYO01000146.1 GCA_002348045.1 Anaerolineales bacterium UBA2232
CAAAGCTACGGAACCGGATGAGGACGGAGATCAAGCGGATCCAGGAGGAATTGAAGACGACATCGGTATTTGTAACGCACGACTATCTGGAAGCGTTGTCGTTGGGGGACCAGATCGTAGTCCTGAACGAGGGGGTACGGCAGCAGGTGGGGACGCCGGTGGAGATATTCAATCATCCGGCGAACATCTTTGTAGCGGAGCTGGTAGGGGACCCGCCGGTGAACCTGTTGGACGCAAAGGTAGTGGCCCGAGACGGGGGTCTGGCGTTCTACCTGGAGGGTGGTGGGTGCGAGATCCCGATGCTGAAGAACGTAGCGGACATGCTGGCGTACAAGAAGGACCAGGCGGTGACGCTGGGGATACGGCCGATGCACCTGATACCGTACATGGTGGAAGAGCCGGTGTGCCAGATCGCGGGGACAGTGTACTCGTGGGAGCGGATCGAGACGAAGGGCGTGATGTCGGTGAAGGTAGGGGAGTTGGTGATCCACGCTGAGACGCCTGGGATCTTCAAGTACACGCCGGACCAGCCGGTATGGCTATCGGTGGACCTGGAGGAAGTGCGGGTATTTGATAAGGCGACATCGATGGTGATCGCGCCGTACACGGCATAGGGTGAGCGAGACCCCTTGGACAGGGCAAACTGACGACAGTAAGGAGTAATATGGACTGGAAAGCTATGGCGGTGGCCGCCGGGAAAAAGATCGGAATCCTCGCGATCTTCGTAATAATCGGCATTCTGATCAACCCGTTAGTGAAGATGAAACCAGTTGGACCTTATATCCACGCGGCATTGAGCCTGTTCTTTGTGTTCTATGTGTATGGAAAGGTGATCTAGGGAGCACTGGGCGGGTGAGAGCCAGCGCGGGGAGGAATGTCCTGCCAGGCTATTCTGGCACGCTGGTAGTGTTAGGCGGACCGCCTTCACAGGCTGGCACTGGCTTAGTACTATAGGAATCCAAAAGGCCAAATGTGGGGCGAGGACACTCAACCAAGCCCCACATTCTTTTGTGAGTTGATCGGCCAACGTGGCAGAAGAGCCGCCACCCGTGTTGGGAGCGGCCAACCCAGGAGTGGGCAACGCATTGGTGGGCTCTGGGTGATGGCCAGTTGTATATCATAGCAGGGCTGGGAAGGCCCTGCAGACAAAGGAGAGCAACATGACATCCGTAGGCAAAGTACTGAGGCTGGGGCAGATATTTGATCAGAAGACTGGTACTGCCCTCATCGTGCCCATGGACCATCCCGTGGAGGGGTACTATGAGCAGCTGGAGGACCCCCGTGGCCTCATCGACCGCTTGATCGAGGCGGGCGCCAGTGCCTTTCTGCTGCGGCGCGGTACCGCCCGGCTGGTCGCTCCGGTGCTCGCCGGCCGAGCGGGCCTGATCCTGCGCACCACCATCGCCACCGGTTTGCGTGGGAAGGCCATTGAGCAAGTATTCGTAACCACCGTTGAAGAGGCAGTGCGTCTGGGCGCCGCAGCCGTGTGTCCCACGGTCTATCTGGGAGGCGAGACCGAGCCCGTGGACCTCGAGTACCTGGGGCTGATGGCCGATCAGTGCGAGGCATGGGGAATGCCCCTGATGAGCGAGGTGTTTCCTCTGGGGGGAGATGACCTGATCGAGCCGGGGGCGGGACCGTACTCTCTAGAGGACATGCAGATGTGCGTTCGCATCGCTGCCGAAGAAGGCGCTGACTTTATCAAGACCTGGTACAGCGGCGATTCGACCAGCTACCAGAAGGTCACCCGTTACAGCACGGTTCCCATCGTCATCGCTGGCGGACCCAAGGTGAACACCACCCGCGAGGCCCTGGAGATGGTCAAGGGCGCCATGGATGCTGGCTGCGTCGGCACGTCTATTGGACGCAACATCTGGCAGCATCCCGATCCGGCCGCCATGATGCGCGCCATGGCCAAGATCGTGCGGGCGAAGGCATCGGTGGACGAAGCCATGCTTGAGTTCAAGCACTAGGAACTGACCACGGTTCTATTTCGGCCCGAGGAGGGGCAAAGCACTATGAAAGAAGCTCTCTTGTATGCCGTTGGCGATGTGCGCGTCGTGGACTCGCCCAAGCCAACCATCAACGAAGAAGAAATCCTGGTGGCCGTTCGCTCCTGTGGCGTGTGCCCTACCGATGCTCGCAAGTATCGAACTGGCAACCATGGGGTCCCGCACTGGCCTTTCAACATGGGTCACGAGTTTAGCGGTGATGTTGTCGAGGCTGGGCGCAACGTCAAGAAATGGAAAGTGGGCCAACGAGTGGCGGTCACCACCTACAATGGCTACGCCGAGTTTGTCAAGATCGGCCCTGAGGAGTTTGAGGCCGGTGTGTCGTCCCTGGACTCGCTGCTGGAAATGGCCGATTCGGTCACCTACGAAGAGGCGACGTTCGTGGAGCCGTTGGCTGACGTCATCCACTCACTGGTGGATCAGGCGCAGGTGCAAATCGGTGACAAGATGGTGGTTCTGGGCGGCGGGCAGCTCGGGCTGCAGCATCTGATGCTGGCCAAGGCCATGGGCATCCGTGTACTGTTGAGCGACCTCATCGACGAGCGCCTGAAGTGGGCCCAGGGTTTTGGCGCCGAGGTCGTGATCAATCCGGCCAAGTCCGATGCTGTTGAGGCTGTGCAGGAGTGGACAGGCGGAGTGGGAGCTGACGCGGTCATCGTGGCTGCGGGGGCCACTCAGGCTGTCGAGCAGGCGATGCGTATGGTACGCAAAGGCGGCCGCGTCGTGCTGTTCGCGGGCTTTGAATACAACAAGGTGATTCAGATCGATCCCAACGTGCTCCATTACGGGGAGATCATCCTGACCGGCTCCTACTGGGTGGGCCTCAGGCCTCATCCCCGGCTGGAGCTCTATCAGCGAGCGCTGGACCTGATCGCGTCCAAACAAGTGCCCGTGGCTGAGCTGATCACGCATCGGTTCGCCCTCGGCGACATCAAGCAGGCCCTGGAGACCGTCATGCGTCAGGAAGGCCTGAAAGTGATGATCAACTTCCGGTAGTTTCAGCCAGGAGATCCTGGCTGGCGAATGGGTTGGTCTTCGGAGCAGCCCATCGTTCTGCCCGGCCATAACTTGACCTTGCGCGCTGGTCAAAAAATCCAAGAAGGAGAGTGACGATCATGAGCCTTTTTCCCATGGCTGACCTTATGCGACATGCCCGTGAGAACCGCTATGGTGTACCTGCCTTTAACGTCAACGACACATACAGCATCGCTGCCGCGATTGCCGCGGCTGAAGAGGAGGATGCGCCCCTGATCCTGATGGGTTGGGAAGGTGAGTTAGAGGGACCGAATATGGTCTACTTCTCCTCCCTGGCCGTTGCGGCAGCTCAGAAGGCGCGGGTGCCGGTGGCTATCCATCTCGATCACGGCACCTCCTTCGCCTGGGCACAACGTGCCATTCAGCACGGCTTTACGTCGGTGATGATTGACTCTTCGATGCTTCCCTTTGATGAGAACGTGGCCGTTACCCGCAAGGTCGTCGAAGCCGCACACGCCTGTGGGGTGACGGTCGAGGCCGAGCTGGGGCACATCATCGGCGCGGACGTGGTTCTGACTGAAGAGCAGCAAAGGGCCAACATGACGGACCCTGACGAAGCTGCTCGGTTCGTAGAGGCAACGGGGGTGGATGCGCTGGCTGTTGCAGTCGGCAATGCCCATGGCCTTTACAAGTATACCCCCAAGCTGGATTTGGAAAGGCTGGATACGATTGTGCAGCGCGTTCAGTGCCATGTGGTGATGCACGGTGGCTCGGGCACTCCAAGCCTCCCTGAGGCCGTTCAGCTTGGCGTAACCAAGATCAACATCGGAACGGACATCCAGGTCGCCTTCCGGGAGAGCGTCAAGCAGACGCTTCAGCAGTATTCCTTGGAGAACCTGGACTCAACCAGCATCCTGGGTCCGGCCACCGAGGCTATGAAGCAGGTGATGGTGGACCGAATCCGCTTGTTCAGCGCCAACGGGCAAGGGCGAGAGGCGGACTGTTTCCTGCGGGCCTAACGCCAGCGAGCTTGGCTCGCGAGCCGGCTAACGACGTTGACGGGGCAGCGCATCGGCCGATCGGCAGCGTGGTGCGCGGCCCCGTGTCGTATCTTGGGCACTCAATACTGATGAGCCGCATCACCCCACCGTGCAACCATGGTGAGACACCTGTGCGGCCGCGGGCGCGACCCGCCAACTGATGCAGGCGCGACAGGGCCTGGCCGACAGCACCGCGATTGCACTGGCACTGGGCGCGAGTTGACCTGCGAGGGATGAGCAAGCCCATCACGTTAACAGGGATGATCGACGTGACCGCATTTTGACGAAAGGAGCATGCGATGAAGGCAGCAATGTTCTATGGCGGGAAGGATATCCGGGTAGAGGAGGTTCCCACTCCCGTTCCTGGGCCCGGGGAGGCGTTGGTCAAGATCACGGCTGCGGGCATTTGCGGCAGTGACCTTCACGGCTACCGCGTAAAGCCCGAGAAACCGTGGATTCCGTTCCCACACACCACCGGTCACGAGCTGACGGGCGTGGTGGCTGATGTGGGTCCTGGCGTGACCAAGGTTACAGTCGGACAGCGGGTTGGCGTGGAACCGCTTCACCTGATCGGATGTGGGCAATGCCGCTGGTGCCGCCAGGGGCACTATCATGCCTGCCCGGTCCGTGGGCGGAACCCCGATGGTTCCGTGCGCCACAGCAGCGGGTTCGCCGAGTATGATGTGGCTCCTGAGAATAACCTCTACGTCTTGCCTGACGCGGTGTCCACCGACGCTGCGGCGATCCTAGACGTGTATGCCTGCGCCATCCATACCATCCACCGCGTGCACGCCTATCCCAGCCACACGGTGGTGGTGGTGGGCCCGGGGCCTATCGGCATCTCAATCGCCGAGGCCTACCGAGCCTTGGGAGCTCGCCAGGTGATCATGCTGGGTACGGGCGACCATGCCCTGGGGCTGGCCAAGACGTTTGCCTGTGACCACATCATCAACACCATTAACGTTGACCCGGTCCAGGCGGTGAAGGACCTCACGGGCGGTGAGGGCGCCGATGTGGTAATTGAGGCGGTCGGAGGCCATGCGTCCACGTTCGCCACCTGTATGGCCATGTTGGCCAAGCAGGGAACCCTGGGCATCATCGGCATGTACCAGGAACTCCAGACGCTGGACACGGCTCTGGCGATGCAAAAGGAGATTGAGATTAGCTGGATCAACAGCTATGCGGCCTGGAACGGTGTGCCCGAGTTTCAGATCACACTGGACTGGATTGTCTCGGGCCGCTTCCAGCCTGAGCGAATGATCACCCACAAGGTCCCTCTGGACAAGATCGCCGAGGGCTTTGCCCTGGCCACCAACAGGAGGGAATCCAAGGCGGTCAAGGTGCTGGTGATACCGTGAGAATCCCTTGGGGCCGGTGCGGCCGTCAGGCAGTATGGACCGGGTAATGACGGCCGGCGCCTGACGCTGGAACACTGTGGGTTGTTCCAACCGGTGGCGGAGCCAAGAGCTGAGTCTGGTCCAGGATGGTGAGCGATGCCCTCGGTTGTGACCGGCAGTTCCAGAGAGCGCGTCACCAGGTGCTGCTCGGCGTGTCAGGCCCTCAGGGCAAACTCCAACAGCTGACAGTGGAAGCCGCCCAAGGCAAACGCTGCGAGGGGCGGGTCGCCTGCTGGGCGTAGCACGGGAGCAGAGCTGGCTGCGGGGGACGACTCAGGCGTGTTGACTAATACAAAGGAGACGGACATGACAGGCAAGCTCTTGGTCGGAGTTGACATTGGCACCACCGCCTCCAAAGGCGTATTGGTGGACGTGGACGGCAATGTACTTGCCTATCAGATTCGTGAGCACGCGGTGTCTACCCCGCGGCCGGGCTGGTGCGAAATGGATGCCGATGAAGTGTGGTGGGCTGACCTCAAGTTCATCCTCCGCGGCCTGGTTGCCCAGTCGGGGATGGATCCCAAGTCCATCGCATGCGTTTGCGTGAGCGCCCTATCTCCGAACCTTCTGCCTCTGGATGAAAACGATGTCCCCCTCTGCAAGGGTGTGATCTACTCGGACATGCGGGCTGTGGCTGAGATCAAAGAGATCACCGATCGCCTTGGCGAGGACCGGATCCTTCGGCTGATGGGACGGCGCATCCCGCCGGATTCAGTGGGCGCCAAGGTGCTGTGGCTCCGCAAAAACGAGCCCAAGATCTTTGAGCGGACCAAGATCATTCATTCAGCGTCCAGTTATCTGGTCTTCAGGTTGACCGGGGTGCACGTGATGGACACGCTGAGCGCCAATGGCGTCAGTCCGTTTTACAACCCTGCAACCCTCTCCTGGGACGAGGAGATTTGCCGTGAGCTAGGCATCTCGCCGGACCTGTTTCCGCCCATCAAGTGGACTACGGAAATCGCCGGCTCAGTAACCGCGGAGGCCAGCCGTGACACCCATCTGGCCGAGGGCACTCCGGTCATCGTTGGGTTTGTGGATGCCCCCGCCGAGTCTTTAAGCACCGGTGCGGTGGCGCCCTGGGAAGCCAGCCTGCTGTATGGCACCACGATGATCATGGGAATCGTCGTTGAGCCACCCAAGCCGGGGGAAAAGCCCCTGGGCAATCAGATGGGGGTAAAGGGCTTTTATCGCACCTCCGTGGTCATGTCATCGTCGGGTGGTCTGATGCGCTGGTTCCGCGACAATTTTGGCCAGTACGAGCAAGAGGCGGAGGCCAAGTTGGGCCTGAGTGCCTATCAGCTGCTGGCGATGGGGGGCGAATCGGCACCGCCCGGCGCTGAGGGACTGCTGGTGCTCCCTTACTTTGCGGGAGAGCGGAGTCCAATCTGGGACGCCCAGGCGCGGGGCACGGTCCTGGGCCTGACTTTGTCGCACTCCCGCATGCACATCTATCGGGCCTTGGTGGAGGCCACAGCTTTCGGTCTGCGCCACGGGCTTGAGGTAGTGCAGAAGACCGGCGTGAAGGTGGAGCGGGTGGTCTCGACCGGGGGCGGCACCAAGAACCACTTGTGGACCCAGGTGGTGAGCGACGTCCTGGGCAGGGATCAGGAGATACTGATCAATGCCTATGGGGCGCCCTACGGAGACGCTTATCTGGCGGGCATCGGTGCTGGGTTGTTCAAGGACCTTGTCCCGTTGCGTGATGTGTGGAAGAGAGAGACCCGGGTGGTACGGTGGAGTCCTGAACGCAACAAGCTCTATGACCGCTACTTTGAGGTCTATCGGGGGCTGTACGACAAGCTGAAGGACAGCATGCACGCTCTGGCAGAATTGGCGTCACTCAAGGTGTAGGCTGGCAGTAGGTACCGGACTGTTCCAGGGAGGTGAGCCTTTGTCGAAGCAGCACTTGCTGGGCGTTGACATAGGAACAACTGGATCAAAGGGCGTGGTGGTCACCCCCGAAGGCAGGGTGGTGGCCTACCAGTTCCGTGAGCACGGGGTGGCCACGCCGCGGCCTGGATGGTGTGAACAGGACGCCGATGCCGTCTGGTGGGCGGATCTCGCACACATCATCCGGGGACTTTTAGAGACAAGCGGGCTGGAACCGGCGGCCATCGGGGGTGTGGGCATCAGTGGGACCTGTCCCAACATGCTTCCTGTCGACGATGAGGGCCGGCCATTGTGCCCAGGCATGCTGTACTCCGACGGTCGCGCGGTCCAGGAGATCGCGGAGATTAATGACCGGATTGGAGAAGAGCGCATCTTCCAGGGCCTAGGGCGCCGCTTGGGACCGGACTCCGTGGGCGCCAAACTGCTCTGGCTGCGGAAACATGAACCAGAGGTGTTCAGCCGAACCCGCATGGTACACACGGCGACCAGCTACCTGGTGTTTCGATTGACGGGCGCCCAAGTGATCGACGTGACCAGCGCCTTTGGTATCAGTCCGCTGTACAGCCCCGCCCGGATGGACTGGGATGCCGAAATCTGCGGCGAGCTTGGCCTGCCCACGACCATGTTCCCGCGTCCTCGCTGGAGCTATGAAGTAGCTGGCAGAGTCACTGCTGAGGCCAGCCGCCAGACTGGACTGGCAGTGGGCACGCCGGTGGTCGTGGGAGCCTGTGATGCCCCTGCTGAGGCCATCAGCACTGGTGCGGTATCGCCTGGCGAGGCCAGCTTGCTTTACGGCACCACCATGATCATGGGCCTCATCCTGGATCCACCGGCGGCAGGACAACGCTCGCTGGGCTGGCCCATGATTGCGCCAGGCCTCTACCGTGCCCCGCTGATCATGTCCACCTCAGGTGCTCTCACCCGCTGGTTCCGCGACAACTTGGGGCAGATGGAGAAGGAGGCTGAATCTCAGCTGGGGATCAATGCCTATTCTCTGCTCAGTGAGCAGGCGGCTGAGGTCCCACCGGGTGCGGAGGGCCTGTTGGCGCTCCCGTATTTTTCTGGAGAGCGCTCGCCCATCTTTGATCCTCGTGCGCGAGGACTGATTTTGGGCCTGACGTTGTCCCACACCAGAAAGCACGTTTACCGAGCCTTGCTCGAGGGGACCGCGTTCGGCCTGCAGCACGGCCTCGAGGGTTTCCGGCAGGCGGGTGCTCAGGTGACGCGCATCGTAGCTACCGGAGGCGGCACGAAGAGCCGCGTGTGGACGCAGATTGTCAGCGATGTGATTGGCCGCGACCAGGAGATCCTCAAGGCGCCCTACGGCGCTCCCTACGGTGACGCGTACCTGGCAGGCATGGGCATTGGACTATTCACGGACGTGACGGGCTTGCGCGATCTGTGGAGGCAAGAGACGAGCCTGGTCCGGTGGGACCCGCAACGTCATGAAGTCTACGGTCGCTATTTTGCCATTTACCGGGGCCTCTATGAAACGCTGAAAGATGACATGCATGCCCTTGCGGAGCTAAGTGCTGCCAGGGCCTAGCGTGCCGGAGCCTCGCCTGATCCGTGGCCATGGCGCGCGAGAACTTGGCAGGAAGCGACCTGACCTCAATGGGGGCTTCCGTTGCCTCCTGCCTAAAGGGAGCGGAGAATGACCGACAGGTATCTCATTGGCGTTGACATTGGCACCACAGGGTCCAAGGGGGTGCTGACCGACCTGAAGGGTCGGGTCATGGCCTACCGCTTCCTTGAGCACGATGTGGACACGCCGAGGCCTGGATGGTGTGAGCAGGATGCCGATGAGGTGTGGTGGGGAGACCTGACCCGCATCACCCGTGCCCTATTGCAGGCGTCAGGCGTGCCGGCTGAGACGGTCGCCGCCATAGGGGTCAGCGCTCTGACGCCGGACGTTCTATTGATTGACTCGGACGGGCGTCCCCTCCACAAGGGGATACTCTACTCTGACAATCGTGCCGTTGCCGAGTTCCGCGAGTTAAACGAGACGCTGGGCGCCGAAAAGATCTGGTCCGTTGCCGGCCGCAATCTGGCTCCCGACTCGGTCGGCTGCAAGGTTCTTTGGCTGCAGCGCAACGAACCCCGGCTGTGGGAGCGGGCGCGTGGCCTGCACAGCGCCACCAGTTACCTGGTCTTCCGGTTGACCGGCGCCTCGGTGATCGACTATGCCATTGCCAACGGCTTTACCCCGCTCTTTAACGCGCATCAGCGACAGTGGGACGCCGACATGTGCGCGGCATTGGGGGTGTCCCTGGACAGGCTTCCGGAGCTGCGCTGGGCGACCCAGCCTGCGGGTATGGTACATGGGCAGGCTGCTGCGGAAACAGGCCTGGCGGAGGGCACCGTCGTGATCACCGGAACGGGCGATACCTTCGCCGAGATGGTAAGCGTGGGCGCTGCACAGGAGGGCGATGCAGGCCTCATCTATGGCACCACGATGAGCATGATGGCCATGGTGAACGAGTTCAGGGCCAGTCGCCAAATCCACTTTGGTTTTGCTGCCTTGCCCAACACCTACCGCGTGGGCTTTGCGATGACTGCTTCTGCTGCGCTGACCCGTTGGTATCGCGACCAGTTCGGCCAACCCGAGAAAGAGGCAGAGGCCAGTCTGGGCATCAGCGCCTATCAGCTGCTGAGCCAGGAAGCAAGTGACATTCCGCCCGGCTCCCAAGGCCTCTTGGTCCTGCCGTACTTTGCCGGCGAGAGATCGCCCATCTACGACCCCGCCGCTCGTGGCTTGATCCTTGGCCTCACGCTATCACATACTCGCCGGCACGTCTATCGGGCGCTGCTGGAGGGAGTGGCCCTGGGACTGCGCCACAGCCTGGAGATCCTCAGGGGTGAGGGAATCGTCATCCGACGCATCATTGGCACGGGCGGGGGTACGCGAAGCCAACTCTGGACGCAGATCGTCAGCGATGTCATTGGTCAGGACCAGGAGATTGTGACATCGCCCTATGGAGCGCCCTTGGGCGGCGCTTTTCTCTCCGGCTTTGGCGCGGGGCTATTCGAGGATCTGACTCCCCTGCGTACCGACTGGGTGCAGACCACTGGGACTGTAAGGTGGAACCCGGCGGCGAAACGGGTCTACGATCGCTATTTTGATGTGTACCGGGAGCTCTACCCCAGGCTGGCAGAGGACATGCACGCCCTGGCCGCCCTATCCATGATGCGCTGAGTGGCTTCAGGCGATGGCGGCGCGGATTCTGGCAGCGTCGCTGCGAAGTGCGGCAGGATCAGCGCGTTGGTGGCGCCATATGGGCACGAGGCCGTCGGCGTGCCAGCGGGGAATGACATGCACGTGATAGTGAAAGACACTTTGGAATGCAGCGGGGCGGTTGGCTTGAATGAGGTTTAGCCCGTCGGGGCGCAGGGCCTGGTCGATGGCCTGCGCCACGCGGCGCACAGTACGCATCACGCGGCAGGCATCGTCATCGTCTACCTCGAACAGATCCTTCGCGTGGCGCTTGGGGATCACCAGCACGTGACCCGGGTTGGCGGGGTTGATATCCATGAAGGCCAGGGTCACATCGTCCTCGTAAACGATTGCCGCTGGCGACGTGCCCCCGACGATCTGGCAGAAAATGCAGCCCTCGGCACATTGGGCATCCCCTGCGTGCTCCATCGACACGGCTACCTCCCTGGAAAGATGATCCCAGTGTATGATGCACACGTGAGCCTGTCAAGGGCCCGTAACTGCGCCGCATGAATTGACGGCAGGCGGGCGCAGAACTAGAATCTTGGCGTCGCTCGAGGATTACCCATGGGGAGCACATCGTGTTTGAGAACCTGACTGCGAAACTGGATGCAATCTTTAAGAAGCTTTCTGGCAAAGGCCGGCTTTCGGAGCCGGATGTCGATGCGGCCTTGCGGGAAGTGAGGCTTGCCCTTCTCGAAGCCGATGTCAACTTTCGCGTGGTTAAGGATTTCGTCGCGCGGGTCAGGGAAAAGGCCATCGGCGCCGACGTAATGCGCAGCCTCTCACCAGCGCAGATGGTAGTCAAGATCGTTCATGAGGAACTCGTTGGACTCCTAGGTAGCGCTCGCCCACTGGACCTCTCGGGACCGCCGCCTCACGTCATCCTGATGGCTGGGCTGCAAGGCTCAGGCAAGACTACCACGGCTGCGAAACTGGGGCTCCAGTTACGCAAGGCGGGACAGCGGCCACTGCTGGTTGCGGCGGACACGCGTCGGCCGGCGGCGGTTGAGCAGCTGGAGGTGCTGGGCCGCCAGCTGGACCTTGCAGTTCACAGCGAAGGCACTGGAGTTTTGCCCCCGAGCATCTGTGCCAATGCTGTGGAACGAGCTCGTAAGGGCGCATACAGTGTGGTCATCCTTGACACGGGGGGTCGCCTCCACATTGACGACGAGATGATGGAGGAGCTGGAGGAGATCGTCAGACGGACAGCGCCGCAGGAGGTCCTTCTGGTGGCCGATGCCATGACGGGCCAGGACGCGGTGCGGGCGGCGGAGGAGTTTCACCGACGGGTCAAGCTCACCGGGTTGATCCTCACCAAGGTGGACGGCGATGCCAGGGGTGGGGCGGCTCTCTCGATCCGGGCGGTGACTGGCGTTCCCATCCTGTACCTTGGTGTCGGCGAGAAGACCGATGCCTTAGAACCGTTTCAGCCGGATCGGCTCGCCTCGAGAATACTGGGGATGGGCGATGTGCTGACCCTCATCGAGCGCGCCGAGGCCTCTCTGGACATGGCCAGCGCGCAACAACTCGAGCGCAAGCTGAGGGAGGCGAGTTTCAATCTGGAGGATTTCCTCACCCAGATGCAGCAAATCAAGAAGATGGGTCCACTGCAGCAGGTCCTGGAGATGATCCCTGGCTTTTCTCAGGTCAAGAACCAGCTTCCCGAAGAGCTGGCGGAGAAGCAGATGAGGAGGAGTGAAGCCATCATCCGGTCGATGACCCGTGCCGAGAGACATGATCCACGCGTCATCGATGCCAGCAGGAAACGCCGCATTGCGCGGGGCAGTGGCAGCACCGTGCAGCAGGTGAATGAACTCCTGAATCAGTTTCGACAAATGCAGCGAGTGTTCAAACAGGTTGGAACAGGTCGAGGCGCTGGCGTCTTGGGGCGTCTCGGTTTCTGAGACCAGTGGTCATGGTTTGACCCGCAGGACTGTTTACGCTATAATGAACCGATCTAGCCCTTCAGGAGGAAATATCTTTGGCAGTCAAGATTCGTCTTCGCCGGACCGGCATGAAGGCTCAGCCCAGCTACCGCGTGGTGGTGGCCGACTCGCGTTCACCGCGGGATGGCCGGTTCCTTGAAAACATCGGCCATTACAACCCCCGCACCGAACCACCAACCGTGTCGATTGACGTGGAGCGTGCCCGCCACTGGCTGTCCCAGGGCGCTGTGCCGTCGGACGCCGTCGCTCGTCTCTTGGAGAAAGAGGGCGTTTCAACCGGTCGCAAGCTCAAGTATAGCGCTGGTACTTCGGCGGCGACGCCGGAAGGGGCTTAGGCTTCAGTGGCCAGCACAAGGCTAAAGGATCTGGTGGATTATATGGCCCGATCTCTGGTTGACCATCCAGAGAGAGTGCGCGTGGTGGAGGCCACCGGCACCCGCTCGCTGGTGTTGGAGCTTCACGTCGCACCTTCGGACATGGGCCGGGTGATCGGCAAGAGCGGACGGGTTGCCGGCGCGATGCGCAGCATGCTGTACGTTGCTGCATCGCGAGCTGGAACACGGGCTACCTTGGAGATCATGGGCTAGGTCCGATTCGGATAACCTCGCAGTTGTGGACAACGAGCAATCCATGAACGCAAGCCCAGGTTCGCCTAGAAAAGGCCGCTCTCGAAGGCCAAAGGACAAAAGTGGGGGCGCAGCTGACTGCGCCTCTTCTGTCGGAAGACGGCCTCCCCCGGAATATTTGACGATCGCCACTATCTTGGCGCCCTGGGCCGTAAGGGGCGAGCTCAAAGTGCGCATCGACACGGACTTTGCCGATCGATTCTCCCTTCTCCAGCGCGTGTTTGTCGGGCCTGACCATCAACCGCGTCAGCTCATTGGTTTTCGCCAGCACCAAAAGTTTGGGCTGATGAAGCTGGCCGGATGCGACACTGTGGAGGATGCAGAGCAGCTGCGCGGGCTGGAGGTCCAGGTTCCCCTTGCAGAAGCGGTCCCCCTCGGCCCAGGCGAGTACTATGTTTATCAGATCGAAGGGCTGGATGTCAAGACCGAGGATGGCGAGTACCTGGGGAGGGTGCACCAGGTTCTGTTCCCGGGAAGCAATCCGGTCTATGTGGTGAGGGGCACCAGAGAGGTGCTGATCCCGGCACTGCCAGAGGTATTGCGCAAGGTTGACCTGGAGGCCGGCTGCTTGACGGTCAGACTCCTTCCTGGCTTGCTGGACTGAGATGCACGACGCTGTCTCTGTGACCGATGTCAAGTATTGGGTGGGACTTAACAAGGTATCGGGCATCGGCCCTGCCAGGTTTCAGAGACTGCTGGATCGATTTGGCTCGGGCGAGGATGCGTGGAATGCGCCAGCGGTGGAACTGGCGCGAGCGGGCCTGGACCGCAAGCCGTTGCAGAACCTGCTGGAGGCTCGGGCTACCCTTGACCTGGATGCCGAGCTAGGACGCCTTGCTGCCGCGGGGGTCCATCCCGTCACGCTGGCTGATCCTGGTTATCCCCGTATGCTGCGCGAGGTGCATCTTCCTCCCCCGGTTCTCTACGTCAAGGGTGACTTGTTGCCCGCCGACGAGTGGGCGGTGGCCGTGGTCGGCACGCGAAATGCCAAAGTGTATGGCCGGGAGATCACGCGCTACCTGGCGGGTGATCTGGCTCGCAACGGAGTTACCATAGTGAGTGGCCTGGCACGAGGCATCGACTCGGAGGCGCACCGGGCCGCGCTGGACGCAGGTGGCCGAACCATTGCCGTTCTAGGCTGTGGTGTGGACATCATTTACCCTTATGAGAACTCGGCGCTTGCCCAGCAGATTGTCAAGCATGGTGCCCTGGTAAGCGAGTATCCCCTGGGCACCAGGCCGGAGAGGGGCAACTTTCCGCCGCGCAACCGCATCATCAGCGGCTTGGCCCTGGGTACCCTGGTCGCTCAAGCAGGGGAAAGATCCGGGGCCCTCATAACGGCCTACTATGCGCTGGAACAGGGTCGTGAGGTGTTCGCCGTTCCCGGCAGCATTCTGGACCGCGGCAGCAGCGGGACCAATAAGCTGATTCAGCAGGGCGAGGCCAAGCTCGTCTTTTCGGCTCAGGATGTGATGGAAGAACTTAACCTGACGATGGTGAGCGCGCATGCCGAAATGCGCGCTCTTGCGCCGACGGACAGCACCGAGGCGGCTCTGCTAAAGTACCTGTCCGCCGACCCTGTGCACGTGGATGAGCTGGGCCATGCCAGCGGATTTCCAATTGCTCAGGTCACGGCCGCGCTGGCCTTGATGGAACTCAAAGGCCTCGTGCGCCAGGCCGGGGGAATGCACTATGTTCTGGCCCATGACGACCGTGCTGCTTACACGGTTCAGTAAGGGCCCTATTGGCTGAGAGGCTGGTCATGAGCGACAACAAGCGGCTCTACGTGGTGATTCTGGCGGGCGGAGGAGGCACTAGGCTTTGGCCGCTCAGCCGCTCAAGGACGCCCAAGCATTTGCAGTCGCTGTGTGGCGACGGAACCATGATTGCTCAGACGTACGAGCGCGTCCATCCCCTGCTGGACGATGACCACGTGTTTGTGGTGACCGTCGCTGATCAGGCGGAAGCGGTGCGAGCGGCGCTACCAGCGCTCCCATACAACAATGTGGTGATCGAGCCAGTAGGACGAAACACCGCACCGTGCCTGGGCCTCATGGCCATGGTCATTGCCGGGCAGGACCCCGATGCTATCATGGCGGCGCTTCCTGCCGACCACGCGGTGGACGACCCAGATGCCTTCCGAGACGTGCTGCTGGCGGCAGCGGAGGCGGCCGAGGAAGGCCATTTGGTCACCCTGGGAATCCAACCCACATCGCCTGAAACGGGCTATGGTTACATTGAGCGAGGAGAGTCCCTCGGGCGGCGCAAAGGGCACGAGGTCTTTGCCGTATCTCGGTTCACAGAGAAGCCAGACCTCGCCACTGCAGAGCGCTTCTTGCAGAGCGGCCGCTACTACTGGAACAGCGGGATGTTCGTATGGAAGGTGGCGGCGTTCCTGCCACTGTTGAAGGAACATGTGCCGGATGTCTGTGCCAGCCTGGAAGCGCTGCGGCCTGACCTTGGTACTGAACGGCAAACAGCCACGTTGGCCGGTGCCTGGCCAACACTGCGCAGCGTCTCCATCGACTTTGGCGTCATGGAAAAAGCACAGGATGTCGTGGTGGTCCCGGCCGAAATGGGTTGGAGCGACGTCGGCTCCTGGACGTCGGTCGCTGCGAGGATTCGCGGCGACGAGGACGGCAACGTAACTCAGGGCGATGGCCTACTGGTGGACTGCCGGAACACCTACGTACGCAGTGCGGGCAGGCTTGTAGCGGCGATTGGCCTGGAGGATATGATCATTGTGGATAGCGGCGATGCGCTGCTGGTGTGCCCCAAGGATCGAGCACAGGATGTCAAAAAGCTGGTTGAGCAATTGCAGCGCGATGGGATGACCAAGTACCTGTAACCTGGCGACTGTCCACATTGGAGGATGAAGCTTGATCGCGGAGATTGTAACAATAGGCACCGAGCTGTTGCTCGGCGAGATCGTGGATTCCAACGCGGCGCACATTGCTCGCCAGTTGGCTGCTATTGGGGTGGACCACCTCTACACCACTACCGTCGGAGACAATGAACAGAGGATCACGCAGACTATCCGTGATGCTTTCAAGAGGTCCGATGTGGTGATCACCACCGGGGGGCTGGGACCTACGGTTGACGATATGACCCGGCAGGCGGTGGCGGCAGCGACCGACCGTGAACTGGTCTACCTGCCCGATCTGATGGCCAAGATCGAGGCGCGTTTTGCACACCGCGGTCACCCCATGAGCGCGAACAATCGGCGCCAGGCCTACGTTCCGGCTGGTGCGATCGTTATAGAAAACCCAGTGGGAACGGCGCCAGCCTTTGTCGTTGAAGTTGGCGAAAAGGCTGTGCTCTCCCTTCCTGGAGTGCCGCACGAGATGGAATACCTGATGCGCGAGCGAGTCCTGCCCTATCTCAGTCAGAAGATGGGCAGCGGCGCCGTCATCCTCACACGAATGGTGCATACGGTCGGCATCGGCGAGAGCACAGTCGACCAGGCGATTGGCGACTTGATGGTGGATAGGAATCCCACGGTCGGCACCCGGGCCCATGCTGGCCAGACAGACGTGTGCATCACCGCCAAGGCAGCCAGCCCTGCCGAGGCCAGTCTCCTCTTGGACGCGATGGAGAAACGGGTGCGGGAACGGTTGGGCCCGGCGGTTTTCGGGGTCGATGGGGAGACATTGGCAGGGGTTGTCGTGGACAGGCTCGCTGAAAAAGGTCTGACCCTGGCGGTGGCCGAAACGACCACCGGCGGTGCGGTGGCGCGACGTCTGCAGGAGGCCAATGGGAATGCTTCCGTACTCACGGGGGTGCACATTGCTCTAGACACGGCGGCCTTGGCCCGGGAGCTGGAAGCTGGGCAGGGCCTGGTGGGGGAAGAGCTGGCACAGCAAATGGCGGTGGGGCTGCAGCGCCGCCACGAGGCAGGCGTTGCCTTGGTTGTGATTGAGGGGAGCGAGGCACAAACGCAGCTCTATGTTGCCCTGGCGACTCCCCAGGGCAGCCTCAGTAAGCACTGGCCGTCGCGGGGCGGGTCAGAGTACGCGATCCAATGGGCCACCCACTATGCCCTGGATATGGTCCGGCAGTGGCTGGATAGCTAACGACAGGTCTATCTCTGCCAAGTTGACAAAGACAGGTAAGGCGGCTATAATGCCGCCATCGATCGCCCGCGTGGTGGAACTGGCATACACAGCAGGTTGAGGGCCTGTGCCCTTAGGGCGTGGAGGTTCGAGTCCTCTCGCGGGCATGACGACCGCAATGCGAAACCCGGCCAGCTAAGACCGGGTTCGCCTACCCCATGTGAATTCCCGCTTGTTTTCTGGACTGGATGCGTCGCAGAGGGATCGCTCAGACGAGAGCCATGTGCCTGCTGCCTCGCTCCTTGCCGAGGAGTCATGGCTGCCGTGAGTGCAGCATGAAGAGAGGGCGGCGCCTGCAGGTTCAGCCGCTAGCGAGAGGGCTCAACTTGACATCGGGGTCTAAGCATCCTATACTGGCTGCATACGCTTGTGTGCGCGGTGCGCTCACCGCGCTGATTATACATCCCCACGATTTGGCACGACCTTTTGCCGCATTCGGGCCGTGATGGCGCGTCTTCAAGTGATGACTGACCAACCCGATTCCCGGAAGGTATGTCGATAGTCGTACTCGTCGGTCCCTCAATTGTGCGTGCGAGCCTGCCCTTGAGCACAGAATTCCAGCTGCTGACTGAGTCTGGCCGCGGTTATTCCTGCCCTGGAGATCCCAAGTGGAGCTAAAGAAAGTGAACATTGTTGAACTAGATACCCAAAACCTGAGCCAGCTGCGTGAGATCGCCAAGGGATTTGACATCTCCGCCGTGAGCCGCCTCAAGAAACAGGACCTGATCCTGCGGCTGTTGCGCGCCAACGCGGAGCGACAGGGCTACCTTTTCCGTGGTGGTGTCCTGGAGATCATGCCGGACGGCATTGGTTTTCTGCGGGCTTCCACGCTGTTGCCAGGCTCAGAGGATGTCTACGTCTCTCAGTCGCAGATTCGCCGTTTCGAATTGCGTACGGGTGATCTCGTTGTGGGTCAGGTGCGGCCTCCCAAAGAGTCCGAAAAGTACTATAGCCTGTTGCGGGTTGAAACAGTAAATGCACTGGACCCCGAAGCCGCCAAAGGACGGCTGCACTTTGAGGATCTGACGCCCATCTTTCCCAACCAGGCTTATGACCTCGAGACCAAACCTGATGTGTTGGCCATGCGGTTGATGAACCTCGTGGCGCCCATTGGCCGAGGGCAGCGCGGGTTGATTGTCTCTCCACCCAAGGCTGGTAAGACCACTGTGCTGAAGCAGATCGCCAATGCGATTACCACCAACTATACTGATGTACACCTGATGGTGTGCCTCATTGGTGAGCGTCCGGAAGAAGTCACGGACATGGACCGCTCGGTGGAGGCGGAGGTGATCCGCTCTACCTTTGACGAGCCGGTTCAGGCGCATACTCGGGTGGCAGAGCTGGCGCTGGCACGGGCGAAACGCCTGGTGGAAACTGGTCGTGATGTGGTCATCCTCTTGGATAGCATTACACGCCTGTCACGAGCCTACAACCTTCTGGTGCCACCCAGTGGCCGCAGCCTTTCGGGTGGGCTGGACCCGGTGGCGCTCTATCCGCCCAAGCACTTTTTCGGGGCTGCCCGCAAGCTAGAGGAGAGCGGAAGCCTGACCATCATCGCTACCTGCCTGGTTGAGACAGGCAGCCGTATGGACGATGTCATCTACGAAGAGTTCAAGGGTACCGGCAACCTGGAGTTGCACCTCAACCGGAAATTGGCGGAGCGACGGATCTTCCCGGCCTTTGACATCGAAAGGTCAGGGACGCGACGCGAGGAACTCCTTCTGCCACCGGATGTGCTGGCCAAAGTCTGGACACTGCGCCGTATGGTCATCGCCATCGGCGATGATGCCGAAGCGCTGGAGCTGCTGCTCGGTCGCATGAGCAAGACCCGAAGCAACAAAGAATTTCTGGATACCTTGAACAAGGTGGTCGGATGATGCCGATGGAACCTCTGCCGCACGAGCCTGAGGCCCCAGATCTGTTGCGTCGTACCAAGAGGTGGGCAGAATTGCCCCGCGTGGCAGCTTGTTTCTGCGCTCTGATTGGCGTCATCGGCATCCTAAACATGATTCAAGGGTTGCCCACCCAAGGCATGGCCCTAGCCGAGGGACTCATGCAGACAGGCGATGACGCCGCAGAACTCTCTTTGGCGATGTCCCTGCAGCAGGGCGTGGGGGGCGGGGAACCAGATTACCTGATGGCTGCTGTCGTGCCCCGTACCACGGTACCTCGACGTTACCGCATAGACCCTATCACCTACACAGTCCAGCCAGGGGATAATCCCTGGAACATCGCTCAGAGCTTTGGCGTAAGCGAGGCGACGATTTTGTGGGCGAACGGGGACTTGGAAGATAACCCCGACTTTCTGGCCATCGGTGATGAGTTGGTGATACTGCCCGTATCCGGGGTGTATCACACGGTGGTCAAGGCCGATACTGTGGAGAGCATTGCCAAGTTCTATGGTGTGCAGGTCGAGGACATTACCTCCTACGAGGGTAATTACCTCAGTGAGTCGTACACCATCTCCGTCGGCCAGAAGCTGATTGTTCCGGGTGGCCGCAAGCCGTATCGCGCCACCAATGTACGAGCCTGGACGGGGGATGTTCCCAAAGATGCCAAGAAGGGCACGGGTGTCTTTGGCTATCCCATGAGTGGCTTCATCAGCCAGCGCTATTCGGAATTCCATCAGGCAGTGGACATCGCGGCGCCGCAGGGTACGCGGGTTCAGGCTTCTGACTCGGGCTATGTGGCAGTGGTGGGCCGCGTCGACACAGGTTATGGTCTGTACGTCATCATCGACCACGGAAACGGCCTCCAGACCCTCTACGCCCATTTTAGCGCCACCTTGGTGTCGGTGGGCCAGTCGGTGTCCAAAGGCCAGACGCTCGGCCTCTGCGGCTCAACCGGCAAGTCCACGGGGCCACACGTCCATTTTGAGGTCCGCCAGAATGGGGTGCGGCGTAACCCCATGCTCTACCTAAAGTAGCCAGCGCCAGGGTTTGTGGCCCCGGCCCTGTAGGTCGAGCCCAAGGCTCAGGATGTCGTGGGCGGGACCGGCTCAATCGGTTCGAGCCAGCGGCAAGCTACGGCGGTTCTGCAGACGGGCAGTATCTGGGGGCTGGTAGACGCGCTCCTAAGGAGTGATGGGTATGTGCTGGCCCAGGCGACCCGTGCGTCGCTTGGGGAAAGGGGGAGACATGAAGCGCTGTGATCTCGGGCGACGCGGGTGGGTCGTGGTCTTTGCGGTGGGCGTGATGGCGATTGTCGTGGCCCTGTGGAGTTTGATGGGTGGGCACAGTCAAGCTCAGGATGGTCCACAGACCGTGGTGTTCCGGCAAGGTGAGGCCGGATATTCCGGCTGCACGGACGTCCGCATTACCGCCAACCGCCCCGACACGAACTTTGCCGACGACGAACTCATCCTGGGCGAGTCAGGAAGGATCAACACCCTAATTCGGTTTGACATCTCCAGTATTCCGCCATACGCGATGGTCGAACAGGCGACCCTGAACCTTCAGGTCAGCAACTATGGTCGCTACCCCCCATTTATCATCTGCGGCGCGTTTCCCGTAAGCCGCACGTGGCATGAGGCCCAGGCGACCTGGAACCGGGCGGCGATTGGCCAGCCCTGGGGCCTTCCGGGCTGCAACGACATCCTCACGGACCGATCGGCGATACCAGTAGGGGTGACTACGGTTACCATGCCTGGATGGTACAGCTGGGATGTCACTTCGGCGGCGCAACGATGGGTGCAGGATCCTGGGGGAAACCATGGCCTGCTGCTGGCGCAGATGAACCTGGAGGCGATGGGTGAGGCCGATACTCGCCATTCCGAGTACCCTGGCGTCGACGTCCGCCCATATCTCACTATCAGGTACCGTCTCGTTCCTCCGACTCCAACGCCTGCGTTGACGCCCTTGCACTCGCCGTGCGAGGATCAGGTGCGACCTGGTGACCTGCTTATCGTCCTGCAGAACAATGCGACCTATCAGGGGGCGCAGGATACCTGGCTTGCCTTTGATGACCGGGGGAGCCACCATGACCAGGATTGGTACATGCACGTGGGCTACCGACGACATGACAGCGGATTGATCCGTTTTGATGTTTCCAGTGTGCCGCGGGGTGCGATGGTTGTGTGTGGTGCGCTGGGCTTGTTCGCGGAGCGCTGGAGCGGCGGGGCGCTGGAAGTGGGTACTTACCTCGTGAAACGCCCCAACATCATTCCTCAGGCTAACTGGACCTCGGCATCGAACGCCGCTGACTGGGCACAGGGCGGCTGCAATGGCAGCACTGACCGCAAATTGCTACCGGAAGACACGCGGGTGGTTAGCCACATCCTTGATTGGTATTTCTTTGATATCACAGCGGTGGTAGATGGGTGGGTTAACGGCGTATTACCCAACTATGGGATCTCTATTCAGGCATTGCAGGAGCTTGACCGTGATACGGTCTGGTTCACCAGCTCGGATGATGATGTGGTGGTCAACCGACCGCAGCTGGCAATTTGGTACCGTTTCCCGTAGGCGGCCAGCGCCCCGTCCACTCGCGCGTCTACTCTGATTAGCCGGCGCACGGTGACGCTGCAGGTGGGCGGCAGTGGCTACACGGGACCTTTGGATACGCGCATCAACAAGGCGGCGCCTGGCACCAACTAGGCTCTTTCCAGAATTAGAGCGGTAAGTGAGCCGCACCTGGCAAGCCTCATCCGCTTTGATCTGGCCGGTTCGATTCCGACTGGCGTCACTGTTGAGTCTGCCGCGCTCAAGAAGGGGGCTGTCTTAGGGCAGCCCCCGACTCTTTAGCCCCGAAGTGTACCTGTGACTCGATCGTGGTAACGTGGTCGTGCTTCGCGTTGCCAGCATGTCTGTGGTGTTACGCAGACGCTTCCTGTCCGTCCATCTCAAGGACCACCGGCCTTTCTGCTTCGCATGCATTGTGAACGGAAGGCAGTTCACAGTTGTGCGGGTGGATGATGACCCAGTCATCTGCTTTACCCCGAATCACCATTCTTCACTATTCGGCGCCGCCCATCGTAGGCGGAGTTGAGAGCACCGTGCTGCATCACTCCCGCGCGCTGACGCGCCTTGGGTAAGTGGGGATTCCATCGGTTGGCAATGTTGCAGGGGGTTGCGTGGGCTAGGGCTTGACCACGGCGGGCAGGAACCATTTGTGAGGCCGGTCGATGTACGGACCTTCGGTCGGGGACGGCGTGGGCGTGGGCTGGTCAAGACCGATGGCATAGAGGTGCTGGTCAATGGAGCCGACGTAGAGGGTACCATTCGCTCCGATAGCCGGTGATGACGAGATGGCCCACCCTGTCTTGAATGCCCACCGCACCGCTCCGCTGGGATACACTGCGTAGAGGTTATTGTTCCAAGAACCAAAGTACACGGTTCCATCGGCCCCCACGGCAGGCGAAGAATCCACGAACCCCCCCGCTGGCATCCTCCACTTGGTGTACCCGCTCGGGTGAATGGCGTAAAAGTAGTTGTCCATGGAGCCCACGTAGATGGTGCCATCCGGACCAAGGGCAGGTGAGGAATTGACGTGGTCGCCCGTCATGACGCGCCACGTCAGCGAGCCGTCAGCACCGACGGCATAGAGGCAGTTGTCGCTGGCGCCGATGTAGATTGTACCGTCATCGGCCACTGCCGGAGACGAGTGTATTGGCGCGCCAATGCAGAAACGCCACAACTCGGTACCATTCGGTCGCACCGCGTACAAATAGCCATCTGACGAGCCGGTGTAGATGGTGCCGTCATCGGCGACTGCCGGCGAACAGGTACCCACATCCTTGCTGGTGCGAAACCGCCAGCGAAGGGTCCCATTGGGATTGAAGGCATAGAGGTAAGCATCATTGGATCCGATGTAGATGGTGCCATCACTGGCCACGACGGGCGAGGAATAGACGCGGAAGCCAGTCCGATAGCGCCATTTCAGCTGACCATTGGGGTACACGGCGTATACGTGGTGATCCCACGAGCCAAAGTAGACCACTCCGTCAGGACCAAT
>DDYO01000253.1 GCA_002348045.1 Anaerolineales bacterium UBA2232
GCGAGTGGGAGGGATACCGGAGAAGGGCTTGCCGGCGCAGCGGGTGGAGGTACAGGGGACGAAGGGTGCGGTGTTTGGGGTGATCGGGCCGAAGAGCCATCATGCGACGTCGGCGGATGAAAAGTTCAAAGTAGTGCCGATAGAGCAGTTGTACGTGGATGTGGGAGCGCATACGAAGGCTGAGGCTTTGGAGATGGGGATCTATGTGGGGAGTCCGGTAACGTATCACGGGTTCTTCCAGGAGATGGCTGGTGGGCAGATTGCGGGCAAGGCGTTTGATAACCGCGGTGGTTGCTTTGTGCTGTTGCAGGTGATGCGGATGCTGACGGCGAAGAAGATACCCGCGACAGTGTACTATGTGGGGTCGGTGCAGGAGGAGTTCAATATTCGCGGTGTGGTGACGGCTGGCTATGCCATCAAGCCGGACTTGGCCATCGGGCTGGACGGAGGGCTGACGGCCGATACGCCAGACATGAAGCAGTACTTTGACAATCACTTTGGGGGTGGCCCGGTGATCAGTCACTATAGTTTCCATGGTCGTGGCACCCTGAATGGCCTGATTCCCAACCCCAAGTTGCGAGAGCACATGTACCGAGTCGCGAACGAGATGGATATCCCCGTACAATCGTCAGTCTTCCTGGGTGGACTGGGGGAGACATCATACCTGACCGTGGTTGGGGAGGGCATCCCGTGCGTGGACGTTGGCTTCCCAATGCGTTACAGCCATTCGCCCGCTGAGGTTGCCTATGTGCCCGACATGGAGCGTATGATCAGCCTCCTTGCGGGAGCGATCGAACGCATGGACTCGAATCTGGACCTGACCAGGGGATAGCCCCTTGGCCATTCGGTGGAAACGAATTCGCAGCGGAGGACAATGACATGAAGTGGTTGCAGGATACGTTTGGGACCAGCCGGCCGATCATCGCTATGTGCCATTTGCACGCTTTCCCCGGTGACCCGGACTATGATGTCCGTACTGGCATGAAGGCCATCGTGGAGGCCGGGAGGGCTGACCTCAAGGCGTTGCAGGACGGGGGCGTGGATGCGGTGATGTTTTCCAATGAGTACAGCCGGCCCTACATGACCAAGGTGGAGACCGTTACCGTGGCGGCGATGGCGCGAGTCATTGGAGAGCTCCTGCCCGATGTGCGCATTCCGTTTGGAGTCAATGTGCTGTGGGATGCCCGGGCCTCCCTGGATCTGGCCGTGGCCGTGGGTGGGTCGTTCGTCAGGGAGATCTTTAGCGGAGCCTATGCCAGCGATTTCGGCATCTGGAACACGAACTGCGGTGATACGGTGCGGCATCAGCACGCCATTTCGGCACAGCATGTGAAGCGCCTCTACAATATCTATCCGGAGGCTTCGGCGTACCTGGCACCTCGCTCCCTGGTGGAGATCGCCAAGTCCACGGTGTTCAATACGCTGCCCGACGGCCTGTGCGTGTCTGGACTCACGGCTGGCGTTGAGACGGACGCGAGCCTGCTCAAACAGGTCAAGGACGCGCTGCCGGAGACCCCGATCTTTGCCAACACCGGCGTGCGTGTGGCCAACGTGGAGGCACAGCTCAGCATCGCCGACGGCGCTGTGGTGGGGACAACCTTCAAGAAGGACGGCTACATCTGGAACCCCGTGGACGTCCAACGCGTGAAGGATTTCATGTCCGCGGTCAAGGCCTTCCGGGACCGTTAGGTGCGCAACGTGATGGTACGGATCGCGCCTTCAATGGCATCAGCGCCGATGGCCTGCCTTCGGGAAGTGATAGGTCAACTGGAGGCGGGCGGAGCGGATGTTGTCCACTTTGACATCGAAGATGGCACGTTCGTTCCGATGATGACCCTAGGAACGCGGCTCATCGGACAGCTTCGACCCCTGAGCACGCTTCCGTTTGATGTGCATCTGATGATGCAGAATCCAGAATGGCTAATCCCAGAGGTGGTTGCTTTAGGGGCTAATTGGGTCTCTGTCCATTGGGAAGCATGTCCCTACCCGCATCGTACACTGCGCCTCATTCACGAGTTAGGGGCCCGCGCTGGCCTGGCCTTTAATCCTGGGACGCCACTGCCTGACTTGAGGTACTTGGGCGGCGTGCTCGACTTTGTCCTGGTGCTGACCACCGAGCCGGAGTATCCTGACGCAGCCTTTCTTCCGGAGGTTCTGGACAAGATGCGCCAGGGACGAGCGATGCTGGGCGATGGAGTTGACTGGGAGGTGGACGGTGGAATCCACACTGGCAACATCGGTTCGGTGGTGCGCGCTGGAGCCAGCGTAGTCGTCTCGGGTCGTAGCACCTTTCAGAATGGTTTGGTGGAAGAGAACTTGAGGGCCCTGCGCAGGGCTATTCTGATCGCCACGAGCGTCTAGAGGCAGTGGAGCGCCTGGGCCAACTGTCGCCGAAAGCCGGGGGCGAACCTCCTAGTGAGAGTTGGGGACCGACTTGAACAGCACAAGCGTGGGGGAAGAGAATCCCCCACGCTTGTGTAAATTCCCGGAATACTGCTGGGCTAGGCCCGTCGGTTCTTACCCTGCCCCCGACCAGCCCACATTGGACGGCCGTTGGCATCGCGTAGTACGATGGTCTCCCCCGTACTCAGGTTTTCGATCTCAGCGGCCTTGAACTCGCCATCTTCGTGATAGCCACTGACTCGGACGCTTGCGCCACTGGACAGCTGATAGCCATTCTCGGTCCAATAGAATCCCGGTCCACCGCCAACGAGGATCTCCTCACCACCAGCCGTACGTACGACCAGGTCAGCTCCGTCGCTGATCTGAAGTGAGAGAACAGTTCCCTCGACGGTCATCCAGTCATGGTCTTCGTGCAGACCAGCCTCACCCGCGCCCTGGTCGCCTTGTCTCAAGCCGCGTTCTGGAGCTACGGCGGGCTCACCCTGTCGGTAACCCCGGCCACCGCCTTGCACAGGTGCATTTGCAGGAGGCTGCGAAAGGGTCCTCGAGTTCCTCCCATTGTATTCTGTTCGTTCCACCGATTCGGCCGCCCATCCTTGCCGGCCGCGTTCCGCGTCCGCATGAACATCGGCCGGCCGCAGCACAACGTACATGCTACCAATCAACAGGCCGACTCCCATCAGCCCGGCCATAAACAGCACCGTCTTGTCTCGCCACATGATCTGTCCTCCTAACCTTTCTTTCTCTTGACTAGTTGGTCTCTTCAATCGGACATAGCTGCGCCGGCCTGCTGGACAGGCGCTTGCTGGAGAGCACTCCGCGGGTCATGCACAAGATCCAGTTCAGGTGCAGGGCCAGGTGCAGGCCCACTCCCGCGGTCATGACCAGGGACGACCAGGTGTGCAAGTCCCTCCAAGCGTCGTGACCGAGGAAAAGGAACGCCGTGCCGGACAAGGCATTGCGTCCGCCCTGAAAGCCTGCTGGCGCCAGAAGCAAGGCGATACCGCTCAATGCCGATAGTAGAAAGCCGATGCCGATTACCACATCTACTGCCCAGTTCGTTCTAGCTTTGCTGGACATCTTGGTTACTCCTCCTGTAGTTCGATCTATGAACATCTTACCAGGCAACTGTGCTGCAAATGTGAGGAGAAGATGGTGAGATCGTGAATTCTCTGGGCTTGAGCGGTGCTCGCAGATACGTGGGAAGACAGGGGACAGCCTCGGACCTGGCGTCGGGCCTGAGGGAGCAACGAGCCCAACGGCGGCCAATCGGAAACGAGGACTAGGATCGCAGAGTGCGGTAGAGAGCTTCCCGTCCTAACATAAGGGGAGACCTGGGCTCTTGGGCCACAGGCCTCCCGTCGTCGCGGTGGAAGGGTCTAGCTCTTGGTTTTCCCTTGATTGGCGACGGCCTCCATCGCCTTGCGGATCTGCTCTGGATCGCCCAGATAATAGTTCCTGATGGGCTTCAGGTCAGAGTCCAGCTCGTACACCAGAGGCATCCCGGTGGGGATGTTCAGCCCCACGATGTCCTGGTCCGAGATGTTGTCCAGGTGCTTCACCAGCGCACGCAGGCTGTTGCCATGGGCGGCAATGACCACTTTCTGGCCTGACTTGATCACGGGAACAATCGTCTCGTGCCAGTAGGGCAGGAAGCGTGCTACGGTATCCTTCAAGCATTCGGTGGTGGGGACCTCCTCGGGCCTGAGGTCCTTGTAACGCGGGTCATTGCCGGGATAGCGTGGGTCACTGGGCTCCAGGGGTGGCGGGGGAATGTCGTAGCTTCGCCGCCAGATCAGCACCTGCTGCTCCCCGTACCGGGCTGCCATTTCGGCCTTGTTAAGCCCTTGGAGCGATCCGTAGTGTCGCTCGTTGAGCCGCCACGAGCGGTGGACTGGAATCCACATCAGGTCCATTTCATCCAGCACGATCCACAGTGAGCGAATCGCCCTCTTGAGCACGGAAGTGTACGCCACATCGAAAGAAAAACCCTCGGCCTTGAGGAGCTGCCCCCCCTTCAGGGCCTCCTCTCTGCCACGTTCAGTTAGATCTACATCGGTCCATCCGGTGAAGCGATTCTCCTTGTTCCACGTGCTTTCGCCGTGCCGGATCAAGACTACCTTGTACATTGCAGCGCCTCCAGATTGGGTTGCCGAACAGGGACTTGTGTATGATGGCCTCACACGCAGGCCCCAATGTGCCATTATACCGTGCCTGTGGCCATCGCACAAAGAGATGTTGTTCTTCCGATGGGGATGGGGATGCTGATGGTCCGATTGCCTCTAGTGGTGCAGGGGTGGTCAGGCGAAAGGCGCAGGGGTACGCAGTCTGGCAATGCGCGCGCGCAGCGCATTCGCTGCTGGAAGGTCGTTCTGCTCCAGCTTGAAGGCGAGTTCGGTGGCCCACTGGGCCAGGTCTCGCAATCGACTGGCCTCTGCATGTCCGCCTCGGGCCAACGCTCGCCACTGAGCTGCCAGACGCTTGCGATATGAGCCGACCATTTCATACTCGTCTTGCGTGAGCACCCCATTCGCTACCTCGGACAGCAGGTGAGACCTGATCCATAGCTTTTCCTTCTGCCAGGCCAGTAGGAGCACAACCAGCATTACGACCAGGCCTGCCCAGTCACTGATCAGACTCAGAAGCAAGCTGTAGCAAGTAACATCTGCCAGAGATGCGAACAGGTTGTGCAAGATGTGCAGGACAACCGCACCACCCAATCCGAGCAGCGCCAAAGCAAAGCGCCGGAACCAGCTCCTGGTGGTACGCGCATAGCCCAGAGCGGCCCCGAAGACCGAGGAGAAGAGGGCATGGTTTAGCCCAAACAGCAGGCCGCGAAGAAGCACCAGGACAGTCAACTGCTCCATGCCTCCCGCCTGATAGCCTTGGAAGAAGTAAAGCAGGTTCTCGGTCATGGCAAAACCGAATCCGACAGTGGCCCCATAGATGATTCCATCGAGAACGTCGTCGAACTCGGAATGGAACAGGAAAAAGATGAGCACGACGGCGATGCCCTTGGCGGCCTCTTCCACTATCGGGGCAATCAGAGAGCTAAGAACCAGAGCGGAGCTTGCTTCGTCCCAGATGGTAAAGGGCTGGCCCAACAGGGTCTCGGCGACAACTGAAACGACAACCGCCGGCAGCGCTCCCCAGACAAAGGCGGATGCCAGAAGCAGCCGGGGTTCCTGCTCATAGCGATCGAACCACCAGAGCACCCAAACGTACAGGAGTGTTGGAATGACCGCTGAAAGGACAACCAAGGCCAGTGCGGTGGTGTCGTCCACCTACCTCTATCTCCTCTGGAGCTTGGCCCACGTTGAGGACAGATGGACGTGTGGGGAGCTGATGCCTCCACCGATGCGCCCCGTCGCAAGCTTTAGCAGGAACTCGACCGATCCCACAAAGGGGTCCATCTCGACGTAGGCGCCGCCAATCTCATGGGCGGTATGGGCATCACTCCCCGCGCCGGCAGCGATGCCTCCGT
>DDYO01000287.1 GCA_002348045.1 Anaerolineales bacterium UBA2232
GCTCCAAGACCGCCAAGCTGTTCGAGGCGAGCTGTCAGCTGGCGGCCATCCTGGCCGACGCGCCGGCAGGAATCGAGAACGCCTGCGCCGAATATGGGCAGTCGCTGGGCACCGCCTTCCAGGTCATCGACGACGTGCTCGACTACGACGGCAGTGCCGTCGAGCTGGGCAAGAACGTCGGCGACGACCTCCGCGAGGGCAAGCCCACGCTGCCGCTGCTCATTGCCATGAGCCGCTCCGGCGATGCCGAGCGGGCCCTGATGCGCGGTGCCATCGAGAACGGCTCGACGGCCGAGCTCGATCGCATCGTCGCCATCATCCGCGAGACAGGTGCGCTGGAAGCCACGCGGGATGCCGCGCGGGCGGAGGCCGACCGGGCCCGGGCATGCCTGGACTCGCTGCCGGCTTCGGGTGCCCGCGAGGCTCTGCTAGAATTGTGTGTTCGTTCGGTGACGAGGTCTTCCTGAGGCGCACGCCAGCAGGTCGTCGACAGTACCGACGCCGCCCGGCGGTCATGCGAGGTTCGCCCCTCCATCGGCCTGCCGAGCAATCGGGGTGTAGCTTAGCCTGGTANNTTCGAATCCTCTCACCCCGACCAACAATTTCCTTGTAAATCAAGGACATAGAAGCCCCTGGTGCAGGGGCTTTTGTCTTTCTGGCGCGGCCCAGTGGCAAATCAGTGGCAATTTCTTGCCCTGCGTGCCACTTCCGCGCAAGGAGGGCTAAACCCCGTTCATTAGACCGAGCTCCACAACCATCGGAGCTACGGCATGGCATCCATCGAGAACCGCTCACGGTTCATGGTCACGGTCACCAACAGGGACGACCTCACCAAGACCTTCCCGCACAACGCCACCAAGGCCGTAAGGTCCTACATCGAGCAGCTGAGGGGCATGGGCTTCAAGCCCAAGGCAGCACGCCTGAACGACGCCTTCCTGGTACGCGTGCGCCAGGTCGGCTACCCTGACCTGACCTTGTCCGCCTCCTCGGAACAAGAGGCCCTCGACATCGAGGAGCGCATCAAGTCCGAACGCCGACGAGGACTGTTCGTCGACTACGGAAAAGGGCGCCGGATTACCTTCGGCGACCTACTCACCCGCTACCTCCAGGAGGAGGCGCCTCGCCACAAAGGGTTCCTGGTCGAAGGCTACGTCGTCAATGCAATGCTTGAAGACGCGGGCATACCCCGTGTGGACATGGCCGCCGCCTACGCTGCGCACAAGAACCCACATCCCAGCCTTGCTGGCACGAAGTTCCCCAAGCCAAGCGGCAGAAAGGTGCGGACGGCCACGGCGGCCTCGTGTTTCCTTCGCAAGAGCTTCGCTGAAGTCATGCCAACCGACATCAATGACTACATTGATGAACGCTGCCAGTACGTTGCTGAAGGAACCGTCGACCGTGATGTGGACGTCTTCTCGGCAGTCTGCAATCTGGCCATCCGGACGTGGCGGATTCCGGTCCAGCAAAGCCCCATGGACGGTGTTCGACGCCCAAAGTACTTCAACGACCGCAATCGGCGGCTGGTGGGCGACGAAGAACAGCGCTTGCTGGACGCAGCCTACGAGGTCGACAAGCGAGACAGCATCAACCGACGCCTTGAAGAGCTCATCGAAGCTGAACGAGCGATGTCCAATGAGGCGTCAACGAAGTACCGCAAGAAGGCCATCATCAAAGAGGCACGCGCGCGGTACATGGCTGAGGCGGAAGCAACGTACACCCACGTGCCGATGTTTGAGACCTTCCTGAACTTCCAGCTCATGACCGGCGCCCGGTGCGGCGAGGCGCTCACCACCACCTGGGACAACGTCGATTTCGACAGACAGACCGTGTTCATCCCGGAATCCAAGAACGGCCGTCCTCGGGAGCTGGCGCTGCGGCAAGACCTGGTCGACTTGCTGGAGCTGCTGCCGCGCACCGACTCGAGGGTCTTCACCGTCAGCTTCAATGCAGTGCGCAAGGCATGGAGCCGCATTTGCAAAGCCGCCGGAATTGAGGGGGAGGACAACCTGCGCCTGCATGACCTGCGCCACGAGGCGATTTCCCGGGTCGCCGATGCCAACGCCAATCTCCCAGGAGGCTTCACTCTCCTTGACCTGCAGGGGTTCTCCGGGCATCGAGATACCCGGATGCTGCTGCGCTACACGCATCTGTGCACGCCGAGCTTGGCAAAGCGTCTGGATGCCGCGTTTGCCGACAAGGAGAACATCAGCATCCACCGAGGCTACGTTCGCTTGAAGAAGAGCGCTGCATTGACGATGAAGGAAATCGTCAACGCAACGCCAGGCCCTGTGCGACTGTCAACATCGGCTGCGCTGCTGACGGATAGCGCCGAACAACCGGAGCAGCTGCCCAGCAACGTTGTGCGGTTTCCGAATCGTCGAGCCGCCTGACAACGAAAGCAGTCGTTTCGCCCGTGTCGGCGGGTCTCCAATGAGCTTGGTCCCGCCTACCCCAAAGCCCGCTCCTGCGGGCTTTTCTGTGTCTGCAAGAGGTGATTCAAAGCGCCAGACCTGGACGTCACTTACCTACGCGCCCGGGAGTTCTACCAACCGGCTTCCCGTCGTGCTGCCGAGGTATTCCAGCGCAACGTCGGCCCGTGGCAACTGGGGGAACATGTCGAAAAACGAGCCGACGGTAGCCACCTTGTCGGCTATGCGACTCCAAATCTCCTCAGAAAAGCGCTCTGCTTCAGGCCGCCAGCCTTGGGTGCCCAACCAAGACACCGCAACGTCAAGGGAGGGAGAGCCCGGGAGCACGCGTTCAACGTCCAGTGCAAGCAAGCTGCGATACGACGGTCCAGCTCGCTCGACGCCTGAGGAATATCGACAGTCCATACTCTGGTCATAACCGCTTCCCAGTGCGCACGCCGCTCAGGATGATGATTCAGCTCTTGCGGAACGATAACCAGGTGCTCGAGCGCGTTGTCGACTGTCACCAGCCCAGCCTCAAGCCGGGGATTCCAGTCCACATGGTCAGCCAGTGCCAATCGAGGCACTTGCTCAAGGTGCAACCGGTGGACGTGCAGCAATTCATGCCTGACAGCCCCGTCTGGAAAGTAGCCATTTTCAGGAATTAGCAGGTGAACGCGCTGTGCTTCGATGTCGACCTTGAGCTGGCCCAGACCAAAGGGGCCCGCTGCGTTCAGTGTGGCGTCTTCCACAACTTCAACATCTACGCCCGCAGCCGCCTCGATGGCCAGAACAAAGTCTTGAACATCTGAACAGAGTCGCGTCAGGTAGGTTTGTTGCACTGGTGCATCTCCACGAAACTGCTTGGCAACTGAGAACTGCCCAAGTTTGACTTGTCACCAAGCGAAGCGCAAAAAAGGACGCCTTCCGGCGCCCTTTCGAATCAGACAGCTCTCATGGAAGCTTGCCCCTGGTGGTTGTCCTGACGCTGGCGCTGACGTCGCGCCGTCAGCTCGGCCTCCGGCACGAAGCTCAAGCGCTTCAAGTGGGCTGCGATGGTTGCGTATCCGCCGCGCCCGATTTGCAGCCGCAGGTTGCGCAAACTGGGCTCTCTGCCCTCATGCCGGAGCTGCACGTAGGCTCGCGCGACATCGGCGGCACTGATTCCTCGTCTTGGCATATCAACCGTCCTTTCGTTGCACACGTAAACCGTGCACCTCGTATAGGCCGTCAATAGTTTTTGATTCGTAACAAGTATTTGTGGCGTTCGGGTTTTGTCGGTGGCAGCATGTTTGGTATCGAAACTCTCCGATACCCAATGCAGCAAACAGTCCCACGCGATTCCAACAAGGCCATTCGCACCGTTGCATGGCTGAGCCCGAGCGTTTTTGCATCTGCAGTGGAAGCGGCGCAAGAGCGTCAGCAACCCCTGCAGCACTGGTTCGAGTCAGCGGTCTGCCAGTACGCCGCCTGGAACGCCCAGCTTGCAGGGCGCGACCCCCTGCCGGTCGACGACTCCCACCGAGCCTTGTTCTTGCAGCTCATGCTCAACGCGCCTGAAGCTTTGCGCGGCCGCTGGGCGACCTTGCACGAGGTCATTCGCGCGGACGAGCAGCTGTGGATTTACCCGACCGTCACCACGGGCCAGATTGAGGACGGTGAACGCGTCGGGTCACTGCCGCGCTTGGACTGCAAAGCACTTGAGCGAGCCTGGCCCAGGCTGGTGGCGATGGTGTTCGGGAACTGAGCCCCCCGTCAGTTCGACCTGGCCGAGCCTGCCGCGCGCCAATCTCGCGCCGCAGCGACTCCCGCTTATGTAGTCATCAGCTCCCATCACCGCTACCGGCGAGGACCTTACGGCTTTCGTGACGCCGCTGATGCGAGCATCTCGACCGGAAGCGGGTGGGCGTCCCTTGGCGACGGTCCATGCCATCCGACCCCGCCGCCAGCGGCGGCATCAAATCCTCGAGGCAAACAACAGAGACGCACTGCTTGCGTGGATGTCATGTTGGGAGAACCGCAGGCATCCCGACGATGTAGTCATGGGCTCCCGCTCGCGTAGCTCTTGCCTCCCGCTTCTGTAGTCTTTGGCTCCCGTGCCTGTAGTCTGGAACCCTTGCAAATGGAGCCATTGACTCCCACTCGATTTGATGGGGGGTGACAGCTGCAACCTATTGAATCTCCAGCGCTTTTGTTGGTGCTGCCTCTGTCGGATGCCACGCCAGTAGGAGGTAAACCAAGAAAGAAAGTAGAGGACACATCAGGAAGCTGAGCGCCCAGCCTTCTCAAGGTGAATCGGGCCCACTGCCTGACTGACCGTTCGGCGCGTCGCTGCGCGACGCGGAGTGGGCCAAGGGGCAGGCCAGGTCCAGCAAGCCCACTACCTGCATGTGTAGCGAGTTGGCATAGAAGCGCCTGCAGCGGCCGGCTGGACGCCGGCCGCAAGTCCGCACCAGAAGCAGGCCTTGCCTCAGGCAGCTTCCAGCGCCTTGGTGAAGGCGCTGCTGCGTGTGATGGAGACCTTCCACCCGTGGGAGGTGTTCTGAAGCTCCCAAGCGGCCACGATGGGCTCGAAGGTCGAGGCCCTTGCATCACCGGCGCCGTTGCGCCGGAGGGCCGAACCGTCCTGCAGGCTCTTCAGCAACTTGACCAGCGCTTTGCGGTTGTCGACGTCGCGGGCCGCCCAGAGGCCGCTGGCACGGCAGAGCTGTCGAACATCGAACGTCATGGGTTCGCCAGGCTTCTGGCTGGCCACGAACGAGTACAGCCAAAGTGCCGACGAACTGGTGTGCAGTGCCCGACACGCGCGCATCTCGAGCAATGTGTTGCGCTGGAACCCAAACAGTTGAAGCA
>DDYO01000171.1 GCA_002348045.1 Anaerolineales bacterium UBA2232
CCCATGCCGGCGACGGTAGCGGGCGGCTGTTCATCGTGGAACAACCTGGGCGCATCCGAATCTTCCGCGATGGCGCCTTGCTCGCTACTCCTTTTCTGAACATCACCGAACGCGCCAGTTGCTGCGGCGAGCGCGGACTGCTCAGCTTGGCCTTCCCGCCTGACTACTCAGCCACCGGTGTATTCTACGTGAACTATACCAACGGCTCGGGACATACGGTAGTTGCCCGCTATCGCACCGGTGACGATCCCGATCGCGCGGACCCGGGCAGCGAAGAGGTCCTGCTGACAGTCCGCCAGCCCTACCCCAATCACAACGGCGGTCAGCTGGCCTTCAGCCCTATGGACGGCTACCTCTACATTGGGATGGGTGATGGGGGATCCGCCGGGGATCCCCAGAACCATGCCCAGAATCCCGGCTCATTGCTGGGCAAGATGCTCCGCATAGATGTCAGCTCGGGAGCTGGTCCTTACGCCGTTCCTCCGAACAACCCCTACACGCAGGCAGCAGGCTACAGCAAAGAAATCTGGGCCCTCGGCCTGCGCAACCCGTGGCGATTCTCCTTTGACTCTTCCACCGGCGACCTGTACGTGGGTGACGTGGGGCAGGGCCAGTGGGAGGAGATCAATTTCCAGCCAGCTTCCAGCAGCGGCGGAGAGAACTATGGCTGGCGCATCATGGAGGGCGCCCACTGCTACCAGAACCCCAACTGTAGCCGCACCGGCCTGGTGTTGCCGGTCGCCGAATACGACCATGGGCAGGGTTGTTCCGTCACCGGGGGAATCGTCTACCGTGGCCAACGCTACCCGCGAATGCAGGGTGTGTACTTTTACGGCGACTACTGCTCCGGCAGGATGTGGGCCCTGCGGCGCAGCGGGCAGGAATGGCAGACCGCCCTGGTGGCTGACACGCCGTACCGAATCAGCAGCTTCGGCGAGGATGAGGCGGGCGAGCAGTTCGTGGTGGACTATGGTGGCGCCATCTACCGGATCGCGGATACTGTGGTGGCCACGCCCACTGCGATCGCAACCTCCACATCATCGCCCACCACGCAACCGACGGGCACCCTGCCTCCCGCGCACTCACCGTCACCTACCACCACGGCGACTAATGCTGTCGCCCCCACACTCACTCCCTCGGCAACCGACCAGCCAACGAGCACCTCAACCGTTGTGGAAACTCCGTCACAGACGGTGCCCACGCCGATCTGGTTGCCAATCATATGGAAAGCGTAGCACGAGATTGGGGTGACGCGTCGCCATCCTCTCATGATTTCGCCACCCACGGTGGCTTCCAGGTGGCTTGCTGCTTCGGGCGCGGCAGCCCCTGCCTGGCACGGTCAAACATGCGAGTCTCTTGCTGCGCGGATACTGCCTTTGCAGAAGTCCCGTTCGCCCATCCTCATTATGCTGACGGCCGCCTTGTGTGCTATGCTGCTCCGGTCTGCGAGAGCCTAGGCTATCTGTCGGGTCGAGAATCCATCCGACAACCCTCGCGCCGAGAATGCGAAAGGAATCGGTGACAAGATGCATCACAATGAGAAGCGAGTAGGTCTGGGATTCGTTGGTACAGGGATTTGTGCCACGGAGCTTCATTGGCCGGCCGTCCACGCCCTGTCGGACAAGTTCGAGGTGGTAGCCGCCGCCGGGCGCAGTGAGGAGAAGGCCAAGTCCTTCGCCGAGCTGGTGGGAGCCAGGAGATCTTACACCGATTACAGAAAGCTACTGGCGGACAAAGAGGTCGAAGCGGTAGCCATCTCCTTCCCCTTCGACATGAACTCTGAAACATCCGTCGCCGCTCTACAGGCTGGCAAACATGTACTGGTCGAAAAACCCATGGCTCTCAACATGCAGCAGGCAAAGGAGATGTTGCTGGAAAGCCGCAAGACACCATTGGTAGCTGCTGTCGCAGAGAACTGGGTCTATTGGCCTGTCATCCCTGTAGTACGAGACCATCTGGAACGAGGGACGATTGGTGAACCGCGGCTCATGATCGCAACCGGCATCGCCAAGATGCCCTTGGACGACAAGTACATATCCAAGAGCACCTGGCGGCTCAACACCCAGAATGGCCTGCCCATTGACCACGGAATCCACCTGATTGCCCTCTTGCGGCAGATGTTCGGCCCGATCGTGGCCGGCATCGGTTCGACCTGCAAAGTTCGCGAGGAGTTTACCGAGAACGACACACTGGCCTATCAGTTCCGATTCGCCAGCGGGATGACTGGGGTCTACCTCAAGAGCACGGGGGCGATGGGGTTCCCTCTCACCACCAATATCGTCTTGTTTGGAACCCGGGGCACCATCCTGTTCGAAAACCTGTACACCAAATTGACCTTCATCACCGACCAAGGCACGCGGGTGGAGGAGCATCCTAGGGCTGAAATGGGTTACATCGCAGAGTTCGACAACTTTTACCAGGCGATCAGGCACGGCGCGCCCGTACGATACAGCTTTGAGGATGGCTATTTGGACCTTCAGGCGATGCTGGGTGGCACTGAGACCACCAAGGCATGGGAGGCACTCGCTTTTCCCCCCATACCTTGATGCATCGATAGCTTGTGCATCGCAGACCGATCGCAGGCTTCGCTCCGCGACCCGGCCGTCAAAGCGGAATGACGGAACTCGTCCCTGTGCGGACGATACCCAGGAGGCAGACGAATCATGAAAGCACTGGACTTGGATCGACTTCCCAACATCCTCACCGCACTGGACGGATCAAGGATCGCAACGGTATCTCGGTGGGAGAGCCAACGAAGGCCAGAAATCACCCGCCTGTTTACCGACGAGGTGTACGGACGCTATCCTCCACAGCCCGACAGCTTGCGTTTTGAGGTCACGCACTACGACCCACAAGCCCTCGGTGGAACCGCCATTCAGAAATCGATCAAGGCGTCCTTTTCGGGTCCGCTCGATGACTTTTCCTTTCCCTTCTGGATGTTCATCCCCAAACAGGAAGAGAAATGTGGTGCCTTCATCCTCATCTTTAACAGCGCCAGAGAGGACAGCCTGGACATCACCAGGCAAGTGAAGACCGGCTTCTGGCCTGTGGAAGAGATCGTGTCGAGAGGCTATGCTGCAGTCGCCTTCCGCAGCACTGATTTGGATACTGAGGCCGACGACGGATTCGTCAATGGCGTCCATCGGTGTTTCTCGAAGCATCGCGGTCCCCACGATTGGGCCACCATCGCCGCCTGGGCCTGGGGCGGCATGCGCGTGATGGACTATCTTGTTACCGACGAAGCTATCGATGCCAAACGCGTTGGCATCGCCGGTCACTCCCGAGGCGGCAAGACTGCGCTGTTCTGTGCTGCCAGCGACCCCCGCTTTCGGATCGTGTACTCCTGCTGCTCCGGCTGCGTTGGCGCCGCTCTGTCCCGTTTCAAAGATGGGGAGAGCATCCAGCAGATTAATGACGTTTTCCCCTACTGGTTCTGCGATGAGTTCAAGAAGTACAACGGACGTGAATTTGACATGCCCTTTGACCAACACATGCTGCTGGCAGCCATCGCCCCTCGCCTTCTCTACGTGTCCAGCGCCACCGATGATGACTGGGCGGATCCCGAGGCAGAATTCGCTTCAACCAAGCTGGCAGGCGCCGCGTATTCCCTCTATGGACTCAGGGGGATCGACGAGACAGCCATCGTGAGGCCCGATGAGCCGACCCACGGACAGAGCGTGGGCTATCACCGCCGCCAAGGAGACCACGACCTCACGGCTTCTGATTGGAAGCTGTTCATGGACTTTGCTGATAGCCGGCTGTAGGGTCGCGGGGACGCCACCGCTAGAAGATCAGCCAGCGTGCGGAACAGCTCGGCCTATCCGTGGTTGAGCCAGACTCCCCATCACCATCCGCTGGCCTTCATCACCATCGGCAGCCGAACCCGATGCTGCCGCGGGATGTCTGTTGGCGTCGGCGTCGGCCGGCCGAAGAACTGAGTACGGCTGGAGCCCGTGGAAATCCGCGCGCTGGCATTGGTGTTGGTCACAGTACAGGAGCTCTCCTTGACCTGGGCCTGGGAAGCTACTCCCACAGCATGGGTGTCGGCCGGCACCGCATGGGAGTCGGCGACCAAAGTGCAGCCCGGCTTGTTACCGTTGGCGTCCAGCTTGAGCACCCAGTAGTCCTCGCCGCCGACGCCAAACGACTCGCTGCCGCCGGCCACCACATAGCCTCGGCGCAGAGTAGGACAGCTTGGTTCCTGCCGGCAGAGGTAGCCTGTCAGTGTCAGGGATAGGAGGCGCGGGAGGCTCTGCCAGAAGCACCGGGGACAACCACAAGACTACAGCCACCACCATGATCAGCATTCCCAGGCGACCCATGGCTCACGCCCTTTTCGTGCGCCTGCGATACGCGAGGAGGCAACAGAACTGACGAGCAATTGCCTCGCCTGTCCACGAATGCTGATTGGGGGAGTGACGTGTGTTGATATTGTCTACATCGGCATCGGGGACACCAACGGTTTCAACCGATTGACCCCTCAACCCACGATGCAAGCCCAACTCGATGCTGTCAGATCAATATCTCTAGAACCTCGTCTGTAGTATACTGCACATTAACCCAGATGCGTGTTCACCTGCATAGGAGGCACCGCATGCGCTTTCTCGCCTGGCACCTCGACTACTTCAAATGCCAAATCACGGAGCAGGGCCGTTCACCCCTCGTGGAATCCTTTGACGATCCCGATACCACGTCCCAGGACCTGCTGCTGGTGCTAGCCAGTGTGGAAAAGGAAGACGAAGCGGCCCCCGACATTGTGGCCGAGCGAGCCGCTGAAGAGATCGCCTCCCATGCCGCCAACCTCAAGGTGCAGACGGTCGTTCTTCATCCCTTCGCCCACCTCTTCGGCCAATTGGGACGGCCGACCGCGGCGGTCCAAGTGCTGAAGGCAGTGGAAGAGCGACTACGGGCCAAAGGACTGACCGTCACCCGCACTCCATTCGGTTGGTTCAACGAGTTGGAGATTCGCTCCAAAGGTCATCCCCTGTCTCGAATCGCTCGCAAGGTCAGCGCCGATGCGGCAAGCCAATGAGGTCCCCGGGGCGGTTCTCTGGCCAGATTAGACGGAAGCATTCTCACCTCAAGAGGCGACAGGCGCAGGATTGCTGCCGGGATCCGCTTGTCCACGGCAGCAAACGGCCTATGATATCAACTGCAGACGGGCATTGCTCCAATCCCTGGAGCACGTTTCGGGCTCGGGGGCGCCAGCTTTGATCGCTGTGACAGACATCAGTAAATCCCAAACCGTTTGAGACAACGGTCCTAGTTGTGACCTCTAACAGGAGCCGGCCGCAGGCGAGGGTACGATGTGGAATCGCCCGGACTGCCATTGACTTTACAGGAGAAGAGATGTGAAAAAGATTGGAATCGTTATCTGTGACCGCTACCATACCTGCGCCGGTGGCAAATGCCTGCGCTCCTTGCGCAACCGCGAGGGAGCCTTTGCGCAATATCAAGGGGAAGACGTTGAAATCGTCGGTTACACGACGTGCGGCGGTTGTCCCGGCGGCAATGTTGAGTACGCGCCAGCGGAGATGAAGAAGAATGGTGCGGAGATCATCCATCTGGCGACCGGCCTGGTGGTCGGCTACCCACCATGTCCGCGCATCGAAGCGTTCTGTAGCTTCATTCCCGCCAAGTATGGCTTGGAGGTGGTGATCGGCACACACCCCATTCCACAGAACTATTACCTGATGCACCAGAAACTGGGCACCTGGCAATCGCCCGCATGGCAGGAGCGCATCCAGCACGTCCTCACTGATCAGCAAACACGCCTGGCGTACGATTAGACGCAGGGATTGGCTCGCAGCGCCTGGGTAACGCCGTGGAATCCTCACCTTGGGCAGGACCCAAGCCGACAAGGGCACGTTCTGCAATACACGCCAACCCGTTGGAGGGTTGCCGCACTACTAGTTCACGGAGACCGTAGCAATGAATGGCACCGGAAGCAACCGCCCAGCGCGTCCGATGAGTTCCTGGGAAAAGAACTTGCTTGGTGTGCGGCTTGAGGAGCTTCCTCGGGTGCTGACTGGACTTGTGACGGCCACCGTACTGGCCTGGGCCAGTATCTGGCTCAGTGACTACATCGGCTGTCAGGTAATGGGCTACCCCAAGACGCCCATCTCATCGGTAACTGTGGCGATCCTCCTGGGATTGGTTATCGGCAATGCCATTTCCCAGCCAGAAGCGCTCAAGGCCGGCCTCACCTTCGTCGTCAAAAAAGTGCTGCCGCTGGGCATCATCTTCCTGGGCATGGGCCTCAGCGTCCTTGATGTGCTGAGGCTGGGCGCAATGGGGATTCCCATCGTGATGGTATGCATCCTCGCGGCGCTATTCGTCACCACCCGGCTGAGCGCCAGGCTACAATTGCCGGAACGACTGGGCACCCTCATTGCCGTAGGCACTTCTATCTGCGGTGTGTCGGCCATCGTTGCCATGGGACCGGCCATTGACGCCAGCGACGAGGAAGTAGCCTACGCCGTCTCGGTCATCACCATCTTTGGGCTATTCGCTACCCTGGTGTACCCCTACGCCGCCAATTGGATGTTTCGTGGTGATCCGGTAAGAGCAGGCCTCTTTCTGGGAACGGCCATTCATGATACCTCCCAGGTCACGGGTGCTGCCCTGGTCTACTCCGATCTGTACGGCCTTCCCCGCGGCCTCGACGTAGCCACCGTCACCAAGCTGGTACGGAACGTGTTCATGGCCGCAGTCATCCCTCTAATGGCCTATTCCCATGCACGCCAATCAACAAAGTCGACACCCGTTCAAGGAGGGAACCCTCACATTGTCAACCTTCTGCCCCGCTTCGTACTGGGCTTCCTGGGGCTAGCCCTCTTCCGCTCCATCGGCGATGCCAGCCTGCAGGCTGGAGGACGCGCGCTGGTTATCTGGGATGCAACCGCCTGGGCAGCCATGGTCAGTTCCTTCAAGCAGGCGGCGGTAACACTACTGGTCATTGCCCTGGCGGGGGTTGGCTTGAATACCCGAATCCGTGTCCTCCGAGGACTCGGCGGCAAGCCCTTCTTGGTGGGCCTCGGTGCGGCGCTGGTGGTCGGACTAATCAGCCTTCTCTCCATCCTGCTTCTTGGGTCATTCATCGCCTCGTGACCCACGGTCATTGGAAGCAAGACCACGGAAGCGCCCCCAAACGCCGGGGCATCGGGCTGATATCAGATAATGATCGGTCTCGCACAGTCCTGTCGGACAGCGGACCACGAGGACATCTGCACATGACTTGCACCGTTCAGCCATATCGCAGCGGCTCAGATCAGCATCGGATGATCGAGCTGGCGCAGCGCTATGCGTCTAGCCATCCCCATGTGGTTGATCTTCCATACCGCCTCAGCTCATGGGCCTTGGACAGCCCCGACAATGTGGCCTTCTGGGTAGAGGAGGGCGGTAAGCTCCTGGCCTGGGCCGTGATGCAGTCGCCATTCTGGGCGGTTGACTATGTGTGCCCACCCGACGATGCTTCCCTGCTCGCAAAGATACTGACCTGGGCAGGTCAGCGCGCCCGTGTTCTCCTCCATACGGCTTTCGGCCGCCCCTCGTGGTTCGTCCATCTGCTTGCAGATCAGCCGGCCTCCATCAAAATCCTGGAGAAGGCCGGTTTCACCTGCCAGGAAAGCACCGGGGAGAATTCATGGTCCAAGGTGCTGATGGAGCGGGCCGGTCCAACGGCATTGCCTCAAGCTCTCCCTCCGGCCGGATTCGCCCTTCGACCACTGGCAGGGGACGCGGAGGCGGCAGCCTATGTAGAATTGCACCAGGCAGCCTTCGAGAGCCGGAACATGACATTGGAGTGGCGGCTTCGAACACTACGACATCCTGACTACCGGTCTTTGCTTGACCTCATCGCGGTTGCGCCCGACGGCCAGCTTGCCGCCTTCTGTGTAGGCTGGCTGCAGTCACGTGTTCACGGTGACATCGTCGGCCAGATCGAGCCCATGGGCGTCGCGAAAGAGTGGCGCCAGCTGGGACTGGGAAAAGCCATCCTGGTTGAGGTTCTGGATCGGCTCCAGGTCATGGATGCGTACAGAGTATTCGTTGAGACTGACGACCAGCGCGATGCCGCGTTGGCATTGTACGAGTCCGTCGGGTTCCGCCGTACGAAGAAGGTACTGGTCTATCGCAAGGACTATGGTCATGATGGCAGCAAGTAGCACTGTTCTCCGATGGTTGGAAATCGGCCCCCTCCTCGCAGCGACGGGAGTCCATAGCGCTGGATACATCTCAGTTGCGGCAGACTCAAGCCTCTTTCTTACAGAAGGCTGCCTCCGGACGACTTTCTGTAGACACGGCAAGACGAGGATTGCCAGAGGGAGGTAAGGTGCGCCGCACGAAGCAGTCTACCCATCTCGCTCATCCACCTCTTCACTACGCCATTGAGCTGTTAGACCGTCAAGACGGCGGCGAGCGGTTGGAGTTTGATATCGTTCCTGACAGAATGGCCGATCTGGCCCGTGGCTTTCTCGGCGAGGGCACCCCTCTGGCCAAAGCGTTGGCCGGTCAGCCAGCTGGCGCCGTCATCCCTTACCACCAAGCTGACATTGTGCAGGTTCGCATCCTTTCGATTACCACTGCCGCTTCCTCGCCCGTTGACCGGGAACCTCAGCGCCAAGCCACGTTACGAAGGGCTCTCGAAGAGGCCGATCGGACCAACGCCATCCTTTTTGCCTCATCCTTCACCGGCAAGTGGGGCGATTACGAACCGGACGGAATGGAGAATTGGAACCTAACCAAGAAGGAGGGCGATGATGCTCCTCAATCCTAGGGAACTAAGCCGGCCATATGCCGATCGTCGTTCGGCAGATATCATGAAGAAAACGGTAGCCTTCTTCGAGAGCAAAGGCAAGCGCCAGCTGAAAGAAGACGATCGTCATCGGATCTGGTACCGTGACTTTCTAGAGTTCCAGAAGGGTCAGCGCCTCTTTGCCACCCTCCTGACCCCATCACCATACGGGTTGCCCGATTGCCGTTGGGACACCTGGCGCAATTGTGAGTTCAACGAGATCCTGGCCTTCTACGGGCTCGCGTACTGGTATACCTGGCAGGTGAGCATCCTGGGACTGGGTCCGATCTGGCAGAGCGACAATGAAGGATTGAAGCGCAAGGCTGCCCAGCTCCTCGAGGACGGCGCCGTATTCGCCTTTGGCCTATCAGAACGACAACACGGAGCCGACGTCTACGCCACGGAAATGGTCCTAACGCCCCAGGCCGACGGCACATACCGGGCCAATGGAGAAAAGTACTATATTGGCAACGGCAACGAAGCACCCATGGTCTCCGTGTTTGGCAAGATTGCCGGCAGTGACGAGTACGTCTTCTTCTCCGCCGACTACCGTGACCCCCGTTACCGTCTGATCCAGAATGTCTGTGACAGCCAATCCTACGTGGCCAACTTTGGCCTGCAGGACTACCCGGTCACCGAGGCGGATATCCTCTCCCGTGGACAGGCGGCTTGGGATGCCGCGCTGAACACTGTCAATGTCGGCAAGTACAACCTGGGATGGGCCTCCATTGGCATGTGTACTCACGCCTTCTACGAAGCCGTCCACCACGCGTCAAATCGCCGCCTCTATGGCATGTACGTCACCGACTTTGCCCATGTCCAGCAGATGTTCGTGGATGCCTACTGCCGATTGGTGGCCATGAAGTTGTTCACCCTACGGGCCGCAGATTACTTGCGTTCGGCATCGCTACAGGACCGCCGCTACCTCCTCTACAACCCCGTGGTCAAGATGAAGGTAACCACCCAAGGGGAAGAGGTAATCAACCTCCTGTGGGACGTCATCGCCGCCAAAGGGTTCGAAAAGGATACCTACTTTGAGATGGCCGCCAGGGACATCCGCGCTCTGCCCAAGCTCGAGGGGACGGTCCACGTCAACATCGCCCTGATCGTCAAGTTCATGGCCAACTACTTCTTTCGGCCCGCGGCGTTCGCCGACATTCCTCGACGGGACGATGCCCTCGACGATGCCTTCCTGTTCCGACAGGGGCCGACCGGCGGCCTGGGCAAGGTGCAATTCCATGACTATAGGATCGCGCTGGGGAGCCTCGACCTGCCCAACGTGAGGGTGTTCAGCAAGCAGGCCGCCGTCTTGCGGGACATGCTGGCCTCAGCCCCACCGGATGAGGTCCAGCAACGGGATACCGACTATCTGCTGGCCCTGGGGGAGCTCTTCACGCTGGTAGTCTACGCCCAGCTGTTCCTGGAGAACGCGCGCATCTATGACATTGACCAAGCAGTCATTGACCAGACGTTCGACTTTCTGGTACGCGACTTTTCGCGCTTTGCCGTTCAGCTCCTCGGCAAGTCTGGAACGCCATCTGAGCAAGCAACGTACTGCCTGCAGATGATCCAGAAGCCCATCGCAGACACCGCCCGCTTCCATCGCGTCTGGAAGGAGCACGTCCATCCACTCCAGGACGCCTACGAGATGAACCCATAGCTCTCCGAAGGGGACGGGAAACACTCCTTACGCCGGTCTCTACGTGCTCCCCAGTTCGTTCCTTCGCCTACGATTCTGGATTGCTCGTCGACCAAAGTACACCGTGCCAAAGGCAACGGCGGCGTAGAAATACCCAGCGATGATGTCGATGACCCAGTGATGTCCAAGGTAGACAGTCGAAAAAGCAACGGACATGGGGAGAGGCAGTAGCCACAAACCTCGGCGGCCCCAAGCGCCCACGGCAACGGCCAGGAAGAACGCGGGATAGGCACAATGGAGCGATGGCATTGCTGCCACGGGGTTGGGACTTCCCACTTTTATGACCCAGGTCATTACTGAGCGCAGGGCAACCGGCTGATCCACCAGATAACCGTACTCGGTCGCCCACCACGGAGGGGCGGCGGGAAACAGCAGAAAGGTCGCAAAGGCAACGTAAGACAGCAGTACGATGCCAAAGATAAAGGGCCAGTACCAGTCTCGTCGCCTGTACCATAGCACTATGGCCAAAACCACAGGGGTCACAAAGTGCGACATGTAGACCGTGTTCATGATGGGGTCCAGCCATTGACGCACCGACGGGTTGGCGATGTGGGACTGGACGAATGCCGCGGGGATCGTGCCACCAAACAGGGCCTTTTCCCAGGCTATCAGATCTGTGACGTGGATGTCCATCGGCGTAAAGTCATCGGCAAAACCCCGCAGGGTCTGGTACGTGATCATCAGCAAGAAGAATGGCATCATGGCAACCAGCAACTGCCGCTCACGGGCCCGCCAAACCAGGAGGAGCACGGCCAACACAAGCATCAACTCCAGCGTGGGAAAAAAGCCCCCAAGCATCAGCAAGGCGCTCAACACGCAGAGGAACACGACCTGTAACACAAGGGTGGCCTGCTGGAGGCTCAATCTTCGGGCAGCAACATGAGTCTTTGTCTCGTAGCGCATGGTTAGCCTTTCCGGGATATCTTGAGAGCTCATCGCGGTGGCACCAATAGGCAATTGTGAGTCCATAGGCACCCATGCCGATCAGTGAACTCAGCCGACTAATGATGATCGCTGCCTACGGCCACAGGCTTGGTCCAACAGTCGCCGCACCGCTCAGCGTCGACGCTGCAGCTGCACTGAGTCAATGGTGGCCTCGACCTCATAGTTCCTAGCAAGCGCCTGCCACAGCCTCTCATCAGGGTCCATCTGTGGCAGACGCATTTGTGAAGTCACGACGTACGCCGGTATGCGATTCTGAACGAGGGCCACAATCTGATCGTAGGCGCCCGGGATGTTCATGATATGAACACGATATAGATACGGAACAGCACTGCGGCGCTCAGCGAGATAATACACATGCGCGCCCCAAAAGGCGACATAGACCGTTTCATCCTCGGTGGTGTGTGTCTTGAGGTACGCTGCAATCGCGGTCCCGTGCTCATTGTATAGATCATGAAACAACCATCGGGCACCGTCTTCCGGAGATAATGCAATGTATGATCCAATGATAGTCACCATGGTAGCCAGCAACAGTGAAGCAGCGATGAAACGTCGCAAAGACCGTGATTCTGTCAGGTTGACAAGCGTGTGTGCAGCATAGATGCTGAGAAGAGGGATCAGCTGCATAAAGTAGTGCTCGAACCAACGTCCTCCGAGAGACATTCCGGCGATAGAACCGATTAGCCAGAAAAGTAGGAATGCAGACGCTCGATGCGGCAGCCGACGGTGTCCCCAGAAACCAACGGCAAACGGAGGCAGCCACGTGGGCATCGTGTATATGGTTGTGAATAGCGCTCTGGCGACTGTGTTGCCTTGCTGAATCTGGAGCCGTGAACCCCCCATGGCATAGAGAAACGCCTGCCAGCCTACTGTCGCGGCTCCATGGACCACACACAACAGGAGCAGCGGTAGTGCAGACAGACTGAACCGGATGAGCTGGCGAACGGCTACACGTGTATAGATCATCCACAGAACGGCAAGCACTACGGCAGAAATCCCCGATGGCTTAAGCAAGATCGCTAAGCTTGCGAAGGCGCCGGCCCACGCTGGACGCTGTCTGATCAGAAAGAAGGCGCTGGCCGTCGCTGGCAGCAGCATAAAGACCTCGGCGTTCGCCGTGAACCCCTGAATGTTGGGTGAAGCCGAGAAGAGCGCGTAGAGCAGTGCCGATACTACGCCGGTGCGTTGACCGAATAGGTGGGAACCTAGCGCGTACACGAATAGGCCGGTGCCGGTGGCCCACACCGCCGCCCACTGGCGGATGGCCTCGGTGCTGGTGCCCAGCAGCCCCATGCCCAGGCGATAGGCGACAAAGATCGCCTGCGGCCTATCAAGCCAGAGCTGGCGGGAGTAGAGGGTCAGTCCACGAAACCACCAGGTGGCTGTGTAGGCGTATCCTCCTTCATCCTCAGTCAGCGGCCAGCGGAAGAAAGGAGCACGGATGAGCACCGTCAGGAGAAGAGCACCAATCACCCACGCCGTCTGGCGTTGTCCCAGTGTATGCTTTAGACGTTGAATGAGGCCAACAGCCTGAGGCATGTGATCCCTTCCTCCCCCTATTGTAGCATATTTGTGACGAACGATCGATTCCGGTAGACTCTAGTGACACCATGCGGCAGTCGCCGCTCCACCGCACTGAGGCGTCGAGTCTATCGGAGGTTATTCGAAGGTGCACAGACACCGGATACCCACGTCGTTCACCTCAGGCTTGCGGACCAATCACCCCGCATTCGGTGTGGCTGGCAGCGGGGTAATCGCCGCGGGCATGATGGTCTCGGCGGCTCTATACAGAGGTGCCCAGGGCGAGCGATACTCCATCCTGAACCACTTTGTATCAGAACTCGGCCATGTCGGCGTGGCGCAGGCTGCACCGGTTTTTAACGCCGGGCTCATCCTGGGCGGCCTCCTGCTCCTTCCATTTATCATCGGATTGGCGCTGTCACTCAACAGCCGGTGCAGCAAGCTCGCCATGGTCGCCGGCATCATCGCCGCTGTCTCCGCCACCCTGGTCGGCCTGTTCCCCATGAACGTGCTTCGTCCCCACATTGTGGCGGCCATGACTTACTTTCGCTTTGGGCTGCTGACCATCGTCCTGTACGGCGTTGCCATCAGCCGGCAGCCGCACGGATCCGAGGTCGTTGATCGTCGGGTGAACTGGATCGGAGCGCTAGCGGGGCTGGCGTATGCATCCTTCCTCGGGTACATGGGGTTCAGCCGCGCCGGTCCCAGCCAGTTCGATCCCTCAACCCTGTCCTTCCGTCCCACGGTGTTCTTACCGGCCCTAATGGAATGGGCCGTGCTGATCTCCACCCTGGTCTGGTTTGTGACAGTGGCTCTGGGACGCCCTACGGGGCTGGCACGGCCCGTCGCTGGTGAGGGCTCAGCGGGATTTGGCAACCATGATTCCAGACGCTAAACTGCTCAGCGAGCGGGGCTGACAGACGGCCGCTGTGCCACGCAAGGGCACCGCTCACGCAACAGCGTCGCTCGCAGAGGGCCGCCCAACCGTGCCGCTGAAGCACAGCCTTACGAGTGCGGCATCGGGCCCTTGGGTGGCAGGACGATACCTGACACAAGGGATGACCCATGGTATCCGCTCGACACCGAACTAGGGATCGACTGCTCTCCATTCTCCGGATCCTCCGGATCACATTGTCGTTGGCTGTACTCATAATCATCCCCTCACACGCCCTGACAGCCTTGTCCGAAAACCACCCTGCCGAACACGGTCGAATCGGTCTGCCGACAGCGTCCGCCACGGCTCAGGGCTTTTCCACGGCTCTGCTGGCTCAAGGCCAGCCAGTCCGGTTCCAGCACCTGACGCCCGACCATGGCCTTTCCCAGAGCGTCGTTTTGGACATCGTTCAAGACCATCAGGGATTCATGTGGTTCGCAACGCAGGACGGCCTGAACCGCTATGATGGACACGAGTTCCAGGTCTTCAAGGGTGATGCCTCGGATCCAACCGCTTTGTCGGGTAGCATACTATCATCCCTTGACATTGATCCGTCCGGACGCCTGTGGATTGGCACAGGGGGCAGCGGCCTCAACCGCTACGATTCCTCGACAGGCCATTTCGTGCAGTACAGGCACGATCCTGACGATGCCAACAGCCTGAGTGACGACGCGATCACCTGCCTCTGGACTGGCCAAGCCGATGTCCTGTGGATCGGTACCACCAACGGGGGGTTGAACCGTCTCGATCTGGTCAGTGGGCACGTTGCACGCTACGTCAATGACCCCGACAACCCTTCCAGCTTGAGCGCCAATGGCGTGTCCAGCATCGTCTCCGACAGCGAAGGATTTCTTTGGGTAGCCACGTACACTGGAGGTCTGCACCGGCTTGACCCCACCACAGGCCTCTTCACCCGATATCACCACGACCCTCAGGACCCATTGAGCCTGAGCAGCAACAGCATCGACTGCCTGCACATGGACCGATCGGGCACCCTCTGGATTGGCACAATTGACAATGGATTGAATCGACTGGATGTTCAGACTGGTCGCTTCACCCGCTACCTCGCCGACCCAGACAGCCCATCGGGCCTGGGTAGCCCGTCGGTCTATGACATCTACGAAGACCGCCAGGGAAAGCTTTGGGTTGCCACCAGCGGTGGAGGACTGCACACACTGGATCGCTTCAGCGGTCGTTTCATCCGCTACGCTCACAACCCCTACGATCCGGAGGGTATCGCCAGCGACTATGTTTGGAGCATCTTTGAGGACCAGTCGGGCATCCTCTGGTTCGGCACCTTTGGCGCCGGCGTAGACCGCTATGACCCGGCCAGGGACAAGTTCCTGTTATTCCGCGCCAATCCCGGAGATGACCAGGGTCTGGCCAGTGGTCAGGTGTGGTCCATCTGCGAGAGCTCATCAGGCCTCCTGTGGGTTGGCACTAGCGGCGGCTGGCTGCACAGCCTCGATACTGGGACTGGCAAGTGGCATAGATATCGCACCGACAGCAACTCTATCGTTTTTCACATCCGTGAGGATCGTCACGGAGTGCTCTGG
>DDYO01000065.1 GCA_002348045.1 Anaerolineales bacterium UBA2232
GAGCCGAATCTGACGGGAGATTCATGGCAATGAGAGCCAAAGCAGCCTTAGCCGGTCTGGTCCTACTAGTTGCAGTCTTCCCGGGATTCACACAGGTCCCGGAGCGTGGCTATTCCTCGACCGAAGGCCCTGGGCCCTTCGGAGAAGGCTATCTGGACGAGCCCCTGGTAACTACCGTGCTCGCGCATGCGGATAACGAGTTGCCAGACGACATGTTTGTTGAGATCGATGGCTTTTCCGTCAAGAGAAGCAACTACTTCGGGGTAGTCATAGTTGATCGGACCTACTTTTACTGCCTTGCGCCTCACTTCTGCAGTTGCCCGGTCTGTCGCGGTGAGCATGACCTCTCAGCGGTTGAGATGATATACATCGACGACTCGTCTGACTTCCCGGTACTTGTGTATGTCCTGGAGGACGAGCTAATCACGCCCTCGGCGCCCGGAGCTAGCAACCTGATTGCGCCGTAGGTCATTTGACAACTGGATGATACGCGGAGTGTTGTTGGCCCCAGCTATTCGTGCGGCGGCACAGCGATGTGCCTGCTGCTGAAAGTGGGGTGGAGATGACGGTCGCTGGGATAGCAGAGCGTCCCGATTTCCACCTCACAGATGTGCGGGACTGCGGTGATAGGCAATTGCCTAACCAAGGTCAAGCCGCTGTGCTTGGTACCAAGAGGAGGACAAGAACATGGATCTGCTGTGGTTCGTTGTGGTCGGGTTGGTAGCGGGGTGGCTGGCAGGGCAGTTCATGCGCGGCGGCGGCTACGGCCTGGTTGGCAACATCATCGTCGGTGTCTTGGGGGCCGTTGTCGGGGGCTTCTTGTTTAAGTCCCTCGGGGCCTCGATGGGTGGCGGGCTGCTCGGCTCGATCATCGTCGCGACCATCGGTGCCGTTGTGATGTTGCTTGTCGTGCGGCTATTCAGCCGGGGCACAAGGATCTAGCGGACCGCTGGCAGCCTTCGTGTTGGAGACTGCCAGTTACGCGGCCGGGGGCAAAAGGATGTGAGCCAGTGAGCTACGCGGTGTACGCCATCAAGAGCGATTCCAACAGTCTAGATGTGATCGCATCCCTCAAAGCAGGCGAGGGTCGCTTTGGTTTTAGTTCCATCCCTACCGGTGACCTGCGCGCACTCAAAGCCCGGGTAGAACAGGATGGCTGGCCGAGCCTTTCCGCTGAGGAGCAGGCGGCGTACTATGTCTTCCTGCTTGACCTGAAAGAGAACGACTATGTTGTCTACGTGGACGTGCCCGAATGGGGCCGATGCGCCCTGGCCAGAGTGACTGGCGGGTACTTCTGGCGCTTTGACGACTCCGATCACAATCACCGCTTCCCGGTTGACCCAGAGTCCGTCCATGTGTTCGATCGCAACAGCAGGATTGTTCATCCGAGCTTGAGCAGTCGTCTCCGGACCCAGCGTGTCTGGTGGCGGATCTCGCTCAAGGCTGAGTTTGAGGAGCTCTTGGCTCACCTAGACGGCAGGGTCCCGCCTGAGTTGCCGCCGGAGGCCCGCCTGGCACGCGAGATCCAGCCAATCCTGCTCCGCATCACCCAGACCATTCACCACACCTATGCCGGCAAGAATCTGGAAGAGCTCTGCGCCGAGGTCTTCGGCCACTTGCCGGGAGTAACCCGCGTGGAGGCCAGGAAGGCCAATGGAGATGCGGGAGCTGATCTCCTGGTCCGGTTTGAGAGCGGCCTGCCCTTGCCGGGCATTGAGCGCGACGATACCCTGATCGTTCAGGTCAAGGTCAACAAGAGCGAGCACTGGGATACGGCAGCCGTTGAGGACATGGCCCGCGCGCTGACGCGGTACCCGGAGGCCAGCATGGGTTTGCTGATCTCCACAGCGACCGCGTCCACTCCATCGCTGGATACGGCGCTGGAGAAACTGCGGCGAGAGAGCGGTAAACATGTCGCGCTACTGATCGGCGAGGACATCGCCGCCTTCTTTCTGCAGTATGGCGAGGGCCTCCTGACGCAATACGAGTGATGTCGAGAGTGTCAGACCGGGCCCGAGCATCCAAATGTAAGGGGTTGGGAGGGAGTTCAATGGGCAGGACACTTGCCCGTTTCAAAGTATGGTGGAACGCCGCAATTGATGCTCTTGATGAAATAGACGGCCCGGCTCAGCGGTGGGGCGATCTGACCGACGACAGTCTTCTGCACCTTTCCTACCAGCCCGAGGGACTCGTAGGCATTCCCAGAGCAGAGGGCGGGCGCATTAGCCTCGAGACCGATGACGACATTAGGCGTTGGCTCGCTAGTCGGGGCCTCTTGGGCAGTAGCTAGCAGCGGCATATCCAGTCGTTCCTCAGTGCAGCGACTAAGGAGGGTGGCATGCCACCGATTGGAGACGCCAGAGTTGCTCTCTGAATCGCCTCCCTGGTCACTTGTGCCCTTATCACAGCCAACCTAGCGACTGACGAGCCTTACAGGTAACATGCTGCCTAGACTGAAGAGGGCAGTGACGGAGATGTCAGGATTCACGGTCATTAAAGCGGTTGTGGAACCAATCGAAAGGTGGAGCATACGGCGCTAACGGCCGTCACAGGTGTTGTTGGCAGTCAGACTGCATGGGTAACTGAACGTATTGCGGACACAGAGCGAGGAGACATGAAAATGCAAACGCA
>DDYO01000067.1 GCA_002348045.1 Anaerolineales bacterium UBA2232
AAGGCTCTGTCACCTGAACGTGTTGGCGCCCTCTGCCAGAAGGGCTTCGGCGTCCTTGCCTTAAACCCGCGCCAGCGCTTGGCTCTCGGCGCATCGCCAGAATTTCATCAACACGAATAGGTGACAGAGCCAAGAAAAAAGGCCGGCAGGGTCACTACCGGCCTTGTGAAGTCGACCCCTGCGGTCGTGAGGTGTCCCCACACTTTCGAGGAGTGGGTGTGCCGAACAACTCGGCGTTCATGAGAAACGACCTGTTCGGTCGTGATGCCTCTACTGCCGGACAGTGTCGGCTCAGTCCAGTTCAATTTGCTCCATGGACTCGTCGTAGACACAGATGTCTAACGCGCTAGGATTCTTGATGTCAAACACTGTGTGGAATGCCCCCAGTGCGGTCCAGCCGGCGTCGACATCATCCGCTTCAGCCGGCACAGCCACTTGCCAAAGTCCAGAGAGCTGGCGGTCGGGTACGTCCAGGCTTGCAAATTGTTCGCAGACCTCGACCTGAACGAACAGATGACGGGTCTCGTGGTAGTAAATCTCGGCTGGGTGCTGCAGTGTTTTCATACTCAGTTTCCTGTGATTGGCGACGTTGCCAACACAGAATAGGCTGCGGTTTTATACGTCTGCGGCGAATCTGCAAATTTATTGTCTGCAGCAGCCTGTGACTGGCAGTGAAGCGAATTTCTGTTTGGTGACTACACGTAGTGCACACCCGTTGTGTGCACCTCTTGAGGTCAACATTTCCAGGAAATTCATCATGAAAAAGTCATCTTTTCAGCCTGCCAGCTACTCCCCTGTTCAACTGTACGACACCCAACCCGACACCAACGTCAAAGAGACGCCACAGGAGCGCGTTGAGCGCCTGTACGCGGAGGACGGCGGACCACTGCTGGGCTGGCTTATCGACGAAGCACAGTTGCGCGGTCAGTTGTTGAGCGAGATGGCCACCGATTTGCATGTGACCTACGGCTACATCAACCAGCTGCGCAATGGCATCCGAAAGGTCTCCAACATCAGCAATGAGTTTGCTCGCTCTTGCGCGAACTACCTCGGCGTCCCCACGGTCGTGGTCAAGCTCGTATCTGGCAGCATCTCTCTGTCTGACTTCGCGTGGCCTGCCCTGGACGAAGACATGGTGGTCGAGCGAGCGTTCCAACGCATGCTGACCGACCCGAACGTTCGACCGTCTCTGCCAAGGCATGCTCAGAAACTGCCGGTGGCCGCGAAGCGTGCCATGGTCATGATGTACGCGGACATCACTGGCGTGGACCTATTCGGTGTGCGGCAGTTGCCGGACATCGTCCACTGGCTGCAAAGGGCTGCCATCTTGCATGACGGACACGAGGGACAAGCGATGGAGGCCAAGCTCCGCAGGCAGCTGATGTCAGAAGGTAGCGACTTGACTTCCCACGTCGCCGCATAAGGGCACTCCACTTCACCATTCAGGGCGAGCCTTTGTGCTCGCCCTTTTCTTTTTTTCGCTCCGTATAAACCCCTCGCTCTATACCTCCCGTCATGGTCACTACAGACCACTGACGGGCACGAAAGGGCGTTGTCGGTCGCAGTCGTGCTCTCACTTTCCGACGCGAAAGCGACCATGCAAAATCTTCAACTTCTCACCCTCGACGAGCTCGCGGCCATTCTGGAGCGCAGCCCTGAGACCATCCGCAAAGACATCCGCCGCAATCCCGATGCGGTGCCGCCCAGGCTGCAGCTGCCGGGCACCCGTTTGCTGCGCTGGCGTGCCAGCGATGTGGACGCCTGGCTGGCCGTGAACGTCCAGAAAGGAGCTCGCAATGACTGATGCGAAGTTCTCTTCCGTGTTCGGGTCTCCGGTGAACATCGCCTACATCCTCAACAATCCGCCGCCACCGATTGACTTCGTTTTGCCAGGCCTGACGGCAGGCAGCGTCGGTACCATCATCGGCCCAGGCGGCATGGGCAAAACCATGCTCGAGCTGCAGGTCGCGGTGCTGCTGGCAACCGGACTGGGGCACTACGACCCTTTGTTCGGACCATCGACGTTCGACGGTCTGCCCATGGCCCCACAAAAAGTCGTTCTTGTGGCCGCTGAAGAGCACATCAACGTGCTGTGGCACCGTGTGCATGCCATCGTGCGGTCCCTGGACCAACGCCATGTGCTGCCAGAGGACTTGAGCTGGCCCGAGTTCCTGCAACGCCTGGAGCAGAACCTGTTGCTGCACCCCGTGGCCGGTGCCCGGCGGGTCAACCTGCTGACACCCGATTTGGCACCTTCCGAGCACGCTCACGCTCTCGCAGCGGTGAATCAAGGCACGCGGCTGCTCATCGTGGACCCCCTGCGCCAACTCCACCTTGAAGACGAAAACCACTCCGCTCCCATGTCTGCCCTGATGTCTGTCTTCAAGCAAGTCGCCCAGCAGTCCGGTGCCGCAGTGCTGGTCGCTCACCACAGCAGTCGCGCAGCAGGCCTGCAGGGCTACGGCGACACCGCCGATGCCGGCCGAGGCTCCACGGCGCTGAAAGACGACGCCCGCTGGCAAATCAACCTGGTACCGCCCACCCGCGAGGTGCTGGATGCGCACAACGTGCCTGTCAAACAGGCGAGTGCATACGTGGTGCTGGCTGATGCCAAGAACAACTACGACTCCAAGCGCCCCCCGGTGCTGTTGCGCCGTACGGACGGTGGTGTGCTCGTGCCTGTCCAACCCGTTGCAATTGCTGGCGTCTCTGCGAACAAAAAGCCCGGCCTGTTCAAAAAGGGGGGCGTATGAGCCATGTCACTGAACACAGCCCTCCGGTGCGCTACTACCAACCGGCAGGCTTGAGTGTGCTGTTCACCCCGCTGCCCAAGGGGGGCCAGCGTCCCGTGCTGGACCTGTCCTACGACTTGGGCCCGGAGCACAAACTGCGCTTCAGCGCCCGCGAAGCCTTGGGGGTGCCCGAGCAAACCCTGCTGCTGGCCCTACTGGGGTTGGCCGGGGAGCAGTACGCTGACCGCGGTGATGACGCAGTCGTTTCGGCGGCGGATGAGCGGACGCTGGCGGGGCGCCTCTGGTCCGGTCTGTACCCGGACGGCGGCCAGGGCATGCCGCAGACCGTGATGGTCCGCACGACCTGGGAGGCTCTGAACCGCCGCTGCGGCACTGGCAGCGGGGGCTCGACCATCGAGATGCGCAAGGCCGGCCTGCGCCGCCTGTGTGAGGTGGTCGTCTGGGAAGAGCATGCCGGTCGACGCACGACCCGCCAGTCGTTCCTTCTTGTTTGGGTCGAGGGCGATGACCGCCACATCCACCTGGCCTTGAACCATCGGCTGGCATCGGTCTTCTTTGGCGGCCAGTACGCCAAGCTGTGGATGGCCGAGCGGCTGCACTTGGGCAGCGACCTGGCGATGCATGTGCACGCCTTTCTGTCCACCTGCATGCGACCCGGAGGCAGCCTGTCCATCGGGCTGGATACCCTGGCCGCACGCGTGTGGCCGGCCGACCACGACACCGCTCCTGCCGGGACAAAGCGTCGGCGTCGCTGTCAGCTCAGGTCCGCCCTCGATACGATTGGTCGCCTGGACCACTGGGACGTCCATTGGGAAGCAGGTGTCGGCGGAGCCCACAAGGCCGCCATCCGAAGGAGTGAGGGGCGTGGCGCTCGCGATATGACGCGGCCGGCCGAGGCAAGCGCCTTGGTTCGCGAGCGAGGCTCCGTGGACTACCCGGTATCAACGCGATTTGCACATCCATCCGCCATCGACGTCTGTAGCTTGTTCCGCACCTGACGTTGTTCATCAAGGGGTAACGGCCATGGCTGTTACCCCAGTTACCTGCGTTACCCGTATCTGGACAGAGACGTAGATACGGCTCCATCACAGACTCAGCCTGGGCAGAGCCAAAAAAAGGGGCAGCCGTGAGACTGCCCCCAATCAGACTGCATCCTGTGAGACGGCAGATGTTCGCCGTTCCAATATTCAGTGGCACACCTGCATGTCTGGTGCGGCCATTTTCAGCATGGCTATGCCAAGGTCTGCGCTGCGCAAAAACGTTTCCAAAATCGGCTGGGCATGCCCATCTCGTGCAGCGACCATGGTACGGAGTTCGCGATGTTGGCCCTCGAGGCTGATGGTCCGCTCCAGCATGGCGCGAAACCCACTCAACACCATGGCCTCCAGGGATTCCAACTTCAAAGCCATGGGCTGGACGTTGGATGTCTTGAGCATGGTCTCGAAGTCGCAATTCAGGGGAGCTTGGCTGGACATCGCGATGCTGCGTGTACCGCCCTCCGCATCCACCAACAAGGTGAAACGCCCCTGGGCCGCCAGGGTCTCCAACCAATCACGGGCGCCATCTTCCCAGAACGGGATGACCCACAAGAAGTGGTGGCGCCGGCAGGGAACGTCGAGCGTCAGGCAAGGCAAATCGGGCAGCCACTCCTGGACCGAAAGCCTGACCTTGGGTTGCCGGTCACGGTAAATGTCTTCCAGCTCTTCAGCGCTCAGCACGGTTCGAATGCCCCAACCCGCAGGTAAGGCCATGTCGCGTTGCCGCGCGGCAAGAGCCATTTCATCGGGGGTCAGCAAAACGGAGCCGCGAAAGTCGTAACAGCGTTCCAGCAGATGTTGCGTGGTCTCGGGGTTACTCAAAAAGTCAGAAATGTTGAACATGAGGTTTCCTTCAAAAGTAGGGGGTCTGGAAACCTGTGTAGCGACTAGATGCCAGAATCCATCCATGCACGCTCTTCACTTCAATGCCCCAGAGTCCGTTGACGGCTGGACCGCCATCGACGACCGGGTCATGGGCGGGGTGTCGACCAGCCGGATGACGTTTCATCCCGATGGCCATGCCGTCTTCGAAGGCGTGGTCTCCATAGACAATGGCGGCGGCTTTGCCTCCGTGCGTCACCCTGAGCTGCGGTTGGGTGAGGTGGGCACGGTGGGTTATCGCTTGCAGGTGCGCGGCGACGGCAAGCGCTACAAGTTCAACCTGCGCATGGACGCAGCCCTGGACGGCGTCAACTACCAAGCATTGTTCCAGCCACCGGCCGACCGCTGGGTCGATTTGGTGCTGCCCCTGGGCGTCTTCAGCCCCCGGTACCGTGGTCAGCCAGTGCCGAACGCTCCGACACTGCGCCCGGAACGGGTGTGCCAAGTGGGATGGATGGTGGCCGATGGCCAGACCGGACCGTTCCAGCTGGCCATACGTACCGTGACCTGCCTGGGCCAAGCGACGGCTGTTGGCGAGCGTTCACGAAATGACGTTTCAGCCCCATCTGCATCCGGCATATCGTGAACACCCACATCCCGGAAAACTCAGGAAAATCAACAGCTTGTCACGATATGACGTCGCTGGACAATTGAATAGTTCCAGAGCGCTGACCTGGCCCGCCGGCGCCATGGGAAGGCGCCACGGTCCTGGGCAACAGTGCAGGTCACCCACCGAGCTGCAAGCCTGTGATGGGCTTGCCCAAGCGCTCCATAAAAACTGGGGCATCCTCTCAGACGCCCCAGTCAATCAGTCAGTACAGCGTTCGCTTCAAATTGAACCAGCACCAACCAGAAGGTTGGTCAGGCATTTCCCCATTTCCACCTGGGCATCGTCGGATACGCGATGGAACAGCATCACGATGTCATGGGCGTTTTGTTGCCTGGCCATCATGAAAATACGCAGGTCCTCGGTCGGCTCGTCTCCTGTTTCGTAGACCTCCGGTTCATCCACCATCACCAGCAGGCCCGCCTGAACCATGTGGTGGAATGAGGCTTGGGGGTCTTCCTGGATGGTCGGTGCGTCCGCCAGTAGTTGGGCCAGGATTTGGGCGGTGTCATCGTCGATGCTGTGGATGAACTGAATGGCCCCTCGGTCGCCCTCGACCTATTGCAGCACCCAGTTGATGCAACGCTCTTTGGCTATCTGGGCCAACCAGTCTCGAGCGCCCAATTCCCACAGGGGGATGGCCCAACGGAACTGCACCCCGTGCACCTGGAGCGACAACACCGCCAAATAGCGATGGGGTGTGATGGGCCTGGCCGTTATCAGCAACTGGCTGTCGTGCTTATCGCGGAACCAGTCGATTTCTTCACTCGCCAGTGCCGAACGCAAGGTCCAGCCCTGGAGCTCGATTGAGCCGATTTCTTGGGCCAGTTCGGCCGATTCTGTCGGGCTGAGCAGTTGGCCATACCGAAAATCTCTGAGTCCGTAGAGCAGCACTTGCCGTTCAAGCAGTGCACCAAGGTTGGGGCGTTTGCGTTGCTTGGATTTCTTCATGGGTTTCCTTTCGATGGATGGTTCCTGGAAAACCGTGTAGCGAACGGGCCGCGATATGCTCCGTAAATGAATCCCCAAACGCTCGGCCAACTCTGGGTCGCTTTGCAGTTCGGGCTGTTGCTGGTCCTTGCCGGGCTTTGCTTTTTGGAGGCTCGGCATTCCCTTCCAAGCGTTTGGAGCGGCGGCCTGTGGCTGGCAAGCGCTGTGCTGGGCCTGTGGACGCTGTGGGTCAACCGGCCTGGCAACTTCAACATCCGCCCGGAACCCCACCCCGATGGGCATATGGTGCAAGAGGGCCCGTACCGCTGGGTGCGACACCCGATGTACGGCGCTGTCCTATTGCTCGCGGCGGGTGCCGCCGCTTGGTTGGCGAATGCCCTGGGAGTGGTGCTATGGCTGGCTATATTGGCTGTTCTCTTAACCAAGGCGAGTTTGGAAGAGCAATGGCTGCTGAAGCACTATCCGCAATACGCCAACTACCGCCTGCGCACTTGGCGGTTGGTCCCCTGGATTTACTGACACACGACATGCCGGAACAAATAGAGCTCTCCGTGCCGGCCCACTTGATGCCCGGCGTGCGACTGCAGCATTACAAAGGTGGACTTTACCGGGTGGAGGGTGCATGCCTCATCGAGGCCACGCGAGAGACCGGGATTCTGTACCGGCCCGAGCAAGGCAATGCCACCCACCTGTTGGCTTGGAGCATCGCTGCATTTTTGGCGCACTCAAAAGAGCGAAGATGCAAAAGGGAGCTTTTTTTGAGCCGGTGTCTGGGGAAAACGGTGCCAAAGATGCAACAGGGAGGTTTGGCGGCGGCAAAAGTGCATAGGACTTCAGCCTTCGTCCGTCAAAAGGGCTCTCGACTCGGCTGATGCTGGCTGGCACGGGTCGGTAAAAAGTCTTCAGTGACCTGAGGCAGCTCCACTCGCTCAGCCTGCTTGTCGGCGTTCAGGTTCCGATAGAGCGTAGCCCGACCAACTCCCAGCGTTTTAGCGACCTCGGTCACCGGCGTGCCAGCTCGAAGCAGCTTCTTTGCGGCATCGAGCTTGGGTGCATCCATCTTCGGCTTGCGGCCACCGAATCGCCCACGGGCACGTGCAGCACTCAGGCCTGCCATGGTGCGCTCGTGGACGAGCTCCCTTTCCATTTGGGCCAGGGCGGCCATCACGTGGAAGAAGAACCTGCCCGCCGTGGTGGATGTGTCGATGCCGTCGGTCAGGCTGCGGAACTGGATGTCCTTGACCTGGAGCGTCTGCACCAGGTCAACCAGGCCTTTGACTGTCCGGCCGAGCCGGTCCAGTTTCCAGACCACCAGCGTGTCACCTGCGCGAAGGTACGCGAGCGCTTCGTCCAGGCCGGCCTTGAGTTTGGACGCTCCGGACACGTGGTCAGTGAAACACTTCTCGCAGCCGGCCCCCTTCAGGGCATCGAGCTGCAGGTCGAGTCTCTGGTCTTCAGTGGATACGCGGGCATAGCCGACAAGCATGGTGGTCTCCGTCTCAAATCTCAATGTGAAGTGTAGCAATGAGACGATGAAAACGAGACAAGATTTTGAGACAAGGTCACACCAGGGAGGTGGCTGGTTTTTGGCACCTGGTCTTGGTTCTCCCAAAAACGGACGTTTTCGGGACCAACTCAGAGCATTACGCAGTCCCCCAACTGAATGCCATGACCCCGTGTCCAAGTTGGCCACGGGTGTTGGTATCGGGGTCAAGCCCAACGAGCGGCGTTACCTCAGTTACCTCCGTCGTCTCTTCTTCAACCAGTCTTCTTAACTAGCGAACGCATGTTCGATGCCGATGGGAGTGCTTGCCCAAACCACCCGAGAGGCAGGGAGGGACGCAATGGTCTGTTGTTCCATCTGCTTGTTTCCAAGCGGTCGCTGAAGCCTGAACGTCGAACGCGCCACCACCCAGAAAAAGTTTTCTATTAACCTAAAAAAAAGTTGTTGCATAAAAATATCTGCGCGCTACAATTCGCAGCATGGAGCAACGAAGGACAAACATGACAATCGGTAACGCGCACTACTTGCCCACCTCCCGCACCAAGCGGGAGCTGAGTTCTCATGCTCACAAGCGTGGCTGCCAGCGTGGGATTTCCCCCGGCAGTGCAGCCTTGGTGGTGGCTTTCGGCGAGATGGAACACGACAACCGTGGCGGCGTCCGGTATCTGATGACCGCCAAGGCGCTGGAAAACCTTCGCCGTGTGGTGGGCAACAGCCAGAAGGTGGACGCACTGGCAGGGGTGTATGCCGTCGTGAGCGCCACTGACCCAACCATCATCACCCTGGCGCACCGCGACAACTGAGCGAGCACATCATGATTCGAACCGAACTGCCTATACCGCGCGCTTTCCGAGCCCTGCTGGATGCATTCCGCCACCATGGCATTGGAAGCAATGCAATCACTTTCGCGCTCACCTGGCTTGCTGCTGCGCGCATGGTGCTGACCGGCAATGTGCCAGGCGTCTCTTCATTGGACGACTTGGGCACCGAGGCCGGATGGAGCGCCGTCGAGCGAGCCGGCTTGCCCTTGCATGGGGTTGACCGCTGGTTAGGGGCAGACAGCAAAAGTGGAGGCAGCCTGCTGGTGGTTGGAAAAAATGCCGTCAAAGAGCTGGTCGGCGACCTGGGCACGCAGCCCTGGGATGTATTGCCCACGCTCTCGTCGTCTATCTTGGCTAGTCGCGAGGCGGAGGGCATGGTCAGCGCCGAAGTGGCTGAGCTAATGCTGGACATGCTGGGGGAACCCGAACAGGACGTATGGGTGCCGTTTGACCGGTGGGGCACGTTGACGGTCCGGGCCTTGCGCAGGGGGTGGCGGGTCAAGTCCGCTTCCATGCTGGGACAGGTCGACTCGGCGTTACCCCTTCTGCTTGGTATCGAGTACGGGCAACTCAACGGCCCGAGGCTGGAGACCGAGGTTGAGCGTGACCGTGAAGGGCGCCCACTGACCCGTGCAGCATTTGTACTGGCGTGCCCACCGTTTGGTATGCCAGTGCACGAATCACGATTGGCCCAATGGGACTCCAGCGACGGCGAGGCTACAGAACGCTTTGTTCGCAGTGAAACCTGGGCGGTGCGCGAGCTCGTGAACCGTGCCTCGAAAAAAGCCGTATTTCTCGTGCCACCCGGGGTGCTGTTCACCCGCGGTCAGGAGCAGCGCTTGCGCGAGTACCTGCTGCACCGAGGGGGCGAGTGCAATGAGCTGCACAGCGTGGTGGCGCTGCCCAGCGGAGCGGTTTCCGGGACCGGCTTGGGCACTGCTGTGATGGTGCTGACGCCTGACCAGGGCAACGACGACATCCTCATGGTGGACCTGGGGCTGTCCAAGCGCTCGTTGTCTAACCTGGACGAGTTGGTCAGGACGCATCGCCTGGTCGCGCTGGGCCAGGCAGAAGACCCAGAGCGCGCGTGCCGCGTCACCCGTGACGACATCATCCGCAACGAGGTGTCTTTCGCGCCGTCCCGCTACCTGCGCAAGTCTGTCGAGGTGGGCCCGAACGCTGTTCCTCTGGAAGCTATCTGCGAGGTCATTCGCGCGCCAATCCTGGCTCGTGATGAGAAGGCGGTGGAGCTCTTGGAGCTAGGCATCCCCGAACTCGGTGGCTGGGCTCCGGTCGGGCACAGCCTCGAAAAGAAGGCACGCGTCAAAGGCCGCAAGGGCATGCCCACCCTGGAGCCAGGAGACCTGGTGTTATCCATCAAAGGCTCCATCGGCAAGGCGGGGTTTGTGGGCAATGTCGAGCCGGACGCGGTGGTGGCCTCCCAAAGCTGCGTGGCGTTGCGCATTGTTCCGAACCAACGCGACAAGGTGTCAGCTGAGTTTCTGCTGATGTACCTGCGGTCCGAGGCCGGGCAAGCCCAGCTGGAATCCTTGCAAGCGGGCGCCACCGTGCAGCACGTCAGCCCGCAGAGTCTGCTGACCTCATTTTTGGTGCCCATGCCCGCGGCCGAAGAGCGCGCAGCCGTGGAAGCCGATTACCGACGCCTGTGCCAGTTGGAGCTGGACATTGCGCGCGTTCAACAGCAAATGGCCGAAATAGCCAAGAGCCGTTGGGCTCTCTGACGGCCACAACCCTTTAGCTCACGACTGATAAAACAGCATCCTAGACACAATCACCATGGCCCAAAACTTCACCGAACTTGCAAACTTCATCTGGTCTGTTGCCGACCTTCTGCGCGGCGACTACAAGCAGGCCGACTACGGAAAAATCATCCTGCCTTTCACTCTGCTGCGTCGGTTGGACTGCGTGCTCGAAAACACCAAAGATGCGGTCCTCAAAGAGTACGAAGCGCACAAGCACAGCGGCGCAGGCCTTGACCACCGGCTCAAGCGCAAGTCGGCCCAGGCCTTCTACAACACCAGCCCCTTCACCTTGCCCGGCCTGCTGGATGACCAGAAGCACGTGCGCCAGAACCTCATCGCTTACGTAGGCGACTTCTCCGAGGACGCCCGCGACGTGTTCGAGCGCTTCAAGTTCACCGAGCGCGTGGCCGAGCTGGAAGACAAGGACCTGCTGTTCCAGCTGGTGCAAAAGTTTGCCAACGTGGACCTGCACCCGGATGTGGTGCCCAACGAGACCATGGGCCTGGTCTTCGAAGAGCTCATCCGCAAGTTCGCGGAAGCTTCCAACGAGACGGCCGGTGAGCACTTTACCCCGCGTGAGGTGATTCAGCTCATCGTGCACTGCCTGTTCGCGGGCGACGACGAGGCACTGTCCAAGCCGGGCGTGGTGCGCTCGATGTACGACCCCACGGCCGGCACCGGTGGCATCCTGTCGGTGGGCGAGGCGGTGGCGCGCAGCATCAACAGCTCGGCCATCATCAAGCTGTTTGGCCAGGAGCTCAACGACGAGTCCTACGCCATCTGCAAGGCGGACATGCTCATCAAGGGGCAGGACCCCAAGAACATCGTCCGTGGCAACACCCTGTCGGCAGACGGCTTCCCCAACGAGAAGTTCGACTACGGTGCTGCCAACCCGCCCTTCGGCGTGGACTGGAAAAAGGTGCTGGACTTCGTCAAGAGCGAGCACGAAAAGCGCGGGTTCGCCGGCCGCTTTGGCCCGGGCCTGCCCCGTGTGTCGGACGGCTCCTTGCTGTTCCTGATGCACCTGATTTCAAAGATGCGCCCCAAGGAGGACGGCGGCGGCCGCATCGGCATTGTTCTCAATGGCTCCCCGTTGTTCACAGGTGACGCTGGTTCCGGCGAGTCCGAAATCCGCCGCTGGATTCTGGAAAACGACCTGCTCGAAGCCATCATCGCGCTGCCCAACGACTTGTTCTACAACACTGGCATTGCCACCTACGTCTGGATTCTGGACAACGACAAGAAAGCTGACCGCAAAGGCAAGGTGCAGCTGATTGACGCCACCCGGATGTACTCGAAGATGAAGAAGAGCCTTGGCAACAAGCGGGTCTACATGACCGACGAGCAGATTGCCGAGGTGGTCGGCGTTTACGCAAAGGGCGCGACCGACGTGTCGTTTTCGCTTGAGTACAAAGAGCCGGTCAAGGTCGGTGCGGAGCCGTCAGAAGCTGAGCCGCCCCGAGTGGTGTCCAAGGTGTTTGACACCAAGTTCTTTGGCTACCGCAAGGTGACCGTGGACCGCCCCTTGGCTGATGGCAAGACGGGCAAGTTCAAGAAGGGCGAGAAACCTTACGACAAAGACCTGCGCGACACCGAAAACATCCCGCTGACCGAAGACATCAACGCGTACATGAAGCGCGAGGTGCTGCCGCACGTGCCCGACGCTTGGGTGAATGTTGATGTCAAAGACGACAAGGATGGCCAGCCCGGCAAGGTGGGCTACGAAATCAACTTCAACCGCTACTTCTATGTCTACAAGGCGCCACGCGCGCCGCATGTCATCGCCGACGAGATTCGGGAGATGGAGAAGCGGTTCGTGGAGCTGATGAAGGGGGTGCTGGTATGAATTGGACTACCACTCGGCTGCGCTATGTGGCCGACCTCAACCCGGGAATCCGTGCTGACCTTTTGCAGGCACCTGACGTCGAGGTTTCGTTCCTGCCGATGGACGCAATCGGCGAAGACGGCACTCTTGACCTAAGCAGAAACCGGGCAGTTGCAGAGGTTCGCAATGGCTACTCCTACTTCGAAGAAGGAGACGTCGCATTCGCAAAAGTTACCCCTTGCTTTGAAAACGGCAAGGGTGCCCTCATGCGTGGCTTGGAGTTCGGAGCGGGCTTTGGCACCACGGAAATTACAGTGCTTCGGCCCAAAGAAGGCACCGAGCCCCGGTTTCTGAACTACGTTCTGCGTTCGGAACAGTTTCGCCAAAATGGTGTTGGCGCGATGACAGGTGCAGGTGGCCTCAAACGTGTCCCTGACGACTTCACGAGGGATTTCAAAACGCCTTGGCCCACTCCTGATGAGCAAGAGCGCATAGCCAACTTCCTCGACGAGCAGACGGCGCGGATTGATGCCTTGATTGCAGAGAAACAGCAGCTACAGAACCGCCTGGGCGAATACCGTCGCTCACTGATAAGCAGTGCAATTACCCAGGGGGTTCCTGGCAAACATAAAGAGCTGGTACAGCATGAGTCCCTCGGCATGGTTCCAAAAGGTTGGGTTGTTGGAAAATTCCGGCACTATGTCCAAGTTCGCTCTGGCCAAGTTGACCCGGAAGATTCGGCTTATGCCAACCTTGTGCTGATTGCGCCAAATCACATCGAGTCAGGAACCGGGCGCCTCATTTCAACTGAAAGCGCAGCAGAGCAAGCTGCTGAGAGCGGTAAGTACTGGTGTGATGCAGGGGACGTCATTTACAGCAAGATTCGCCCAGCGCTTCGTAAGGCAACGCTTGCTCCCCTCGACTGCCTTTGCAGTGCCGACATGTACCCCTTAAAAGGTCTTGCCCCCCTCAGTAACGAGTACCTCTACTGGTACTTGCTAAGTGAGCCGTTTTCGGATTTTGCTGTTCAAGAGTCGATGCGCGTGGCTATGCCAAAACTGAATCGCGAGACGCTCGCGGACGCGGCTATTCCGCTTCCAAGCCCTGCTGAACAAGCGGAGATAGTCGCGTTTGTGAAACGCACGACTGCAGCGGTCGATGACCTCACGTTGCACGTCACTGAGCATATCGACCTACTTTGCGAATACCGCTCATCCCTGATTTCAGCAGCCGTCACCGGCCAGCTCGACCTGAGCACCTTCAAGGCGGTGGCATGAACAGCTTGCAAGAGAGCACAGCCACCTTCTCGCCCTGCCGCACCTACCGGTACAGCCTGTGGCGCCGCTGGGGCGCGTTGGAGCAGGGCTACGCCATGTTCATCGGGCTGAACCCCAGCACGGCGGATGAGGTGGAGGACGACCCCACAATCCGCCGCTGCGTCCAGTTCGCCAAGGACTGGGGCTATGGCGCTTTGTGTATGACGAACCTTTTTGCGTTCAGGGCCACCGACCCCGCTGTGATGAAGACGCACTCTGAACCGATTGGCCCGGACACGGATGCTGTGCTGGCTGAGCTGGCAAAAAACGCGGGCGTGGTGGTGGCCGCCTGGGGCAATCACGGCAGTCACAGTGCAAGAGACCGGCAGGTCATTGCCTTGCTGCCCAATTTGCACTGTCTCAAAGTGACCAAGGCCGGCCAGCCCAGCCATCCGTTGTATCTGCGGAAGTCGCTCACGCCGACGCGATACGACCTTTCGAATCGTGAATCTACCCCAAGGAACTCGCAATGAAGCTGAAAGCAATCGCAGGCGTACTGGCGCTGACCGTCGCCGCAGTGGGAGGCTACTGGTACTACTCGCCCCACCTGGCGCTCAAGGCTATGCAGACAGCGGCCCAAGAAAAAGACGCTGACAAGTTCAACGAGCATGTGGATTACCCGAAGCTGCGCGAAAGCTTCAAAGGCCAGATGTCAGCCATGATGGCGGAGCAGCTCGGGAAGACCGGAGGCAGTGGCGCAGAAGCCCTGGGGACCATGCTGGGCGCAGCGATGGTCAATCAGTTTGTAGACGCGCTGGTTCGACCGGAACTGGTCATGAAGGCTATGCACAGCGGCGAGTTCAGCCCAAAGTCAGCCAGCAAGAGTGCGCCTTCATCCGAGGCCAAAAAGCCAAGCTGGACGTTTGAGCGCAAAGGCACCGACAAGCTGATTGCCTATGCGGCAGACCCTGACTCAGCTGACAAATCGAAAGCACTGGGTGTCGTGTTCGAGCGCTACGGCTTTGCGGACTGGAAGCTCACCGAGGTTCGATTCCCCGCGGACCGGAACTAGGGCTAACGTCGGTTGCTACAGCTAAAAACCAGCAAGGAGACCTCTTGGCCTACAAACGGAACTATCGCAAACGCCGCTCAGCGAACAACCTGGGCTCGGCAGTGGGCGACATGAGCGCCATTGCCAACAAATTTGGGGCCAAAGGCGCCTTGATTACCGGAGTCATCGGCTTCGTCGTTCTGTACTTTTTGATTCCAGCCGCCTTGGAGGCCTGGCTTGAGTACAACAAGGCCAAGATGACCGGGCCAACCGCTTCCGTTATGGGGCAGGTGCTGGACAAGATTTTCAACACACGTTTCATCCGTGTCTCTGAATGGGCAGGTATTGCAGCCTTGCTCCTTTGCACGGCTATTGCTGCCTGGAAGGCGGTTACGCAGGAATCGGTGAGCTACCAGGGTCAGAGAGACGCCAGCTTCCTTGCAAAGCTCTTCGCTCGCTTTTTGGATTGACACATGCTGACAACTACAAACGTTCACACCGAAAAAGTCTTTGAAGATGAGCTGTGCACCCAGCTTCAGGCCACCGGCTGGAAGGTGCTGACCCACCTAAAGAACGCACCGTCCTACAGCCGTGAGTTGGCCATCTTCGCTGCGGACCTCCTGGCCTTCGTGCAAGACACCCAGCCCACTGAATGGGCCAAGTTCAAGAAATGGCACAACGGGCAGTCGGAGCAGGTGTTCGTCAAGCGTGTTGCCAAACAGCTCGACACCCACGGCACGCTGCATGTGCTGCGCCACGGCTTCAAGGACGTTGACGCCAAGTTCTCCCTGTGCGCCTTCAAGCCGGCCCATGGCAAGAACCCCAAGCTGGTGGAGCTGTACGCCAAGAACCGACTGACCATCATCCGCCAGCTGCACTACAGCCTGCATAACGAAAACAGCATCGACCTGGTGTTCTTCGTCAACGGTCTGCCGGTGGCGACCTGCGAGCTCAAAACCGACTTGACCCAAAGCGTCAAGGACGCTATCACCCAGTACAAGAAAGACAGGCTGCCCAAGGACCCCAAGACCAAGGAGCCAGAGGCGCTGCTGCAATTCAAGACTCGCGCCCTGGTGCATTTCGCGGTCTCGACCGACCAGGCCTTCATGACCACCAAGCTGGCCGGCGACGAGACATCCTTCCTGCCTTTCAACATCGGCAAGCCCGACGGCGTAGACACCTACAGCGCCGGTGCAGGCAACCCGCCGGCTCCGGCTGGCAAAGGCTACCCGACCTACTACCTGTGGGATTTCGTCTGGAATTCCGTGGTTTGGTTGGAAATCCTGGGTGAGTTCATGCACCTTGAAGTCAAAGAGGTCGAGGTGCCTGGCTCCAAGAAGAAGGCCACCAAAGAATCGCTCATCTTCCCGCGCTTCCACCAGTTGGTGGCTGTTAAATCGCTGCTAATCGAGGCCGCCAAAGAAGGCCCGGGCCACAACTACCTGGTGCAGCACTCGGCCGGTTCTGGCAAGTCCAACTCGATAGCCTGGACGGCCCACCGCCTGTCCAACCTGCACGATGCCAACGACAAGAAGGTGTTCGATTCGGTCGTGGTCATCACCGACCGGCGTGTGCTGGACAAGCAGCTGCAGGAGACCATCAGCCAGTTTGAACACAAATCTGGCGTGGTCCAGGTCATCAGCGAAAACAGCGCTCAGCTGGCCAAGGCCCTGAACGACGGCGCGCCCATCGTGGTAACCACGCTGCAGAAGTTCGGGTTCATCCTGGATGCCGTGTCGGACCTGGGCAAGCGCAACTTTGCGCTCATCATCGACGAGGCCCATTCCAGCCAGTCGGGTGCCGCTGCGCGCAAGCTGCGCGAGGCCTTGACCAAGGACAAGCCCAAGGCCACAGCGGTGGAGGTCATCGATGGCGAGGAGGTGCAAGTCGAGGCTGACGTGGAAATCGACCCTGAAGACCTGACGTCAGAGGACGTCATCAACGCGGTGATTGACGCCCGCAAGCAGCCCGACAACGTCAGCTACTTCGCCTTCACCGCCACACCCAAGAACAAGACGCTGGAGCTGTTTGGCCGCAAGGATGCCAACGGCTTGCCGGTGCCTTTCCACGTCTACTCGATGCGCCAGGCCATCGAGGAAGAGTTCATCCTCGACGTGCTCAAGCACTACACCAGCTACGCCATGTTCTACAACTTGGGCGCTGTGGCCAATGAGAAGTTGGTGCCCCAGAAAAAGGCCAAACAGGCTCTGGCCCAGTTCGCCAAGCTGCACGCCCACAACATCTCCCAGAAGGTGGTGGTCATCGTGGAGCACTTCCGCGAGCACGTGGCGGCCAAGATGGGTGGCAAGGCCAAGGCCATGCTGGTGACCGACAGCCGCAAAGCCGCGGTGCGCTACAAGCTGGCCATCGACAAATACATCAAAGACCAGAAGTACACCGACCTCAAAACCTTGGTGGCGTTCTCTGGCGGCGTGAATGACCTGGAATCGGGACCGGATGAGTTCACCGAGTCCAACATGAACGATGTGAAGGGGCAGGAGCCCTCCGAGGCCTTCAAGCAGGACGAGTACCGCATCCTGCTGGTTGCCAACAAGTACCAGGTGGGCTTCGACCAGCCCTTGCTCCACACCATGTACGTCGACAAACGGTTGTCTGGTGTGCTGGCGGTCCAGACCCTGTCGCGCCTGAACCGGCGCTACCCGGGCAAGGAAGACACTTTCGTCTTGGACTTTGTGAACAAGCCGGCCGACATCCTGGCCAGCTTCCAGCCTTACTACCGGACCGCCCAGATTGAGGAGGTCACGGACCCGAACCTGGTGCATGAGCTGATGGCCAAGCTCAACAAGGCCAAGGTCTATTTCTGGAGCGAAGTGGAGACCTTTGCCGAGGCGTTCTTCAACCCCAAGGTGAAGACCCAGGCTGCCCTGCACGGCGTCCTCAAGCCGGCCTTCGACCGCTACGAAGAGCTGGAAGACGAGGAACAGCAGCTCTTCAAGAAGGACCTGGGGTCGTTCCTGCGCCTGTACGAGTTCCTGTCGCAAATCATCCCGTACAACGACCCCGAGCTGGAAAAGCTGTTCGTTTTCGGCAAGAACCTGATGCCCCGCCTGTCAGAGCATGGCCGCCAAGACCAACTGTCCCTGGACGAGGACGTGAAGCTGACCCACTACCGGCTGCAGAAGATGGGCGAGCAGGCCCTGGACCTGGAGAAGGCTGAGGTGGTCAAGCTGCCGGGCATCAAGGAGGCCGGCACCGGTGCGGCCAATGAGGATGAGCGCAAGGAGTTGAAGGAAATTGTCGCCAAGATGAACGACCTGTTCGCCGGCGACATCACTGAGGCCGACTTCATCGGGTCGCTGACCACCTGGCAGGGGAGGCTGATGACCAGCGACACTCTGGCGGCTCAGGCCAAGAACAACTCTGAGGAGCAGTTCGCACTGGGCAGCTTCAAGGACGAGTTCATGGATGTGGTGATTGAGGCGCAGGACGCCCAGAACAGCATCGCTGAGCAGATGCTCAAGGACGACCGCATCATGGGGGTTATGCAGAAGATGCTGGCCAAGATGGTGTGGAAGCAGTTCCAGCAGGCAGGGATGCAGCAATGACTTCCCGGGGTGATAGCACGTGCAATCCGCGGGAGGGAGAATGAAAGTGAACGAAATTCCGAATGCATGGTCTGCGACACCCACCGGGCCGGGTGCGCAGTTTCTGGAACGTCTGGCGAGAGAGTTGGACGTTCCGGTTTCTCGCTACCAAGAAGCAGCCAAACGGTATGAGTCAGTGGGTAGCTGGCTATGCCGCGACGAGTCGATACTCAAAGACCTAAACCCAGACGTGTACGTTCAGGGCTCCTTTCGACTAGGGACGCCAATTCGGCCGGTCAACGAGAACGAACACTACGACATTGATTTGGTCTGCGAGCTCGCCGCCTCCAAGACAGGCATCAGCCAACAACAGCTGAAAGCAATGCTCGGACACGAGGTGCGGCTGTACGCGAAAGCCCATAACATGCAGGAAGTCGGCGAGGGCCGGCGCTGCTGGACACTGGACTATGCAGAGGGTGCCCAGTTTCACCTCGACGCGCTACCTGCCGTTCCTGATGGTCAAAGCAAGCGACAGCTTCTTGTGGAAGCAAAACTGAAAGCCGATTGGGCAACAACCGCAATTGCCATCACTGATAACGAACACCCGCGCTACCGCGACATCACGGACCGATGGCCGCATTCGAATCCCAGGGGATACACCAACTGGTTTCGAAGCAGGATGGAGACCAGTTTCCGTCAGATTCGAGAGGCCATGGCGCTCGAAGCGAGGGCAAGCGTAGAGGAAATCCCATCTTATGCGGTGAAGACGCCACTGCAGCAGGCGGTGCAGATTCTCAAGAGGCATCGGGACATGATGTTCGCCGATGACCCTGAGCACAAACCCATTTCGGTCATCATTACCACCCTTGCTGGCCTTTCCTACCTTGGAGAAAGAAGCGTCGCGGAGGCCCTGGCCGGCATCCTGCAGCGGATGGAAGCGAACATTAAACAGGACGCGCAGGGCACTGTCTTCATACCGAATCCCACCGACCCACAAGAGAACTTTGCTGACCGCTGGCGCGGTGCTCCCGAGAAGCGCGTGAACTTCTATCGCTGGATTCGAAAGGCGCGCGAAGACTTCGCCACGATTGCCACCCAACACAATCCTCAACGCATTGTTGAGGCTGCTGGCCAGGCGTTTGGCGAACGCCAAGCGCGCGCCGCCGGTGGAACAGCAGTCAATCGGTCGATTAGCCTGGCCGGCCTGTATGGAGGGGCCGTCAGTCTGTTCTCGGCCGCACACAAGCAGGCCGTACCGTGGCCGACGAGTCGTACCGGCACTGCGTCCATTTCTAAAGCGACTTGGACGGGAAAAGGATTTTCGAGGCCTTTGACCTTGCAATCCGACGGGCAACCCCTAATGAAGGGGGCTTCCTTGAAGTTTGAGGCTGCGACCGACCTTCCGCCTCCTTATGAGGTTTACTGGCAGGTGGTCAATACTGGAAATGAGGCAGCTTCCGCCGGACAGCTGCGCGGAGGTTTTGACAAAGGCACAGTGGAGCGCGGCAGCATCACTCATCGTGAAGAGACGGGCTACTCCGGTGCCCACACCATCGAGTGCTTCATCGTGAAGGACCGCCACTTGGCTGCACGAAGTGGTGTGTTCGTCGTGAACGTCAGATAAAGCCGCACATGAAGCAACTCCTTCACAAGTTCGTCAGCCGCCTCATTGACTTCGTATTCTTCCTCCCCCGGAACCCTGGCTTAAAGCTCGTGGGAGGGGGAGTCGCGTTATTACTCGCGGCACTAGGCCTGAATTGGTTCGCCAAGGTACAGTACCGAACCGAGGGCACGGTGTTCTCCCTGGACGTATCCACTGGGGACAGCCTTCCTCAAGTGGGAACAACCCTTGTCTTCGCTCTCGGCGTGCTTCTCGTAGTCGTGGGGCTTGCAATGGCCCTGGTTGACTATTTCCGTGGGGTTCGACGAGATTCTCGTCGAATGGCGATTGTTGTTGAGCTACGCGGCCTGCACTCGGGCCCAGACACTCCGGCGCGAGATGCGGAGTTGGGCTCGTTACCGAGCCAGCGGCAATGGATTCAGGTGGATTTCCGGCCGAAGGGTGAGGGAGCGCGAGTAAATCCCGCCTTGCTGCTGCGGCAGGTTGCGGCAATGAAGCCTTCCATTGAAACGCTTTCGGCTGGACGAGATAAGGGCGACGTAGCCGTGGCTGTGGGCGGGTTGGCTGCTGTTCCTGCGCTCTTCCTGACGGGAGTCCTTCTAGACGACGAATCTGAAGTCATCATCTTTGACTGGCATCGTGATGCAAAGGCCTGGCGGGTCGTCGAAGGCCTTGACGACGGGCGCCGAACATTCCCTTTGGAAGCGAGTGAGCTTGTAGGTAATCCGGCAGAAGTGGTGCTGGCCATCTCGTTGTCATACCCAGTCGACTTAGATGCCGTGCGGAAGACCTTTCCACGTTTGCCGGTTGCGCAGCTCCGTGCAGAGGAGGTCCGAGCGGATGTGTACTGGTCCGCTGAAAAGCAGCAGGCCATCGTCGCCGCTTTTAGAGGTGCGGTGCAGCGCCTAATGGAGCAAGGGGTGGCGCGGATTCACCTTATCCTGGCGTCCCCTGCAAGCTTGGCGATTCGCTTGGGCATGGCCTATGACCCTCGCTTGATGCCCGAGCTGCTAGTGTATCAATACGAGCGTACGGACCCTGTGCCGTACCCTTGGGCATTGCGCATGCCAAACCATGGCGATGCCTGCGCCTCTATCATCACCATCACTACGCCAGCAGCTGGTGCCATCTAAGGGCCTCAAATTCGCCGTCGGCCTGCTTTTGCCGTACTGCTACAGCTCAAGTAGGCGTTCTCCGGGCAGGACAACTCGGACTGGCTCGGAGCGCCGGTCTGTGCACCTAGTAAAGTCTTGTTATCGTTGAGCCTGAGAACTTGCGCAGCCTCTTGCTCTCGACCATTCAACTGCCTCTTCAATGCCTGTTTCTCGGTGGTGTCCGCCGTCCGGAGAGCCAGACGGGCCTCATGCATCTTCTTGTGCCGCTCGTTTGGGAGACGTAATTCGCTCCCTACGATGACCACGCCGGTCACGCTCTTGGCGGCGTTTGGTGAGAAGGACTTTGATTTCCGTTCCGTGGTCTTCAATCCATGTCGCGAAATCAGCTCACGGACCTCACCCAGCAGCTTTCGTGTGGCCTTCGGGCCCGACAATGAAATGTCATCGACGTAGATGGTCAGCTTGCACCCATGAGCATCAGCGAGCCTACGGATTTCCTCAAACAAGGGGCGAGCGGCAAAAAACGCAACCCTTCCACTGAGCGGGCTTCCCGTGGGGAGGTGTTTTTGCTGGAAACAACAAATGTCGGCCAGGTGGTGGGCGACATCTTCCGCGCAGCAGAAATCCTCACGAAACATCCTGAAAACCATTGCCCGCGACACACTGGGGTAGAAGCGATGTATGTCGGTCTTGATGACGGGGTGCCTACCAACGTGCTGGTGCGCGTTGTCAGCGTAGGAGCGTCCCTTCTGTGAGAAGACGTAGTCAGGAACTTCAATCCGCGAAAGCAGCTTGGCGAGCCTGCCATGCACCGCATTCATCCAGTTGATAGGAGCCTGGATGTCACGCGGCTTTTCACCTTTGGTTTGCCAGGTTCGGTACCCTGGCGAGGAAAGCAGGCTGGGTATCGCATCCCAGTCCAAGCCAAGTGCGCGCTTGAACTTCTCCTTGCCCTGGATTCGGTACAGGGGGGACTGGTTAAGCGGGTACCGCTTAGCTTGCGCTGCCAACGGCGTCGCGCTCCTGCAACCACTCCAGTAGCCGAAGAATCTTGTCGGCGGCAGCGACTCGGAGCTTTTCGCCAGGTTTGCGAGAGGTCTCCATTGATTCGGAGAAAAGCAGGATGGAAGACACAGGCATCTTGAATACCTCTGCGTACTTCTCCAACAGTTCCAAACCTGGCGTTTTATCGCCTTTTTCCAGCTCACTCAGATAGGAGTTGGAGATGCCCAAGCGCTTGGCCAGGTCTACCTGTGTGAACTGGTGATAGGTGCGCAGCATGCGCAAAGCTCGGTTCAGCATGGCACTTCTCAATATGAAATAAAGGGGTGATGAATCACCTCAGAAAAAAATCGATGAGCTTGGCCACCGCATGAACCAGCTTGACCACAGAAGTGGCAAGACGAAAGGTTTCCGGTCGCACAAGCCAAGATTTCTTACGATGGCTCTTCGTCTCCCGCCGCAAGGGAGGTTTGAAAACGTCTCTCATGACGTGCTCCTAGTTGCACCAATCAACATACACACCATGTGCATGCCGTGGCTGTCGCCCACAACTAGGCAGAGCAATGCGGCGGTTTTCCCCCTTCACTTCCAGATGCCAGCCCGGGGTCGCCCGGGCTGGCTCGCATCGCTGTCGACCATCAGCTCAGGGCATAGTGCCACGGGCGTCGGGACGAGAGCTAGCGAGTAGTTAGAGCCTTGCGGCTCCACAGGGCGCCGAAGCACCCCACACAGTCGACAGTTGTCTCTGCTAACCTCGGGGTAGATTGTAGCCGAAGTGTTTTGTCAAATCAACAATCTATTTCGCTGTCAGCGAAATATTTGTGCCCGCAGTCAGTTCTAACGCTATCCCTTTACGACAGGTCATTGATGACCTCATAGGTAGGCACGTCTCGGCGGTTTTCCGGGATGACCCGACCGGTACATCACGCTTCCAACTAAAGGCGTGGTCTTTCAACTTATGACTGAAGGTCGCGTAAAATGAATTTGTGACGAATTCAAAAGACCATCGTGGGGGGGCACGGCCAGGCGCAGGACGCAAAGCAGCGTTTGGCGAGCCTACGACCACGCTACGCGTCCCCCAGAGTGCCAAGCCAGCCATCAGCGCCTACCTGGATGCACTGAAGGCACCTGCTGCCAACCAGGCGCCCCCGTTACCAGCAGATGCTTGGCTTCCGGCCATGGACGCGCCCAAACTGGAGCTGCCGGTTGGCCTCTCCAAGGTGTCCGCCGGCTTCCCATCCCCTGCTGAAGATTTCAAGGACCGCGAGCTCGACATCAACGAGTTCTTGATTGCCCGTCCCAAGAGCACCGCCTTCTTCCAGGTCGATGGGCCCTCCGTGCAGGAGTTCGGCATCTACGACGGTGACTTCGTGGTCGTCGACCGCAGCAAGAACCCACAGTCCGGCCAAATCGTGGTGGCCTTCGTCAACGGCGAGCGGTTGGTCAAGAAGTACCACGTCACCTCCGATGGCCGCGTCCTCCTCGTCGCAGGCCACCCCAGCTTCAAGCCGCTCGAAATCACGGAAGGCATGGAGCTTGAAGTGTGGGGCGTGGTCGTCGGCAAGTTTGGCAAAGTCCCGTTTTGACAATGGGAGCTAGGCTGTGTTCGCGCTGGTGGATGTCAACAACTTCTATGCCTCTTGCGAGCAGCTATGGGAGCCCAAGCTTCGGAACAGGCCGGTCGTCGTCCTGAGCAACAACGACGGCTGTGTCGTTGCTCGCAGCAAAGAAGCCAAAGCACTGGGGGTGCCAATGGGCGCCCCGTGGTTCAAGCTGCGGGAGCAGGCCAAACGGCACCGCATCATCGCCCTGTCCTCCAACTACGAGCTGTACGCCTCGATGAGCAACCGGGTGGTCGACGTCCTGCGCGACTTCACACCCGAGCTGGAGGTTTACAGCATCGATGAGTCGTTCCTGAGCCTCGAAGGCATGTCCGGCATCAGCCAAGGCGACCTGGTGGCCTATGGGCAGCAAATCCGGCAGCGGATTGCCCAGTGGGTCGGGTTGCCGGTCTGCGTGGGCATCGGGCCCACAAAGACGCTGGCCAAGTTCGCCAACCACCTGGCCAAAAAGAATGCGTCTTTTCAGGGCGTGTGTGACATCACCGTGCTGCGCCAGGCCGAGCAGGACCAGTGGATGTCGGGCAACGAGGTGGGCGAAGTCTGGGGTGTGGGCCGGCGCATCAGCAAGCGGCTAGGCGACATGGGCATCCAGACCGTGCTCGACCTCAAGCGCGCTGACCCTGAGCACATCCGCCGAGCATTCAACGTGGTACTGCAGAAAACCGTCGAAGAACTCAACGGCACAAGCTGCCTGTCCCTGGAGCTGATGGCGCCGGCCAAGCAGCAAATTATGTCCAGCCGCTCCTTCGGCCAGCCCGTCTACGACCTGGAGGAGTTGGAAGAGGCGGTGGCCACGTACATCAGCCGCGCCGCCGAAAAGCTCCGGGCCCAGCAGTCGGTCGCAGGCGCAGTCACGGTGGCCATCATGACCAACCGATTCAAGGCGCACGAACCGCAGTACCACCGCAGCTTGGTCGTGCCCCTGCCTGAGCCCACGGCTGACAGCAGGGTCCTGGCCGCCTACGCCATCCGGGCTCTGAAGCACATGTACCGGCCAGGCTTTGAGTACAAGAAGGCGGCCGTGATGCTCAGCGAGTTGCAGCCCGAGGGCCAGCGCCAGGCCTGCCTCTGGGACGATGCCGCTGCCGAGGTCGGCAGGGAACGCTCGCGCAAGTTGATGGGGGTGCTCGATGAGGTCAACGCCCGTTTTGGCCGCGGGGCAGTGCAGCTGGGAGCGTTGGGCACAAAGCCTGTTTGGACTATGAAGCGGGGACGGGTGTCCCCACGGTACACGACGCGGTGGGAAGATGTACCGAAGGTAGGTACGCATTGAAACTGCCGTGTTCCAAATTGGAACACGGCAGTTTCAAGAGGTGTCACATTTAGGCTGTGCAGTAGACAGTCATTCACTGGCGAGCCTCAGCCCTCCATATCGTCTGTGACCGTCAGGCCCATGCGGACGCCGTGGGCAATGCGAACCATCGCAGCGATGTCGCCAGACCCCATCAACAAATCTGGTTGCATGCCTTGTCGCTTGAGTTGCTGCTTTTGTGCTCCAAACCCCGACTTAAGTTCAAGCAGCTCGCCGTTTGGAAGGACCATTTTCAGCCAGTACGACCAACCGCGGTCCGTTCTCCGATGGTGATTAGCTTCCCCTTCAAACAGCACATCCCCTGGCATCAACTCATCCTGGCCACGCAGCAGATAGGGCCCAGGCAGGTCATCGGCGCGGAGCGCGTTGGTGGGGTGAGGGAGCGCTTGCTCGGCGCGGCAGATTTTTGCCCAGTAGCGGCAGCGGTCGTCGAAGGGCGCAATGGTGACGGAATGAGATTTCA
>DDYO01000039.1 GCA_002348045.1 Anaerolineales bacterium UBA2232
GAAGCTCCTTGGGGATTTCGTTGTGAGGGCAGACTTGCCAGGCGTGAAAACCTTCCATGAATTTTCTTAATTGGTCCAAGGTGTCCATTCCGAATTCTTCAAGCCATGCGCGAAGATTCCCTCCAGCGTAGGTGTTGCCATTTATCAAAGCATAATTGATGAACTTTGAACCAAAAGGGCGCCCGTAGGCCCTCCCCTCTGTACGAACCACGAAATTGCTGTGCTCCACCATTGCAAGGTGCCCGGCCTTGACCAGCCTCTTGACAAAACCCTCGGCGCTGTCGGCGGTTATCTTGTCCTCGGACTTGTAGCAGGTGCGCCCCGCCATCTCGATGAAACGCAGGGTGTTGGTGTAGTCGGTGGGCACGGCGCCAAAAAACTCTACTGATGGTTTGATGATTTTCACTTGATCTCCTCCGCATTAAGGTCAGCCAGCAGATACTCGCCGCTGGCAATTTTCTTCCTGGTCTCGGCGACCCCCTCGCCCAAGAATTGGTTCCGGTAAATCCCGGTGGTCTTGCTGTAGTCCCACTTGCCCTTGTCCAGATAGATCTGGCCGGTGTTGAGACAGCGCCGGGCGATCACCGTGTCGTAGCTCTGAAAGTACACGTCGGTGTCTGTCGTGATGATCATCTGGTTGGGGACTTTCTTGCCTTTTGAGGACTCCATATTTCTGACTTTCATTGTCGGTTTCTCCTTTCGTGTCGGTACAGGCACTTCTTGCAGGTCACCAAGCTCAATTTCCGTACCTGCATGCCGAGGCCTGCGCCTTTGTGTTTCGCAGAGCAGCTTGCCACTGCCCGCCCATTGCCATCACGCTTCCAGTGTAGGTGTATTTTCATTCTTTATCTTCTCCTGAGTCTCTACGGCCCGCGCCGCTTTCCTCAAGCAGGCCGCCAGCCCCTTCTCTCGCTTGTGCACGAAAGTGGCAACGACCCTGCGATTGATCCTCACTTCGTAGAGGTGCGGGCCGGTCTCCTGCGGCACCGGGCTTACGTTTACGATTGCTATCATTTCTTTTTTCCTCCCTTCGGGCGGTTACCCCCGACCAGCGCCTGAGCCTCTTCCAAGGTCATGTCGGGAAAGTTCAGGGGTAGCGACCAGCCGTTTACTACGACCAAGGCGTCTCTGAACTTGGCTGCGGCTTCGGCTGTGGGAAAGCCTTCGCGTGAGTAACGTTGGCCAAGAAAGGATACGCTCGCCACGTACACTCCGCGGCGGGATCTTTGAGAGCTCCCGCAATAACCGCCCACGTTATTCGATTGGAGCAATCTTCGGTTACACACACTCTCTTGAGGCGTGACGAATCGGCAGTTACCCGGGCCGTAGTTGCCGTCGTTATTTTCCCGGTCTATCAGCAGCCCTCTCGCATAACCGTTGTCCTGCGCCCATTTACGAAAAACCGCGAAGTCACGCCACTCTAGGCAGATCGTGATCCCTCGTCCTCCGTAGTCCTTGTAATAGCGGTCGTGCTCGTTAAAGCAACGCCGGTGCATACCACGCCAGACCTTATACAGCGGCGTTCCGGTTCCCGCGTGTGTAGTTAACTGCAGACTACATAACTCCCTATGGAGGCAGCCACAAGACCGCGTATGCCCACTGCGTAAATCCCTCGCGGGGCCTATCCATATGCTTGTGCACAGGCAGACGCATTGACAGTGCGCCCGTCCCTCTGACATATAAACTGTTTGTACCTCCAACCGCCCAAACTTGTCCCCTGGGACTGGCCTACCTCTTTTTCTCCGCGCCATCACCAATCTCCCTGCTGTTCTTACTGCCCCGCGGCGTATTCCACAGTTTGTTATTACACCCTGGGCACTTCAAAGGTGCCTGTGGGGATCGGGGATACCATTCGTGGCCGCAGCGCAAGCATTTTAGTTTGTCCATATTTTGACCTCTGTGATTTAATTTACTTCTTCATAATAAAGAAGTCAATAGATTTCTGCTTTCCCAGTCAGGGCCGCTCGCAGCGTTGCTTTCGTAGGCGTCACCTTCTGAAGCACCGACTCTTTCCTCAGCGTGTTTCTGACGATGGTTTCTTGTAGCGTGTTAAGCGCGACGGCGATCCAGACCTGACACTTTCGCGTCTGCCCTGAGCGCTTGATCCGGGCCACGGCTTGCTGGAAATCCCCGGAGGTTATGGGGGTTTCCAGGAATAACTGATAACGGCAGAACTGCAAATTAAGACCTATTCCCGAGGACTTAGGCTGCGCGACCATGATCTTGATGCTTGTGTCGTCCCGGAACTTGTCCAGCGCCTTCTGGTTGTCGGCGCCGCCATAAACCTGTACGCAGCCTATTCCGGCCGCCTGCAGATACGCAATAATCGCCTCATTCGTTTTCCTGAAGTTGACAAATACGATCAGCTTCTCATTGTCCAGCCGGAGGAGCCCGGTTTCCTCGATCACCTGATCAAGAACATCGAACCCGGCGGGCCTGATCTTTCCTCCGTCGGGCACCTCCATGATGAACTGCTGTGCTCTAGAATAGAGCTTTTGGGTGGTAGTGGCGTCGATCACCGTGCCGTTGTCAAGCGTCAACAGAAGCTCGTCGATCAGCTCATTGTAAAGTGCTTGGTGCTGCTTGCCCAGCTCATACTTCACCGGGATGTGCTGCACCTCGGGCAGCTCCAGTACGTCTTCGGCCCGGCGGAAAACGGATTGGGACATCAGCGCTGTCTGCAAGAGGTCAAGATTCCGAAAGCCTGTTGGATTGCCGCGCATGTCGACGCCGGTGACGTGCAACATGAGGAACTGCCGGTAGTCCCGGTAAACGTCTGGGGTCTTCAATTTTATCAGACCGTAACCTGTGGCCGGATGGGCGCCCAAAGGGGTTCCTGTGAGCATCAAGAGTTTCTTGCTCGGGGTCTCGACCAGGTCCCGCACAGCTTTATAATTACCGGTGTTCGGCATCCGGATCGCTGCCGCCTCGTCCACAACCACGGCAAGCCTTCGCCGCGCCATCGAGCCCATGAATCTCTCGTGGTCGTTCTTGAAGAGCCCCAGCGTGGTGATGATGAAGTCGGCCTCAAGCCCGATCTTCTTGCGCTGGGCAGGCGTCCCCCGGTAAACTGTGATCGAGAGGTCCGGAAATTCCCGGAGCCAGAGCTCCCACTGCTTAACAAGGACCGGCGGAACCAGACACAGCACTTGGTGCACGCTTCCCTGCAGCCCGTGGTAGAAACAGATTGCCGTGGCAACTGCAGTCTTGCCCAGCCCCATGTCGAGGAAGAGCCCTACGCGGTCGTACCTGACAAGGAAGTCGATATCCTCCACCTGATCCCCCCGCAACTCGAAGGGAAACTTGTAGGCATCCACGATCTCCTGAACCGTGGGGGGCAGGGGTAAGCGAGCAGGCATCAGTGAAGACTCCTTCCCTGCCGGAAATCGCCCATGATTACGTTCTTCGGCTTGGGAACGTAGAGTTTGCAGTTGTCCTCCGAGATATCTGCCCAAACTGGGCCGTAGGCGGCAATGACAGTGGGCACGACCTCCGACTCCAGCATCCTGGCCCGTAACCTCGCAGGAGCCAATCGCTCTGCCAACATGCCGAAGGTCTCGCCCTTGGGGCCGCAGACTTGCAGGGCTGTAGCCACGGCGATCGGCAGAACCGGCATCGAGGTAGGGAACTCGCCTGGGTCAGCCTGCCAGTTCAACAGCGTTTCGAGCACGCTACCGATCGTCAACCAGAGTAAATTCCAGGACCCGGGGGCCGTGTCCAGGGCGGGGTGCAGGCCGATGCCGACCATCCGATTGCCGTAGTAGACAGAATAACTCTGCCGGGGTAACTTGCTAAATTGCATCTATCTTCTCCTCTATTAATATTCTTCCGTGTGGCGGTCGATGAAGTCGCACAAGGTTTCAGTATCGCTGTACCAGATAGTGTCGTTGACCGGCCCGCCTTTCTGCTCAGAGGCCGCCACAATAGTCCTCTTCACCTCCCGCAGGGCCTTGACCAACTTCTTCACGTCATCGCTTAGCTTGCTGGTGCACTCCCAGCCATTGCTACCGTCATCACCGAACATTTTCTTCTCCTTATTGGTTAACCCCTGTCGGTTACCTTCTCCCAAATATCGTTGAGCTTGTCCACCTGCTTGGCAGTGATCTTGCCCGTGCCCTGCAGTTGCGCTTCCACTGAAAATATAAACTGATTTTCCCATTCGCTGAGCTTGTCGGCCCGGACCTTGCAGTCTTTGATCATCGCGAGATACTCATCTTTCCAGTCGGGCATCTTCAAGCTCCTCCAAGCGAAGCTTCGAGCTTATCGGCGGCGGCCCTTAAAGCTTGGCAGATGCCCAGGAACCTCTCTCGCTGGTCAATAGGCATCGCCTCGCCCTCCTCCGCATACACCCGTATTGAAAGATCAATCATCTCCTCTACAACGTCGTTGAGGGTTGTCTTACCCAGCACGTTTTCCAGCTCATCAACCATATACATGGCGCCACAGTCAGAGACCGCCGGCCCCCCAAGCCCATCGTCCGGAGCACTACCATAGTTGTAGCTGGCCGGAAAGATTATATTTAGCGTCGGCGGGTCAGCCTCTTCTATCTGCTGTAAGGCCTCGGCCACGGCCCCCGCAGCCTTGTGCAAAAGGCGGACTAAGCCCTTGTCTCTACGCATCTTCGTTTTCTCCTTCCAGTTCAAGTTGAAATTCCGAGTAGCTCAGAACCCGAGTACCGTATTTTTGAGCTTTTACCGCTTTCGTCGTGGTCGTGCTTGCCGCAACCAGTACGGTCAGCGTTTTGGTTACCGTGCCCGAGAACACGTAGCCAGCCGCTTCCGCAAGCTTGGCCCATTCGTCCCGAGTCCGGCCGCCGGGATCTGCACCAGTGAAGCACACTGTCGGCCGCTTGGTTGCCCCCTGCGTCGGGGTGATCAGCGGGAATGTCAATAGCAGTGCTTGCCAGTCCTCGTTCTCCACCAAGTCGATCTTGGAGGCGATCGTCTCGCCTACGCCTTCGATCTCAGTCAGGTCCGTAACGGGAAGCGCCGCCAAGCTTACCTTGTCCAGGATCTTCTTGGACAACGTCAGGCCAACGCCCTCGAAGTTCATTGCCGCCAGCAGCCGGTAATCCTCGATTGGGGAGTTCTTCAACAGCCTCAAGTGCTCAAAGGTCTGTTTTGCGGAGCGCTCCGCAAAGCCGGGGATCTGCCGCCAGCCAAACTCAGTTAGAGAGAATACATCCGGCACCGTGTCTGCCCCTGCTTCTACCAGTAGGGCACAGGTAGCCGGCCCAATATTCTCCACCCCCAATCTGACCAGAGAATCGTGCAGTCGCTTTCCTGCGGTGCCCGGACACGCAGAGTTAGGGCAAACGTAATTTTGCTGCGCCCGGTGCAGGACATGGCCGCAAGCGGGGCATGCCGAGCAAACGATGGGGAACCGGCGCTTTCCCTCTTCGTGTACGGAAAGGATCCCAGGGATAACGTCTCCCAACTTGCCTATCTTTACCGTGTCTCCGATCTGGAGCCCGAGCTTGGCAATAAAATTGAGGTTGTGCAGCGTGGACTGGGAGATCGTGATCCCGTCGCACTCGACAGGCTCCAGTTGGGCGACCGGGCTGATCCGGCCTTTCCCGCACTGCCAGTAAACGTCGAGCAGTTTCGTCACCGCCGTGGGGTTCTTGTGCTTCAGGGCAATGGAGTGCTTTGGGTGGTGGTCAGTGGCGCCCAGGCTCTCGCCGTACTCGCGATCAGCCAGCGTGATCACCGCGCCATCGGTAGGGATGTCGCCGGCGGCGAAGCCTTCAAGCACTCCAGCCCAATCAACCCCAGGCATCTCGGCAAGCGTGACCGTCTCCGAATAATAATCGAAGGGGACGAAGGTTAACAGTTCGTGCCACTCCTTCGGGGCGGAAGCGTTTCGGATAATGCCGCCTAGGGCCGACCGGGTGTTTTTGTACGGCAGGAGATTCTTTGCTCTAGCAGCCAGAAATGTGGATTTCAGCAAAACAATCTCACCGTACATGGGGCCAGTGCTGAAGTCGTGGTAGCCGCGGATATCTATGGAAGAGGCAATATGAGAAATATCGTCCCCCTCCTCCCCGTCACCTCGGGTAACCAGCGTATCTGCGTCCTGAAATTCTCCGGACCACCCATCTTTTTTTCTCTGAACAAGAAATACTTCCTCGGGGCCACGAGCAACAGACTTGGCCCAGGCAAGAAGCTCTGCCTCGGTGTAGCACTTGTCAAGGGACCGCATGGGGCGCAAATGCTTGATCTTCCCAGCAGAGACAGTCGGGGTGTTGATCCGGTTGACCAGCGGATGGTCAGGGGCAAGCGCCCGGAGCTGCTCTACAAGCAGATCATAATCGGTATCGGAAATCTCGGGCATCCCGAGCTCCCAGTACAACTTGTCGTGCTTCTGGATCTGTTCCTCAAGGGATAGGGGCTGCTGCGTCATATTCTCTCCTTAGGTACTTCTGCATGTATTGAAACGCCGGGCTGCAGGAATTGCAGCCTTCCCAGTTCAGAGCCTGCTCAGCGGCCAGACGATGTGCTGCTGCCTCAACAAGGCAGTCAAAGCGCCCCAGATTATAGTTTCTCTTGGCTACCGTTATCTGTGCGTGCCAGCTACCCCTTGCCCTATCCCAGGTAGCTCCTTTGACCCCAGACGTATTGTCTCTCGGATTCCCTGTGTTACGTGTATTACAGGTGTGGGACACTTCTCGGAGGTTCTCTATTCGATTGTGGAGTTTGACCTGATCAATATGGTCTAATCCTGTCTCTGGAAAGTACCCGTAATGGTACAGCCAGACGATGCGGTGAAGCCGATAATACCGGCCGTCCACACCCACCTGTAGATACCCGTGACTGTCCAGAGTCCCGGCGACAGCCCCCACCCTCACCCCATTGCCCCTTGAAACCCTCCAAATCAGCTGCCCGTCTTCCCGGTACTCAAACAGCTCCCTTACTCTTTCCTGCGTCAGCTTTGGCTTTTCCACGTGGCGTTCTCCACAGCTTGCTGCCACACCCTGGGCATCTAAGAGGCGATTTAGCCGCTCTAGGGAACCATTCGTGACCGCAGCGCAAACATTTATATGTGTCCATTCGTTCTTCCTCCGGGATTATACTACACTATCATGATGTAAAGGGTCAAGAGTTTTCACTCTCCTCCAAAGCGGCCTTCCACCGCCTCCGGGTCTGCGGCCGCCTGGGCCAGCAACCTCCGCTTTCGCGTTTTCATTTTCATCTTGGTGATCCACTTGGCGATAGGGCCAAAGGAGAGACACCCACACCCAGAACGCCGAGACCAGAAATCGAAGCCTCCGGCCTTAGAGGCCCTGCGCGACCTACTCACCAGCCGCCTCCTTGCGTAGCACAGCCAGGGCGCCTTGATCAGTCACAAGGTCGAGGAGGTTTTGCGCGAACGCCTTGCGGTCTATGCAGAGAAATCTTGCTGCCTCCAGCAGAGGAAACAGCCTCTCAGCCCGCGCCACAGCCCCCGGCCGCCCCAGAGCTGTCTGCAGCAGCTGCCCGGCATCGTAATACACCGGCTCGACCGGCAGGTCCGCAAAGAGATAGGCCTCAGACTCAACCCCCTCAACGTGAACGACCCGGAGACCACTCATCGTTTCCCAGTCCACCTCCAGTTCCTCGTCGCCTTCCTGCGCCCGGACGATTTCCAGGACCTCTTCCTTGGTCGGCTCGTGGTCCAGATCAACCGAAATTGTCCCGTAAGCGGAAACGTCCTTGCCTATTCTGATTTCATACTGTGTCATTGTCAGATCCTCCTCAAACCCGCTGCCGCGGCCAACTTGTTCATCGCGTGATGAAAAGCCGTTGTCCAGCAGCAGAATTGATAAAAATTGCCATCCGCTCCGCGCTTCTGGATATAAGCGACACCGGAGGCAGCCACGGCCTGGTCCGCAATATCCGCCGCCTGGGGGATCAGGGCATCAATTGCATTCACGTAAGACTTGTTGGGGATTGCCACCATTCACTCTCTCCTATTTAAAAATTACATCTTCGCCTTCCGCAGCCGCTTGACGCAACCCAGCAATGAACTGCTCAGTGGCTTCTTGGTGCCAGGGTTCAGCAGTAAGCTCGGGTAGTAGCGCTTCCAGACGATCTGCGAGCGGTCCACAGTCCTCAGCATCAATCTGCCCCTCACAATCAGAGTGGTCCAGCAGTGCAATCAGCGGATCGTCCTCTGTCCAAGGCAGCCCGGCAACACCTGCGTCTGCAAACCCAACCCGTTCATCAAGATTTCCCAGCCCGGCAGCAAAACAAACAGCCTTCCGCCAGCCGTGAAAACTGCAGTAACTCCCGTGCCAGCAATCGTGTGTCGTATCAAGCCCCATCTTCTTTCTCCTCCTTGCTCTGTTTATAAAGGATGTATCGCCCCATGCAGATCAGGACGCCTTCTGCGTAGCCCCCTGCACCGCCGGAGTAAAGCTCCAGCGCTCGGTTCAAGTCGCCCTTCGCCGCCGTCAGCTTTTCCCGCAAGATGCCGGTGCCGGTGTTCAGGTTGTATTCGAGGCTGTGGGCCTTGCTCTTGTCGATTGGTTTGTTCCCGGACAGCACCTGCATCAGGCCCTGAGCACCGACGCTGGACACCGCGAACGGGTTGAACAGCGACTCCTTCTCGACGATTGCGATTACCAGCTCCGGCGGGACATTGTTCTCCTTCGCGGTCTTGTAGATCAGGGCCGCCATCAGATCCGCCAGTTCCGAGGGAACCTTGGAGCTACGCATCTGGATGAAGGCAGACAGCCGCACAGGGTCATTGTCGAACCGTTCCCGCACCTGACGGTTGTAAAGGGCTGAGGTTTGCCAGCCTGCAGCCGCCGCCCCCACGATCGACGCCACGAGCAAGCCGGAGATAAAGAGCTTGCGCGCCAGAACTCTCAATTTCATGTGCCAGGCGCTTTCCGGAAGCTGCGCTTCCAATAGCGCTTCCACGCTGTTGTCCAAGTTTCTTGACATCAAACCTCCTCTGCGGACCTTTGCGCTGTCGGCAAGCCCCGCCTTTGGGTTAATCCCCAGTATAGGGCTCAAACCGGCGAGAGTCGAAGTAGAGGCAGAGGAAGCTGCCTTCTTCCAGGACGCCGAGAACGATGTCCAAAGGCTCCCGGAAATAAGCACTGCCTGTGCCCTCTTCGCTGTCGAAGATCGGCTCAAGCAGCACCTCAACCACCACGAACGCCCCATTGGTTTTCTTGTTTCGCATCCCAGGCTTCCACTGCACCACGTCGCCGACAGCGAAGGTGTGCTTCTGCTGAAAAACCCCCCAGGTTCTTCAAGAGTGTTGCTTTGTCCATTGATTTACTCCTTGGTTTAGGTACGTAAAGAGTCGCCGGGGCTCCCTTGGCGACAGGTTTCTTCTTGAACATCTGTTCGATCATGGCCAGACCCCCGACAAGGATGACGCCCGCTGAGATAATGAAACCGACCAGAAGTACGGCCCCCCAGAACGGTTGCACAGCCCTGTCACCAATCAGCGGGCCAATTTTTACTGCAAGCACCCAGACTGCCCCGATCAAGCTGCCCGAAATCCAGCCAATTTGTGCTGCCCACTTCAAAAAATCCCTCACGTTACACCTCCTTCAAATTCTGTGGAGGCGATAAACGCCTCCATGTTTGATAATGCTCGGCCAGGCTACGTTCGAGCCCTTGCCGATCTGCCGGACCCGCCGGCGGAGATCCTCGCACTCGGGGCAGCCCGGGCACGACCTTGACTTCAGCAACCGAAAGTGCGCCGTCATCAAGATGCCTCGTGACGACTGCCGCTGGCTGACATCGACCCTGAATCTTATTCCTTCGCACACGGCTTGCCTCCGTAAAGCGTTTTATACAGCTCCTTGAACAGCTTCACCAACTCCTTCTGGTATTCTAACCTTGCCAAGGCCTTTTCCTGGCCAATGCTGAGCAGGTACTTTTTCAGCCGCCTCCGCCGGAGCCGTTTGACTTCGCACCACTTGCACCACGGGTAGCGGGCCTTAGACTTGTCTGGGAGCACCTCAGCCAAGGCGAGATCGCGCCACGGCACTCGCTTTTTACACCTCGCGCAGACGAAAATCGCCTTATGCTTGTGTTTCATCACCCAAGTTCGGGGGATGTTCGGTTTGGGGGGCGGCCAAGTCATCGTCCGACCATCCGAGCCAGCGCCCGCAGCTCGGCCTTGCTCAGCTCCCGGTGAGAGAAAACGACAAGCCCCTCGGCTCTGAGGATATACTTGAAATCGAAGGGCGGGGACTCTTTATATTTCAGGGCCACTGGGGTCCTCCAACTTAGATTTTCAGCAGATCAGCAACGTCGTCTGCCTGCGGGATGTCCGAGCACTGATAGACCTCCGGCAGCCAGTCCGCCGACTCGGGCAGGAGGCTGGTCAGCTGGGCCGTTGTCCGGACGCTTTCGAGCAGATGACGGAGACGATTTCTGAACTCGCCTTTGCGGCTGCTCAGCGCCCCGTTCTGCTCCTTGAGCTTAAGCAAGGAGCTCAGGGTCTTCTTGGTCAGCAGCTCGTAGATCTCCTCGGGCAGCCGCTGATGGTAGCGGCCGGTAAAGGGCAGCCGCTTCGTAACACCCTCTGCGAAACTGAGGTGAAAGTCGCCGATCCCGTACTTCTCCTTGGCAGCATTGGTTTGGGTATCCACGCCTATCCCCTTCGACCCAACCTGCACCATCCAATCGGGCAGCATCTCCAGCGCCTTCTGAAGATCGGGGGAGAAAACGTCATTGTAGACCGCAAGCGCCGTGGCGTTTTCCAACTTCAACAGCTGGGCGTCCTCCTTGGCAAACTTCCAGTCCAAGGCCCTGTTCATAATAGAGAACTGCATCTGCTTCGTGATCTGTTTGCTCTTCGTTGCCATTGTCATTTCTCCTCAGAATGAAGGAATTCGTAAACCCGCCGGAAGTTTTTGCTGTCCAGCGACAAGATAAGGCCCAGGGGGTCCTCAGTGAACTTCTCGAACTTGCCCCGCATGTAGTCCTCGATGTGCAGGAGGTCGGGGCAGGGCTTGCCATAGACGACCTTGGCAAACTCCCGGTAGGGGAGGTTGGCCAGCGCCATCAGCCGCTCATGGAAAGCGTCAGCTTCCTCGTCAGGGTCCAGCGGCGGCAGGGAGTCGTGCAGCTGCATCGCAGTGCTGTAGACATGGCCTTTGGTATTGTGGGTAAGCCAGTCAAAGAGCTCAACAAGGCGTGCTGTTTCCGCATCGTCCCTGACGTGAGAGGGGCTACCGGCGTACACCGCCCAATGCTCTGCCCCCTCTATCCAGTCGGGGCCGTTGACGCCATCGGCCGCCTCAAGCGGACCCTCTCCCTTAACCGTAGCCCGGAGCTGCTCCTCGAAATCCGCAGCCTCTCCGTCAGAGCTGAGTACATAGTCAGCCAATTCCGCGGCCAGTTTCAATTGCTGTTTCGTTGTCATTATCATCACTCGTACTCCCTAATATTCGTTTTGCAGACCGGGCAGGGGACAACAGCGATAAAGTCTCCCTCGCGCCCGCTCCACTCTGAGGCTTCGTCGATAACACTCCCATCGTCATCGTAGGTGTCCGGGAATATCAACTTGTCCTTATCGAGGACGACCCCGCATCCGCCGCAACTTGTCAAATTCATACCTGTGTCTCCTTCCCGTCTTTCCAGGTCACATCGGTATCGTAGTCCTTGAACACGCCGCCGTCATCGGGCACACAATCGTTGATAATAAAGCCGCAGGTCCAGCCGAGGTCGCCGTCAGGCTCCCCAACGTGGCCCGGACTGCCTCCAAAGTGATCGCAGATCAGCACAGCAAGGTCTTCGAGGAAGTGCGTGTAGGCGTGAGCGTCACTGATCGTATCCGCGCCGTGCGTTGCGTCGTAAATTATCTGCCCCATCTCTTCGGCCGTTAGAATCTTTGCCATTTCGTCTCTCCTTCTTATAACAAGTGATTGTCACGGGGCAGCCCTGCAAGTGGCAGCGACCTCCGTCGAGGGTGCAGGTGTAGTGCCAGTCGTAGGGCTTTATCAGCTTCGCACGTTCGCAGCGGTTCATTCTCCCTCCTCCCTGTCAACGAGCCGCTGCCGGCACAGTCTGAGAATTGGCCCGACATTCTCGATAAGCTCCCGGAGAGGAGCGAAGTCTACGATATACCGGCCAACCTCCTCGTCCGTGCAGGTTCTGGCTGTCGAAAAGTAGTCCTCATTGCAGCAAGCGAAAACCTCAAGCTCGGCATAGGGGAAGCGCAGGGTCAGCGTGTGGTGCCAATCCCACTCAAAGGTACAAACCCCAGCCTCTTCCTGGAACTCTCGACACATTGCCTGCAATGCAGTCTCGCCGGGGTCGATTTTGCCTCCGATCCCGTTAAGCTTTCCGGCCTGCCACCCCGGGCGGTTCTTCT
>DDYO01000133.1 GCA_002348045.1 Anaerolineales bacterium UBA2232
TACCAGCGGTCTTGGTCATAGACAATGGCCAGGATGCTGTCAATCAGAACAAGGCCGCCCGCTTGGTCACCCGTCAGCAGGCTCAGGAGGGCAGTGAGGGGTTGCCAGCCCAGGGCGGAGGTCTGCTCCAGTGTAGCCAGGATCTGACCGCGCACCTCGTTGGGAGCGCGTAGTTCAAACCCCTGGAGGTGTCCGGTCAGGCGAGAGGTCGCACGATCGTTGGACAGCGGCGATGAGATGCGAAGATAGGCTTGGCGCAGGTCGCGGTGATATTGGGAGGCCTTCGCTCCCCAGAACAGCGTGACGGCCTGCCCCTCAACTGCCGCGATCTCGGTGGAGGACTGGGTAACCAGGTTTAGCGCGGCGAGCGCTTGGGAGAGCCACGCGACCTTCTCCAGCCCCTCGGGTTCTGCGAGTGCCAGCGCAGCAGACAGCCGGCGTCGGTCGCGTTTCCCGATGCCACCTGCCTTGAGGCGCTGTGCGGGCTGATCGCGGAGTTCAGCCCACATAAAGAGAAGCTCCCGCAGGAATGTCTGCAGATCGCCCGACACAACGCGATGTGGCGTCACGCTGTGTGCCAGGACCCGACCCGGGTCCTGGTGCGGCTGGGGCAGTAGGGCGGTCGGAAGAACACTGCGCACCTCTTCCGAAATGCCGAAGCGGCTCAACAACGTCAGCGTCCGCACGTCAGAGCTAGTGATTGGTGTGACCACGTTCACGATCAGGCCCTTGCGCAATAGGTCGGACAGGACGTCCTTGGTCCGCGGTCGGCGAGCAGCCTCCGGTTGGCCCTCGATATGCACCATCCCGGCTAGCATCAGGGGCCGGGCTACGGTGGCGAGTGTGGTGGGTTCGACACAGTCGAACAAGATCGCCAACGCCGCCCGCTCGGCATCGGTCAACGCCTGGATGAACGCCTCCGAATGTGCCATCTTGGGGATGAGTTTTCCGAGCTCGGTGACCAGCCATCCCTTTCGCGGAGGAAGACGATCGGGCTTGAGGGCGAGCTGATCGGCAATCTCTTGCAGTGCATTGATGTGGTAGGACTGCAGTGTGGTTTCCAGTTGCGGGACTATGCTAGGCTTCCTTGGGCATGTAACCCTGCCGGGTCAGATCGCTGATGAGCCGGTTAACGCTTTCCTCGTCCAGTAGTACTGTCTCAGGGGTCAGACTGCCCAGGATTGACGACTGCAGACCGGGGAGGGCCACCTGCACTTCATGCATCGTGACCGCATCTCGTGTCTGGAGCAGGGCCTGTGTCGGATAGATGCGCACGTGTCCGTACCGCACCCACCAGGCGTCCCACCACTCCGCGATCTCGGGGAGCGGTTCGAAACCTGTGACGGCACTCCATGCAGTTCTTAGCGCGTCAGGATCCATGCCGTGCTCAAAGGCTCTATGAAGTTGTTGCACGTCCAGTCGATAGCGCACCAGTGTACGTGAGAACCCCGCCGGCACCGTCCATTGGAGCACAAACGTCACGAGATCCGGCGGAACGGGCATCTCGATCTCCAGGACCGACTCCGGCATGATGAACCGCAGGGCCTCTCGGCGCAGTTCACCGACGGCTTCCAGCATGACCTCCATGCTTCGCCTCCAGTGGAGGTCCTGGAGTCGCCGCAGCCTTATGGCCTTAACGGCATCCAGCGAAGGCCCCACATCTACGAGGCCGAAGGCGTGCAGCGGGCCAGTAAACATGCGCAGGAGGGCCGCCTCCAGAAAGTCCGTCCAGCCCCCCTTGGGGCCGTTGGGTATGGCTCCTATCAGGTACTGATGGGTATCCGGCGTTGGGAAGAGCGCGGCAAGCCACTTTACCAGATCGCTGACAGAGAGCCAGGTGCCGTGTGGGAGGCAGGCGAGCAACTCAAGCAAGACTCCGCGCAGATCTAGCACGCTGCTTCCGATGGCGTCGTCGATAGAGTTGAGTCCCCAATACCCGTGGTAGAGTTGGGTGACGGCGATCTGTTGCTCACGCCACAATGGCCACCACTCCGACCACGTTGTGATGCTGCACCAGAGGTGATAGAGCGCCCCCACCTGGTGCCCCGGGCTCAAGGTTAGCCACTGCTGTGCCAAGGCGTTGTCGATCGTGATCGGGCTGCCGCTCAGGATGATGCCGCTGTACAGGAGCAATGCGTAAAGAAGCTCCGCCCGCTCCGGTGTACAGCCCAGCGCTTGAGTCCAGGCATCGAGGGCTTCAGCATCCAGATCGGGGTCTGGTGGCAGTAACGCTATTCTGTGCTCTAGGCTGGGCCTAGCAATGATCTTCCGGGCATCAGCTGGGGTCGGGGGCCAGCAAGTGATGGGCTGCGCATATGGATAGGGCGGCGCTTTCCACCTGAGCTGAGCCCTGAGCTTGGCGGGCTCGGATTGTAGAATGCCGATCAACTGCTGGATCTGTGTGAGGATTTCCCGTGGGTTCGAGGGTAGGACCTTTTGCGGCTCTGAACTCGCCTGGAAGGCTAACTGCAGTTGTGGGAGTCTCTGGCGCAAGGCCATTGGCAGGTATAGAAGGCCATCTTCGGTCACCAGGGCCAGGCCGGCTTTGCGGATGCGTTGAGCGAGTCTGGACCATGGCGTCGTGAAGTCATGCCACAGCACCCTTCCCTGGGGTACCGTATGATAGCTTTGGACGAAGCTCTGCACGACCAGGGTGCTATAGTACCGCAGCTCTTCCTCAGAGAGATCGCCCACGCACTGCTCCAAGCGTTCGGGATCGAGGAAGTGTTCGGCTAGCTGCTGCGCCGCCACCTGCCGCGTCCCCCCTTCGGGGGTAAACCCAAGCGTCGTCAGAAGGTCATGAAGCTGGGGTAGTCGCCAGTCGGATTCCAGCAGCTCCTGCGCCATCTGGGTGACGGGGTCGGCGATCTCCACCGACCAGGTAGGGGGGAGCGGCAATGGGGTAGGCGGCGCCGGGGGCTCCCACAGATAGCCCAATTCCAGGCTCGGCGTCGCAGCATCGCTGTTGGATTGGGTGCTCGAGGGCTTCTTGCTCATCTTCTGTCGCTAACCCGGAATGCCGGGCAACGCCCGCTGTTGCGTATGAGGTAGAGCCCCTGGGATCTCTTCCCCATAGAGAATCAGATACCGGTAACCCTGTTCGGTGAGGAAGCGTTGACGGTTGGCGCTAAAGTCCTGGTCCACGGTCTCTTTGGTGACGATAGAGTAGAAGTGGGCCTGACCACCGTCGGGCTTGGGACGCAGAATGCGACCGAGGCGCTGGGCCTCCTCCTGGCGGGAGCCGAAGGTGCCCGAGATCTGAATTGCGACATTGGCGTCCGGCAGGTCGATCGAGAAGTTGGCGACCTTGGAGACCACGAGTGTGGTAATCTCGCCCTTGCGGAATC
>DDYO01000040.1 GCA_002348045.1 Anaerolineales bacterium UBA2232
GTGCTGGCGATGGTGCCGGGGTAGCCACACAGGACACAGGCCTGTAGCGTACCGATGTCCACCCCCAGCTCCAAAGCGTTGGTGCTGACCACTCCCTGAATGCTGCCCGACCGGAGCCCCTGTTCGATGCTGCGACGTTCCCGAGGCAGGTAGCCTCCACGGTACCCTCTCACCGTGTTGGAGGGAGATCCTCTACCCTCCTGGGCCTGCCGCAGATACGTCAGCAGCAGCTCTGTTGCGAGTCGGCTGCGCGCGAACACGATGGTGCTCAGGTGGTGCTCCAGGAGCGTGTCGGCCACCGTCGCGGCTTCCAGGACCACATTGCGCCGCAGGTAGCGGAAGCGGTCCACTACTGGAGGGTTGTAGAATACTAGTTCCCGTTGACCGCGTGGTGAGCCATCTTTGTTGATCAGCACCACTGGCTCCTCGATCATAGCCTCGGCCAGTTCTCGCGGGTTGGATACGGTGGCTGATGCACAGACGAAAGTGGGGCGAGAGCCATGGAATCGGCATACCCGTCGGAGCCTGCGGAGCACGTTGGCCGTGTGACTCCCAAAGACGCCCCGATACGTATGCATCTCATCAAGAACCACAAAGCGCAGTTGTGACAAGAAACGGCGCCATTTGGGGTGGTAAGGAAGGATTCCCGCGTGCAGCATGTCCGGATTGGTGATGATGACCCGTGCCGCGTCGCGTATCCGAACACGGCTGCTGGAAGGCGTGTCTCCATCGTAACAGGCCGCGACACCCGGGACGATCTTCGATGTAAGGCGCTGCCAGGCCGCCAACTGGTCCTGGGCCAGGGCCTTAGTTGGAAAGAGGTACAAGGCCGTCGCGTCTGGTTGCAGGAGCACGCACTGGAGGACGGGCAGGTTGTAGCACAGGCTCTTCCCTGAGGCCGAGCTGGTGGCAACTGCCACATGGTCGCCCCGAAGGGCTGCGTCAGCAGCGCTGGACTGGTGCGAGTAGAGACGGTGAACGCCCTCCACCTCGAGCGCCTGTAGCACGCGGTCGTCCAGACCGTCGGGAAAAGCGCCATACTGGGCGGGTACGGCAGGTATCGTGTGCCACGCCATGACGTGACGGGAAAACCGGGGTTCATCTCTGAAACTGGACATAGCATGCTGGAGAAATTGGGACACAGCTCATTTTAGCCGCCGCAAGTCTGTACCGCAAGTCCCCAGCCAGGTTAGGGAGTTGAGAGTGCCTGGTGTATAATGACGAGGTGGTCATAGCTTCTTCGGCCGGCCGTGTGCGCGACACGACAATGGCTGCATCTGACGGTCACGGGGACGGCGCTGGGCTCGTTTGGTGCGCGCGTACGCCTTGCATGCCAGCGAACAGGATTGGAGGGGAGAGTGGAAGTAACGCAAGCTCAAGTAGACTCGCTCTATGAAAAGCTAAAGAAAGAGGGACAGGCAGCAGGATACTATCTCAATCCTGATGTCAGGTTCACTAAAGAACTGGTACACGGCTTGTTGGTGAACGAAGGCCGCTACGGCTATCAGGCCTGCCCTTGTCGTCTGGCTACCGGGGACGAGGCCCAGGACCTGGACATTGTGTGTCCTTGCGACTACCGCGATGCGGACGTGGCGGAGCATGGTGCATGCTATTGTGCCCTTTATGTGTCTTCCCGCGTCCTGTCGGGTGACCAAACCGTCCAATCCATCCCGGAACGCAGAAAGCCAGTCGAGGAGAGAGCACAGGCGCAGGTGACGGCGAGAGCCGCAGTGGTGACGGTTTCGCTACCGGTGTGGCGCTGCAAAGTCTGTGGATATCTGTGCGCCCGTGACCAACCGCCTGACGTTTGTCCAATCTGCAAAGCAAAACGTGAGAGGTTCGAGCGGTTCCTGTAAGAGATCCGGCCGAGGACTTGCTCTCTAGGTGCCCGGCCTGCACGATGTCGATCAATTCTGAAGGGGGTATTCGTGGAACTAACGCAAGTTGACGGTATTGACAAGGGCGAGGTCGTCCTCTACGCTCTAAGCACCTGCGTTTGGTGCAAGAAGACCAAGGGGCTCTTGGATGAGCTCAACGTCAAGTACGGCTATGTGTACGTGGACCATTTGGCTGGGGATGATCAGAAGGAGGCCATGGCCGAGGTACGCAAGTGGAACCCGCCGTGCTCGTTTCCTACGCTGGTATTCAATAACACGTCCAGCATCGTAGGTTTCAAGCCGGATCAGATCAAGGCGGCGTTGGGCCTCTAGCGGCTCGACAAGGAGCTAATCGGACCGCTGAGGGCGGCTCTTGACCTGCCGTCAGCGGTCCTCTCATTCCCCATGAGGGTGAGCGCGATGCTCCTGGCGACCACTGGCACGGTCAAGCGGTTCGAGCTCAGTCTGTAGCTTCTCAGGCATCGGTCTTCCAGCGCCGATACGCAGGCAGGGCGGCGGCAAAGAACGCCACAAAAGCGAGAGCGACCAGGCCGCCAGAGACCAGGAACATCCCAGAATAGCCTCCCAATGCTTGGGCAACAAAGGCCAGGGTGAACGATCCGGCGGAGATTCCCAGATCAAAGCCGTTGAAGAAGGTAGCACTGGCCGCGCCCCGTCGCTGGGGCTTTACCTGCTCGATCGTCATGGCCTGCAGGGCCGGGAAGGTGAGCCCAAAACCAACTCCCAGGATGAGTCCAGCTGACAGCAGGGCATCTGGCCGAGGCACCACCCCGAGGATGACATAACCCGTCACGAGCATCGCAACTCCGGCCGGCACAACCGAACGGGGACCTCGACGGTCATAAAGCCCTCCAGCAACCAAGCGGGACAGCACTTGGCCCGAGGCATTGGCGAAATAGTACAGACCCAGGTTGGCCAGCCGCAACTGGTGCGCATACAGGGAGATAAAGGTAACCACTCCTCCGTGAGCGATCCCGATGAGACCGGCAGTGAGAGCAGTCGCTAGCACTCGCTGCTCCAACATGGATGCGGCCGTCAATCGTGCCGCGCTATCTCGAACGTTCGGATAGCGAATTCGAAAGGCCATCGCAAACGAAGCCGCGCCCAAGATGGTGGCCCAAAGAAACACACGGGAGTAGGCCGCAGTCCCCAGGATGGCCATGGCGACGGTTGGGCTGACGGCCATGGCTACGGTCTGGGTCAGAACGAATACACCCAGGGCTTCGCCGCGACGGGACGGCGGCGCAAGGTCTCCGGCAAGGGCCATGGAGGCCCCTGTTGCGATGCCAAATGGGACGCCGTGCCACGCGCGGATGACAAATGCCTGGCCTACGGATGTGACGAGAGCGTACAGAGGACAGATTGCACCGAACAGCACCAGCGATGCCAGGAAGAGCCACTTGCGCCCCCAACGATCCAAGGCATAGCCCGCAGCAGGGCGCACAGCAATCGCGGCCAGGGCCATGACGGCACTGATGGCTCCCACGTCAGCGAGGCTGGCCCGCAACTGCTGCATGAGGAGGAGCGGTATGGTCGGCAAGAGGGCTAGAAAGCTGCTCCAGAAGAGTAACATGGCAGCAAAGAGCAGCGCGAAATCCCGGCTCCAAAGCCGCTCGCGTGCTGGGTGGGTCATCGTCTTCCCTCCTGTAGCTTGGTTGGTGCGAGCCTTAGCCCGGAGGCGAACAGCCCGGGCCCCGCTAACGCTGCTGACCTGATCTGTGCGCGTCATGACCTCAACACTGTCAGTGCATTATAGGCCTTTGGCGGACAGAGTCGATTCAGCGGTCAGTTGTTGTTGTCGTTGACATGCGGCCCATGCACCACTAGAATGTCGGCATGCACAAACAGTGGACCTCTGGGAGGCGAACCTACCTGGTCTGGTTGGCAGTGGTGCTGCTGATGAGTTCTCTGGCGCGGTTCCCCGACTGCGTTGCTCAGACAGCAAGCCCTCCGCTTCCTCTGGCCCCGTCCACATCCTTGTTGCAGAACGACGTCCAAGCGTCAATGCCGATGCTAGCACAATCGGGGGGCGAGACCCGGGCCGTCGCCGTTTACGGGAGCCTGGCTCTGGTCGGAGTTGGTCCCCGGGTGTTGGTGGTGAGGATCAGCGATCCGGTTCGTCCGGTTGTGATCGGGCAGTCGGAGCCGCTTGCCGGTGTCGTGACCGGAATTGGGATGTGGGAAGGCTATGCGCTGGTCTCCTGTTTTCGAGCGGGCCTGAGCGTACTGGATCTGGTCGATCCGACCGGGCCCGTGGTTGTGGGTTCCTGGGCAACCCCTGGGACCGCTGAGGGCCTGGCGGTCACAGCAGGTCGGGCGTACGTGGCCGATGGCAATTCGGGCCTGCGAATCTTGAGCGTTGCGGACCCGCAGCGGCCCAATGAGCTTGGTTCTGCGGCGTTGCCGCGCTGGGTTCAGAATGTTGCCGTGGAGGGTGATGTGGCCTATGTGGCCAACGGCCAGGCTGGGCTGAGTAGTTCTGGATGTGGCAGATCCGAGCCAGGTCAGAGAGATTGGGAGTGTACAGAGTCCCTCCTGGAGGATACGCCAGTGACGTGGTTGTGGACCAGGGAGTAGCGTATGTGGCCGGTGGTGAGGGTGGGCTCTGGATAGTGGACGTGACCGACCCATCCCTTCCCGTACTCACTGGGTTCTACAATACCGAGGGAACCTCATGGGCAGTGGCCGTGGAGAACGGTACCGCGTTTGTCGCTGATGGCGCCAAAGGCGCGCGGGTGATTGACATCGACGATATGACAGATCCCAGTGAGGCATCGTCATGGGAAGGCATGGGAGCTGCCAGAGATGTGGCGATCTCCGACGGCACGCTCCTGATTGCAGACTCGTACTGGGGTTTGCGGCTGGCCATGGTGGAGACGACTGGTCAACTGCAGCCGGCTGGGGTAGTGTCGAGCACCGGTCAGGTTGTTAGCTTGGCAAGCGATGGTGAAGGGCTGCTTCTCTGCGCCGACGGACACGGCACGGTGCGTCTGCTGGGCGATGATGGGAAGTCGACGCTAACCGTCGAGGCCGTCTTTCAGACGGGCGGGGAGGCGAACGGCGTGGCATGGGCTGAGCNNACGATGGCTATCAGGGCTTGTGCCTGGTGGACGCCAGTCACGCCGACTTACTCGCTCCTGCGTGGTACGATACTCCTGGCAGAGCGCTGGCTGTCACCGCTCATGAAGGCCGTTTCTTCGTCGCCGACGGTTTTGGTGGACTGCGGGTCTTTGGTCCCGGCGACGCCGCAGAGATGAACGAACTGGGTTCGATGGCGACGCCAGGAACCGCTCGTCGCGTTGCTGCAGTGGGCGATTTGGCGTATGTGTGCGTGCAGGAGAGCGGTGTGTTGACCGTTGACGCCGGGGACTCGGCCAACCTGCAACTAGTCTCGGCGCTGTCGCTTACTGGCGATACGATGGCGGTGGCTGTTGAGGACGATAGAGCGGTCATCGCGAACGGATGGGCAGGGATTGTCATTGCAGCGGTCAGCCCGACGGGTGTCCTCACCCCAGTGGCGTCGTCTGTCACTCGAGGATTTGCCCAGTCCGTTGTGTTGAAGAACAAGGTCGTCTACGTAGGCGACAGGTTTGAGGGGGTCAGTGCCATCGATACTTCAGACCCATACAACCCACGCTTGATCGGCTTTCTGCCAGGACCAGGGACGTCCCAGCAGGTGTGCCTCATTGGTGACCGCGTCTTTGTAGCAGACGGCATAGGGGGCTTGATGGTGGCCAGTCAGCTGCGTTGGTCCGTTGCGGTTCCACTGGTTGGGAATGGGTTTCAGCCGTGACGGCTGGCGACGGCATCGTGCTGGAGGTGCTTGCCGAGCGCCTTGCCATCGTTCGGTTATCCCCGGGCCAGGCGATACCGGTGTGGGCGTGGCAGGGGAAGCTGGTTTCCGTGATCCGCACCGAGGACGAATTGTCGGTGGTGTGCTCTGAGGCTGCCATCCCGGCTGGCACGGTAGCTGCCCTCGGCTGGTGTGCCTTCAAGGTCCGCGGACCTCTGAGCTTGGAGTTGACGGGTGTGCTGTCCAGCCTGGTGCAGCCACTGGCGGCGCGCCAGATCCCGGTGTTTGTGCTGTCTACTTTCGACACGGACTATGTCCTTGTCAGGGCTAACGACGTGTCGTCGGCGGTTGCTGCCCTAGAGGCGTCAGGGCACCGGGTATGTCGGGATGCGCGGACCACCTGACGAGATGGCGCGGCGTTGCCATGGGCTCATGCAGGTCTAGTCCAACCGGTCCTTGGGGCTTGAGGTGTGGACGAGTATAATTCCTCGTCGCTGGTGCGCGGTGGGCTGCTGAGCGCGGACTGCTGCGCGTGTCGCCACCAGGAGGGTCGGCTTCCGCTGGCGCTGTGCAGCAACGAGAACTCGGAACCGAGAGGTCGTGGATGTTGGGCAATGGCGGAAAGCGAATACTGATCCTGATGTCCGACTCTGGTGGTGGACATCGCGCCAGCGCCGAGGCGCTTAAGGCAGCCTTCAACGAGCGCTTTCCCTTGCGGTTCCAGGTGGACATCGTCGACTTGTGGCGCAATCATACCTTCTGGCCGGTCAATCGTCTTCCCAATGCTTACCGGTTTATCGCCACCGATACGCCTCGGTTCTACCGTCTTCTTTATGAGGTGGGCGACAGGCCGGTGGTTAGTCGCTCGATGATGGACGTCATATCCAGGGTGCTGAAGAGACCCATCAGCCGGGCATTCGAGACTTACAACCCGGACTTGGTCGTCTCCGTCCATCCGCTGATGCAGGATGTGCCCCTGGCCGTACTCAGGGCCATGGGCAAGGCCATACCGTTCGTCGCTGTTGTAACGGATCTGGTATCGATCCATGCCACCTGGTTTGAGCCAGAGGTAACCCTGTGCTTCGTGGCGAGCGAGGAGGCTCGGCAACTTGCGCTGCGTTCGGGCCTCCAGCCACACCAGGTGCGGTTGTCTGGACTGCCCATCCGTCCAGCGTTCGCACAGGAGAACCGAAGCCGTGAAACAATACGGGCCGAGCTGGGACTGGCGGCCGACATTCCTCTTGTGTTACTGGTGAGCGGCGGTGAGGGCATGGGACCAGTCGCTGAGATCGCGGCGGCTGTGGCGAGGCGTTTGGCGCCGATTGGCGCTGATCATCCGCTGGGGCAGCTGGCGGTGGTCTGTGGCTGGAACACAAAGCTCCACCAGGACCTGCTGAACCGCAAGTGGCCGGTGCCGGTGGCCGTTAATCGCTATGTAGACAACATGCCGCAATGGATGCACGCGTCAGACATGATCATTACCAAAGCAGGCCCGGGAACTATCTCTGAAGCACTGATCGTGGGCTTGCCGATAGTTCTGAGTGGGCATTTGCCGGGACAGGAAGAGGGCAACGTTCCCTGGGTGCTGCAGCACAGAGTGGGCACTTACAGCACAGACCCGGCTGAGATCGCTAGCATCGTCGCGCGATGGTTGGGCCCTGAGCGGGCGTCGCTGGAGGCCATGAGGGAGCGTGCGAAGGCTCTGGCAAAGCCGCAAGCGGTCTACGAGATCGTTGAGCAAGTTGCCGCCTTGCTGCCCGAATAGTGACAGCTAACAGCCAAGAGAGTGACTCGCCGCAAGGCGCAGGGGTGGTGTTTGCAGTATTGGGTCATCCGCAATCTGGGGAGGATGGTGTGATCGGTCGGACGGCAGAAGGTAAGCGGCTGCCTGTCATCGTCGATACGGACGTGGCGGCTGATGACTGGATGGCTATGCTTTTTCTGCTACGGCATCCCGATGTCGAAGTGCGTGCGGTATTGGTGTCGGCCACAGGAGAAGCTCATGCAGGTCCCGGTGTGCGCACAGCAGCCAATCTCCTGGCACTGGCGCGTCAGGCCCACGTTCCCGTGGCGGTTGGCCGCGAGTCCCCGTTGATGGGTAATCATGCGTTTCCGGATCATGTCCGGAGGGCTGTCGACGAGGTCATGGGGCTCACGCTGCCCGAGAACCCGGCGCCGGACGTGCGACCGGATGCCGTAGCACTGCTGCATTCCACCCTGCTGAACTGCCAGCAGAAGGCGGTGTTGGTGGCCCTAGGACCGTTGACCAATCTGGGCGAAGCGGTTCAGCGACATTTCGATCTAGCACGCTACGTCGAAATGCTGTATGTCATGGGCGGTGCCGTGGACGTGCCGGGTAATCTGCACGCAGAAGGCGAGGCTGCCGGTAACGTGTTCGCCGAGTGGAATCTCTACTGCGATCCGTACGCTGCTGACATCGTGTTTCAATCTGGTCTTCCTATCACCCTGGTCCCACTGGACGCCACGAACCAAGTCCCGATGACTCGGGAGTTTCGCGATCGACTGGCAAGGGATCGGACAACCCCGGAAGCGGACTTTGTGCATCGCATCATCGCCCGCACCGAGGCCTACTTCAAGTTGGAATACACTTACTTCTGGGATCCGTTGGCAGCAGCCATTGCCACGGACAATTCTCTGGGCCACTTTGAAGAACGCAAGCTCAAGGTCGTCTACGACGAGGGTGGTCAGAGCGGTCGAACCGTCGAGTCGGCGGACGGGATGCCCATAAGGGTTTGTGTGGGCGTAGATGTTCCGCGATTCGAGCAGTTCTTTGTGGATGTGCTCAACGGACGTCTAGCTAGTAACCGGAACAAGGAGGTCACGTGACGATTCCAGAACTGGTGCTCAAGTGCCGAAGCTTCCGACGTTTCTATGAGGATGTGCCCATTGACCGCGAAACACTGCGCGAACTGATCAACTTGGCTCGCTTGGCGGCGTCGGCACGCAATACCCAGCCGCTAAAGTACATGCTCTCGTGGGAACCTGAGCGCAATGCGATCATCTTTGCTCATGTGGGATGGGCCTCGGCTCTCAAGACATGGCCGGGACCGCCTGAGGGAGAGAGGCCGACTGCTTACGTCCTCATACTACTGGACAAGACCATCAGCAGTGATGCCGGTGTGGATCCAGGAATCGCCGGACAGAACATCCTGCTGGGCGCAGTGGAAAAGGGACTGGGCGGTTGTATGCTGGGTTCGGTGAAGCGACCCGAGGTGGCCAAGGCCTTGGGCATTCCCGATCGCTATGATGTGCTGCTGGCCATCGCGTTGGGCAAGCCCAAGGAGACAGTCGTTATCGATCCAATGCCCGCTTCTGGTGATTTCGCCTACTGGCGTGATTCGGACCAGGTTCATCACGTTCCCAAGCGGTCTCTGGATGAACTGATCATCGGCTAGAAGAGTCTGTGCGGAGCGTTGGCAGCCACAAGCGCTTTGTAGCGGTCGTTGGCAGTGAATGCTGAGTCCATGGATGGTGCAGCGCAAGGGCTGTTTCTCTGCGCGCCAGGCGGCGTTCCTAGCGTCGTACGATGTCTTGTATGGAGAGGCAGGCATGACGAAACTGGCTCGATTTCTCGACGTGGACAACGTGGTTCGCTATGGAATAGTGAGTACGGAGGGCAGTTTGCAAGTCCTGGACGGCGAGCCCTGGGGTGATTGGAGGCGCAGCGGCTCTGTTGTGCCGCTGTCCAAAGTGCGGTTGTTGGCCCCCGTGGCTCCGCCTAACATCATTGCTTTTGGTCTGAACTATCGCGGTCATGCTCAGGAGGCTGGGATCGCTCTGCCGACCCTACCACTTCTGTTCCTCAAGGCCACGACCTCAACCTGCGGGCCGGGTCATCCGATCCTGCTGCCAAAGATGGCGCCCGACGAGGTGGACTATGAGTGCGAGTTGGTGATCGTCATCGGCAAGCCCGCCCACGATGTTCCCGTCGAGCGGGCTCTGGACTATGTCCTGGGCTATACGTGCGGCAATGACGTGAGCGCCAGGGACTGCCAGTTGCGAATCGATGGCCAGTGGGCACGAGGCAAATCGTTCGACACGTTCTGTCCACTGGGGCCATGGATCGAAACCGACCTTGATCCCGACAACGTGCGCATAAGCACACGTCTGAACGGCCAGGTCATGCAAGAGTCAAATACCAGTGACCTCATCTTCTCCTGCCGCGAGCTGATCTCCTTCGCCTCCAGGGCAATGACCCTGCTTCCGGGCACCATTCTGATGACGGGAACGCCGTCCGGGGTGGGTTTCGCGCGAAAGCCTCCGGTGTTCTTGAAAGTGGGCGATGTAGTTGAGATCGAGATTGAGGGCATTGGCACGCTCACCAATCCGGTGGCCGCCGCGTAGGCCAGTCTGAGCGTTGCGAGTTCGGCAATCTCATGTGGTCTCAGTCGCCAAGAGGCCTGGATGCGTCATCGGGCAGGGCGATTTGGTCACGCTTTGGAAGTCGTGTTGACAGAGGACCCAATTGCGCCGCGCAGGTGCAACGTGCCTTGAAGGTCAAGTCGCCAATCGGTCCCCAACCCAGGCGATGATGGTCTGCAGTACCTCGTCCTGCTCGGTCTCGTTGTGCAACTCGTGCAAGAGCCCAGACCACTGATGGTACGCAGTGTCTGCTGGCGCGCACGCTGCAAAAGCTTGGCAGGCCTGCGGAGAGACGATGGGGTCATCGCTACCATTCATCAGTAAGAGGGGAACCGTAAGTTGGTCGGCCTGTTCAGTGAGCCGCTTGCCGTGGTTGATCATGTCGAGTCCCAGGCGCGCGCTGACACGGTCGTGAACGAGAGGGTCTGAAGTGTATGCCTGGGCAACGGCGGGATCCCTGGACAAGCCCTGTGGGTCAAGGGAATTGCTCATCACAAAGCTCGGCACCAGGTTGTAGAGAAGCTGCCCAAGGATGAGCTTCCACGCGGGGGGCTCAAATGCCGCCGCAAGGAACGGGGCGGTCACGACAGCGCCGGAGATTTGCGGCCGGCGACTGAGCAGGTAGCATAGGACGAGGTTTCCTCCCAAGCTGTGTCCGTACAGGAACTGAGGAACCTTGGGGAAGCGGCCTTCCGCTTGTCGCAGGAGCTCGTCGATATCCGCCATGAGGTGGTCATAGGAACTCGAGTGCCCCCGTTGGCCCTGCGACCGTCCGTGGCCGCGGAGGTCAAAACCCATCAGGGCGAGACCGACGTCGGTCATCTTCTGCCCCACGTGCTGGTAGCGCCCGATGTGCTCTCCCAAACCGTGCACCAAACACAGCACGGCCCGCGGCGGAGCCAGTGGTTCCCACACCCGCCCTGACAGCTCCAGCCCGTCTGCTGTGTTCCAACTCAAGGACTGACTGCTCACGCAACCCTCCTAGACGCTCTATATGCTTCCGAGTAGCGCTCGTTAACTTGCTACGCTCGCCATTGTATCAGACTTGGGCGTGGTGAGCAACCAGCTCTGCTCCATGGCGATGCCTGCAAGAGACAACATAGTGCCTGTCAGCATCGGCCGTGATTGCTGCGAAACGGTTGGGTGGAGTAGAATTGGCTGTGTCGTCGGAGGTCAGAGGTCATCGGCCCTGTAGCCGCACAGCTGTTCACTCGGGCTGAGTGTCGTACAGTTCCCTGATCGTAAACACGGGCGGTCGGTGTGGCAGCAGTCATGTTTAGGGGCCTGATGTTTGGTTTGATGGTCGCCGCGCCTGTCGGACCCATCAGCTTGGTCTGTATTCAGCGCACCGTCAAGCATGGGCGCAAGGCCGGGATTGTGTCTGGACTTGGTGCGGCAACTGCCGACCTCTTGTATGGGATTGTTGCTGCCATGGGTCTGAACGCGCTCACCCGAAGTGTGGTGGGCCATGAGTTGCTGTTGCGCTTGGTAGGGGGGCTTCTCCTGGTGTACTTGGGAGTCCGTGCAGCACTGGCTAGCAGCCTTAGTGGGCCTTCTGGGCCATCGCGCGTGTCGGTCTGGGGCGACTACACTTCGGTCCTGCTCTTGACGCTGTCGAATCCCATGACGATCCTGTTGTTTGGAGCAATCTTGGCGAGTGACGGCATGGGCACTCGACACGAGGTTCTACCCAGCGTAGTGGCCGTGTGTGGAATATTCTGCGGCTCCACGGTCTGGTGGTTGACGCTGGCGACCATGGTTGATGCGCTCCGGGAACGAGTCAGCGAAGGAGTTCTGGCCGTGACCGGCCGTGTGGCGGGCGCGGCAATTGCGGCGTGGGGCATATGGGCGATCTGCCAGGCTCTCTAATGACTGCATCTTTCTGGTTACGTTGGTTGTTCTGTGAGGTGTTTGATGGACAGAGCATGTTCTGCAAGCGTTGAGCGCGTAAAAGAGCATTTGCGTTCTCTAGGCCTGCACGTGGCGGTTGTGCAGACCCCTCAGACCACGCGAACAGCAGCGGAGGCTGCCCAGACCCTGGGATGCACCGTTGAACAGATCGTCAAGTCACTGGTGTTTCGGGGCGCGGAGACTGGTAAAGCGTACCTCGTGGTAGCCAGCGGCGCCAATCGCGTCGATGAAGGACGGTTGGCAGCCCTCTTCGGCGAACCAGTAGCCAAGGCAGACGCAGAGTTCGTGCGCAAGGTTACCGGGTTTGCCATCGGGGGGATCCCGCCCGTTGGGCATGTCAGTTGGCTGGAGACGGTCATTGACGAGGACCTGATGACTGTGACCGAGATGTATGCCGCTGCAGGCAGCCCACACCACATCTTTGCCATTACGCCGAGTCAGCTCACGCAGATTGTGCGTGGGAGCGTGGCTCGCATAAAGGGGGTGGAATAGCATGCATAGGAGGTATAGCTGATGATAGTACTGAATGCGGACGAGGTCCGCCAGGCACTGCCCATGAGCCAGGCCATCGAGGCCATGAGACAGGCCTTCATGGCCCTGGCATCGGGAAACGCCGAGCTGCCGTTGAGGAGTCGGATAACGATCCCTGAGCGCGAGGCAGTGACCCTTATCATGTCGGCGAGGCTGGCACAGGCTGGGATGCAGTCTCTGGCGGTCAAGGTGGTATCGGTCTTCCCGCAGAACCGTGAGCTGGGCCTGGCTACTACCCAAGGTGCCGTGCTGGTGGTCGATCCGACAACTGGCGAGCCCCTTGCGCTGCTGGAAGGGAGCAGCCTCACCGCCATTCGGACTGGCGCCACTGCGGGAGCAGCAACCGATCTGCTGGCCCGGCAGGACAGTCGAGTGGTGTCTATCATTGGCGCCGGTGTTCAAGGACAAACGCAACTGGAGGCGGTTTGCACGGTAAGGCAAATCGAAAGGGTATGGGTGTATGATCCTGACGCCGGGCGAGTCCGAAAGATGATTGAGAGAATGTCCGGGGAAGGTCCCGTTCCAACGGACATGCGCGCGGCGGGCTCGGCTGCGGAGGCGGTACGTAACGCGGACATTATCTGCACTGCAACCACGGCGTTGACGCCAGTGCTGGACGATGCGGACGTCCGTGCAGGGACCCACATCAACGCTGTTGGCACGTACCGCCCGGATATGCAGGAGATCCCGTCTGCTACCATCGCTCGATCGCGGGTAGTTGTCGATTCGCTGGAGGCCATCTGGGCAGAATCCGGTGACCTGATCAAACCTTGGGAGGAAGGAATGATCGGTCGGGATCACGTGGCAGCGGCACTGGGCGAGCTGTTCCTCGACGGCCACTCGGTACGGGTGAGGGATAGTGACATCACGGTATTCAAGACAGTGGGAGTGGCGGTCCAGGATGTCGCGGCAGCCCAGGTTGCATGGACCAATGCTCAGGCGCGCGGAGTTGGCACGAAGGTGTCCTGGTAGGCAGGCAACCCTAGCGGTCGTCCCTGACCGCCGTTAACACATAGCGGTCAGCAAGGTCCTGAGTTGTCACATCTACAAAGCCTGCCTCGGCGAGGAGCTCACATAGCTCCTCGTCCGGTGGAAGGGAATCCCCACCTACCGCACCGCCGATGCGGAGGTGTCTTTCGTTGACAGTGTCACGGCTGTCAAAATGGAAGATGGCGACATGGCCTCCCGGGCGAAGGAGGCGGTGAAACTCCAGTAAGGCTCTTTGCTTGTTGGAAAAGTGGGGAAAGACGGAGTTTGCCACGATCCAGTCAAACAGGCCAGGCTTTAGGGGTAGACACTCTCCGTCAGCCTGGATCAAGGGAATGTGGAAGGCCTTGGCTTGAGCTCGCAGCAGCATTTCGCCGGAGACGTCCATGGCCAGAATATGCGTCGGATCTTTTGCTTTGGCCAGCAGCATGGGGAATAACACGCCGGTGCCGCAGCCAGCATCGAGGATAACATCGCCACTACCGATGGCGAGAGTACTCACGATCTCCTGTAGACGAATGGTAGGTGCACCCACAACCATCGACTCCCATCGGGGTGCAACGGCATCAAAGTGTTTGCGGTGGCTCATGCGCTTCTCCCCAAGTGTGGCCAATCGAAGAGCATTATATCCGCAGCCGATCTGTCGTCAAGCAGGCCGTGTTTTGGCGCCGGGTAGTCCGGGATAGGCTTAGTTCACCAGCACGACCTCCGTGTTGAGCCTTGTACCGATCCACAATCGGCAGCATACTGATTTGCGCGAACCTGTCATTTCCCACTGTAGGCCCGCCTAGTTGGTTTAGCGACCGGCAACTCATTATTGGACATTCTCGTTAGGCGTATAATGGGCGCGTAGCCACACTGAATTAACGTGGCCTGGAAGGCCCGCAGCGGGCAAAGGAGTTGCGCTGATGATAGACGCTGAAAGGGTGCGCTTCCTGAAACCAGGAGAGACTGGTTCCGGGCCAGTGGTGTACTGGATGAACCGCGACCAGCGGGCCGAGGATAACTGGGCGCTGTTGTTTGCCCAGGAACTGGCTCTCGAGGGCGGTGTTGCTCTGGCGGTAGTGTTTTGCCTGGCAACCGGCGTGGACGGGCTGCCTGTGCGGCCATACGCTTTCATGTTGGAGGGCCTCCGAGGAGCTGCGGCGGCGTTGGCGGCCATGGGCATCCCGTTCTACCTGCTGGAGGGAGTGCCTGACGATGTCGTTCCGGGGTTCGTACAGGCCCACAGGGTGGGGGCTCTGGTGACGGACTTTCATCCCCTCCGGGAGCGGCGGCAATGGCGGGAAGCTGTGGCGGAGCGGGTGGACATTCCCGTCTATGAGGTGGATGCCCACAACATAGTTCCCTGTTGGTCGGCCTCACCAAAACGCGAATTCGCCGCTTACACCATGCGGCCCAAGCTGCACCGAAAACTGTCTCGGTTCTTGACCGATGTCCCCAAACTGCGCCGCCATCCCCATCGCTGGCCTGAGTCGGTGCCCGAGGTTGATTGGTCTCGGGCGTTGCGCCGGTTGAACCTTGACGCGGGCATTGGCCCACTGCGCGGCTGGACTGCCGGCGAACGAGCCGCGAGCAGACAATTGACGGTGTTCGTCCAACAGCGACTGGAAGATTACGGGCGGCGGCGCAATGATCCTTTACAGGATGGCCAATCGGACTTGTCCCCATACCTGCACTTTGGGCAGATTGCTGCTCAGAGAGTGGCCTGGCAGGTACAATCGGCGCATGTTCCCAGGGAGAGCAAGGCTGCATTCTTGGAGGAACTCATCGTGAGGCGGGAGCTTTCGGACAACTACTGCTACTACACCCCCGATTATGACCGCGTAACGGCTTTTCCGGCGTGGGCGCAGCGAACGATTGAGGAGCATCGGAGCGATCACAGGCCGTACCTGTACAAGTTGGATGAACTGGAGGCGGCAGCCACCCACGACGACTTGTGGAATGCCGCGCAAAGACAGATGGTGGACAGCGGCAAAATGCACGGGTACCTCAGGATGTACTGGGCAAAAAAGATCCTGGAGTGGACAGTGGACCCAGAGGAAGCTCTACGGTTTGCCATCGTACTCAACGATCGCTACGAGTTGGACGGCCGCGATGCCAATGGATACGCTGGAATCGCCTGGTCCATCGGCGGCGTGCATGATCGGGCCTGGGGTGCGCGGCCGATATTTGGCAAGATACGCTATATGAGCTACCGCGGCAGCAAGTCCAAGTTCGACGTCGAAGGATTCATCGCTCGTTGGGTCCCGACCGTTTCTCGACACCAGCCCGCATAAGGCTCCGCCGGAGAACGCGGGTAAGGGACCGCCAGGCAGGAGATAGACCGCCCTTTGGTGTGCGCACTTGTCGAGAATTCTCAAGCCAAAGCCGCAGATTTGACAAACACCCGGGGGGTATCGTATACTCACGACGTCTTGATGACAGTACATCAATCGCAGGTCCGCGGGGGCGCGGCGAAGGAGAAGGCACTAATGAGGGTAGTGATCGTTGGGGGCGTGGCGGGTGGCGCGAGTGCGGCAGCGCGGTTGCGCCGGCTCGATGAACACGCAGATATCATCGTATTGGAGCGGGGCCAGTTCGTGTCGTTCGCTAACTGCGGATTGCCCTATCACATTGGCAACATCATCCCCAGTCGGGAGGCGCTCCTCTTGGCGACGCCGGAGAGCCTGCGAGCGGACTATGACTTGGACATTCGGATCCGCCAGGAGGTGACGGCAATAGACCGTGAGCGGCGGGTCGTGCACGTGCATAAGCTGGATGGCGGCGAGAACTATGAACTGGGCTACGACAAGCTGATCCTGGCGCCGGGTGCCAAGCCGTTTATGCCGCCAGTGCCGGGCATGGACTTGCCCAGGGTCTATCAACTGCGAACGATTCCTGACATGGACGCCATCAAGGCAGAGGTGGATTCCCAGCGGGCACAATCGGCCGTGGTGATTGGCGGCGGTTTCATCGGCCTGGAGATGGCCGAGAACCTGGCCATCCGAGGCCTGCAGGTTACGCTGGTGGAGCTATTGGATCAAGTGATGACGCCCCTGGATCCGGAGATGGCTGCTCTGGTTCACCGCCACCTGCGGCAGAACAACGTCCGGCTTTCGTTGGGTGATGGCCTGCAGTCCATCGAAGCGGCGGAAGGCGGCAAACTAAGGGCCAATCTGGTGAGCGGCAAGACCGCGATTGGCGACATAATACTTGTGGCGGTGGGCGTCCAGCCTGACACGCAGTTCGCCCGGGAGGCGGGATTGGAGCTCGGTCCGCGGGGACATCTGGTGGTAAATGAATCCCTGCAGGCCTCGGATCCTGACATCTATGGCATCGGCGACGCGATTCAGGTCAAGGACCCCATTTCGGGCATTACGACGGCCATTCCGCTGGCCGGACCGGCGAATCGCCAAGGACGTATGGCGGCGAATCACATCGCGGGAAGGGCCATTTCCTATCCCGGCACCTATGGTTCGTTCATCGCGAAGGTTCTGGACGTCGTGGTTGCGGCGGTGGGTCTTAATGCCAAGCGGCTCACCCGGCAGGGCATACCTTTCCGGGCCACGATCACCCACAGCGCCGACCACGCCACGTACTATCCGGGCGCGACGACCATGGCTGTCAAGCTGTTATGCACTCCGGACACAGGCCGACTGCTGGGGGCGCAGGTGGTGGGCGTGAACGGCGTTGATCGCACGATCAACGTGTTGGCGGCTGCTCTGCAGGCTGGCCAAACGGTGTTTGACTTGGAGATGCTGGAGCTGGCCTATGCGCCTCCTTTTGGCTCTGCAAAGGACCCGGTCAACATCGCCGGTTTCGTTGCGGCGAACTGGCTGCGCGGCGATACGGATATTGTGCAGGCTCAGGACCTTGTCCAGCGGGACCCAGACAAGACCGGTCTTTTGGACGTGCGCACTGAGGCCGAGTGGCACACTGGCCACTTGGAAGGGGCTGTGCACATTCCCCTCGCTGAGCTGCGGGACAGGCTCGGAGAGTTGTCCAGGGACAAAGAGTGGTTTATCTACTGCCGGGTGGGCAAGCGGGGATACCTGGCTGAACGGATACTTAAGCAGAACGGATACCGGGCGGCCAATGTGACGGGAGCGATGGAGACGTGCGGCCCGGCTCTGGAGGCGCAGTGCAACTTTGACGATTGGGCGCCGCCCCTGGTACCGGTGGCGCTGGCGGCCGCTCCTGCTGTTGGTGTTACGGCAGAGGGCGTGCACATTGCCGCGATGTTGGATGCCTGCGGCCTGCAGTGCCCGGGCCCGATTCTGGGGGTCTACCGCGAGGTGCAAAAGCTGCCCAGCGGAGCCGTCCTTCAAGTCACGGCGACGGACCCAGGCTTTTCGCGGGACGTGGGCGCGTGGTGCCAGAGCACAGGGAATCAGCTGCTCACCCTGACCCGGGAGGGCGGGATGCTCACCGCTCTGATCCGCAAAGGCACTGCAGCGGCTGTGGGGGATGCGGCGTCGGTGTCCGTGGCGACGGCGCCGACGGGCTCTCCCTTCGGCAACAGCCACGAGCGGACGATTGTGGTGTTTTCGGGTGATTTTGACCGAGCGATGGCGGCTTTCATCATCGCCAATGGGGCGGCTGCCACCGGCCAGAAGGTGACCCTTTTCTTCACCTTCTGGGGCCTGAACATCCTACGCCGCGACGAAGCTGTTCCGGTGCAAAAGAATCTCATCGAGAGGATGTTCGGCTGGATGATGCCCCGTGGGGTAAACAAACTGACCTTGTCCAAGATGAATATGGCCGGCATGGGCACCTGGATGATGAAAGGCGTAATGCAGGCCAAGAAGGTGGATGCGCTGCCGTCGCTGATCCAGTCGGCCAGGGAGAATGGGGTACGGTTGATCGCTTGCCAGATGACGATGGACATCATGGGTATCAAGACCGAAGAGCTCATCGAGGGCGTGGAAATTGGCGGCGTGGCGACCTATACGCTGGCATCGGACAACGCCAACGTGAACCTTTTCATCTAGGACCTGTGTCCATCCGAGCCACTGTTCAAGGTTGATGTAGGCTTGCGTAAGCTATCAGCGTGTGGTAGAATGGGCTGGGCGCGATTTTGATGCCAAGGGAGGAGCTATGAAAGCGTACTGCCTCAAGTGCAAGGTTATGCGGGATATGGAGGGCGGCAAGGATACGGTGCTGAAGAACGGCCGTCATGCCCTTCAGGGAACGTGCCCAGTCTGCAAGGGTAAGCTTTCGCGGATGGTGGCGTCGCCCAAGGGAGCACAGAAAAAGTAGTCTCGATTCCGCGACACATGACCCGGTAGCCATTACCGGAAGTCAGGGGGCGTGTGGCAGAGTGCTCCTTCAATGCGGTTGACACTCCAGCTCTGCTGCTGGACTTGAGCGCGCTTGAGCGCAACATCGCGCGGATGGCGGAGTTCTTTGCCTGCCGCCCATCGGCCTTGCGGCCGCACTCGAAGACGCACAAGTGTTCCCACATTGCCCAGATGCAGGTGGCAGCGGGAGCTGTGGGGATCACCTGCGCCAAAGTGGGTGAGGCCGAGGCGATGGCCGACGGTGGTATCGGCGATGTCCTCATTGCCAACGAGATCGTCACGCCCATCAAGATCGCTCGCCTGATGGCGCTGTGCCGAAGGACGCGGGTGACGGTGGCGGTGGATTCGCAAGAAAACGTCCGGAACCTGTCCTTGGCGGCTGCAGCGGCCGGGGTCGAGCTCGGGGTTCTGGTGGAAGTCAACGTCGGGATGAACCGCTGCGGCGTTGAACCGGGAGTGGCGGCGGTGAACTTGGCGCGCCAAGTTGCGGGTCAGCCCGGGCTGCGCTTCCGCGGTGTGATGGGCTACGAAGGGCACGCCGTGATGCTACCTTCGGCGGAGCAGCGCAAGGCGGCGGCAGTCAAGGCGATGGGTCTGTTGGCGAAAAGCGCCGAAGGCATTCGCGCTGCTGGACTGCCGGTTGACGTGGTCAGCGTGGGTGGCACTGGAACGTACGAGTTCAGCGGAGATTATCCTAGCGTGACCGAGGTACAGGCAGGCTCATACGCGACGATGGATGCCCGCTATGCGAGCGTCGGCGTTGGCTTTGAGCAGGCCATCGCGGTGCTGTGTACCGTGATCAGTAGGCCCAGGCGGGACCTTCTGGTGGTTGACGCCGGCGTCAAGGCAATCAGCAGCGATTTCGGGATGCCGCTGGTGGCTGAGGTTCCTGGCGCGGTGGTGGCCAAGCTCTCGGAAGAGCACGGCCTCATTACGCTGGCGCACCCGGAAGATGTACGCTTGGCGCCGGGGGATACGGTGCAGCTTATCCCGTCTCATGGTTGCACGACAATCAATCTCCACGATCGGTATTGTGTCCATCAGGGCGGGCAGTTACAAGGATTCTGGCCCATCGAAGCCAGGGGAAAGTTTGCGTGATACCTGCGTCGGGGAGGCGATGACCTTTGCCCGACAGAGCAGAAGGGGTTTTGCCCTTTGGTAGGGCGTGCCGGCAGGCTCACGCAGGTCTAGACCATCGGGCACCGGGTCCGGTACACCCACGCAGAGCCCGGGGTCGGGAGCAACGCCGGGCCTGCAACGAGCGG
>DDYO01000160.1 GCA_002348045.1 Anaerolineales bacterium UBA2232
TGCCATCGGCCAACCAGAATACGCGGCCCTGAGCCCGCCCTCCGTCCGAGTAGCCTCCTGGCCAAACCGTATAGTCTTCTCTGAAGACGAAGGTGTGCTGGATGTCGCCATCAGGGCTGACCAGGCTGAGCATGGGCATGCCGGTCAACTCCGCATAAGGCACAGGAAATGACTGGAAGTACGTACCGGCATCACCTGCGGGCTGCAGCCCATACTCAGCGAACCTGGCAGCGATCCACTCAGCCGCCAGTCGCCCGCCGGGAGAACCCACGGCACGCCCGGCGTACGAGGGACTGGTAAGCTGGGTGATGTGCTGCAGGGCGACTGTCTCGCTAAAGGTCCGCGCGAGTCCGAGCCAATCCCGTTGCTGTACAAGGGTGCCAGGTTCGCAGATGATCGGGTGAACAACCGGCGTGACGGTGCTGTCGGTCACGGCTGCCGAGGTACTATCACTCAGGTGCGGTGAGAGGGTCTCCGGGGGGGTCTGGGCTGGGCCAATAGGCTCCTTGGGCGCCAATGGGACCCAATAACATCCCGTGAGAATGAGGGCCATGGCCAGCGCCAGGGCACAGATGAGGGCTGTGCGCGAGCATTGGTCGGTCCGGGAAGTCGGCGCCTGGCTCACCCTGCCCGTCTCTCCGCACCCTATCAGGTTGTCCTTGTCATTAGAGAAGTGCGGTAGGGATGGGTGCTGCCGATCGTGTATGTTCATCAGTAGTCGTACTCACGGGAAAGGGTGATCAGCATCAAGTTGATAAGGTGGCCGGCCTCAGACAGCCGAGCGCTGCTGACCAAATCGACGGTGTCCTCGGCGGGATGGAGGTCAGGGTTATTCCACCCAACAGTCAGCGCAGGCGCAGGGATTGCGTGGTAGTAAGCATGTTGCGGAAGCGGTCCCTCCGACACCGTCAATCCAGTAGACTGGGCGCTACGGACCAGAAGGTCCGTCAGGCGCGAGTCACCGGTTGCCGACAGGTTGTCGGTACCGTAGCCCAGGTTGCCGAGGTTGATCACGGCAACGGTCCTCGCAACCGAATAGCCGGCATAGGACGAAGCGTACTCATGAGCCCCAGAATACTCCCAGTCACCGCCGACCCAGGCGGCAAAGAGGATGGTTCGGCGTGGCTGAAAGCCGCTCGTTCTCCACAGCCGCAATATCTCCAGCATAATGCTCACGCCGGAGGTCCCCTGGCTGGCTTGCTGCCACAGCGCTCCATCGGGCTGACGACCACCGCCGTCATAGTGGGTCGAGACGATGACCATCTCCTTGTTGAGGGTGGCGTCGGTGCCCCTGAGGAGGCCGACCACACTCGCTGCCAGTGCCTGTTCGGGCACGCTGAGCTGCACACTAATGCGCAGGTGCAGGTTCAGCTCGGTAGCTTGCCAGACATCGGGTTCGTCCCAGTCACGGTGCTCCGCCTGCTCCGGTGACAGGCCGGCGGCAAGCAGCAAAGCGTTCGCCGCACGGGGGCTGATGCGCAGCGTAGGCAGGGTTACTGGGCGCAGATAGTCCTCGGTGGGCAGGGCAAGCTGCAGCCGGGATCGGTAGTCAGCGCTCACTACCAGCAAGGCCCGGGCGCCGCGTAGCAGCGCCTCTGTGGCAAAATCCGGCGGCGCATCACTCTCCCAATACAGGACCACTCGTTCCCTCAAATCCAGGCCACGAAAGTGCCTTGGGTCGCCAACGTCTCCTCGGAATCGCACCAGCACAACCGGAGCGACGACTTGCCCAGATCCCCCGTGGTTGCGCACGTCAATTCCAAAATCAATCGGATACACAAAAGGTTGATTGGGTGTCCCCGGGGATTCGATCACATCCAGAAGTGGCAGCTCAGCAAGTAGGACCCGTTGAGTGGCCATCGGCAAGTATATGTCGAGATGAGGATTGATGGGCTCGAGGCCGTACTCCAAGAACCGCTGGGCGATGTATTCGGCGGCCAGTTGGCCACCTTGGGTTCCGGCCAAACGCGCGGCAAGCTGAGGCTCAGTGAGCTCGCTGATGTGCGTGAGAGCCCCAGAGGCATCAAAGCGCTGTGCCAGTCCTGCATAGGAAGGGGCGGGGCCGACGTGGGTAATGATGTATGCGGTCGCAGCGGTGATTCCCGCTACGACCAGGATGGCTCGCCGGCTCAAGATGAAAGCGGTGCTTACGCCACGGGATTGAACAATACGTCTGAGTCCCTCACCCAACAGGTTAAAGCCCAGCACGGCCACAAAGAATGCTGCTGATGGGTAGAAAACCATCCATGTCTTGCTGCGGGCATAGGCCCGCGAACCGGCCATCATCGCCCCCCACTCTGGAATGTCGGGGATATTGGCGACCGTCGTGTCGCCGACCTGTACCCAGGTACCGCCGCCGATAAAGACGCCGATGAAACCCAGCTCTCCGAGGATCATCAGGACAGCGGCCATCTCGAGCACGGCGATCACGACCAAGGCCGGCAGCACATTGGGGAGGATATGGCGGACCGTGATGCCCAGATCATCGAGCCCTACCACTCTGGCGCTATCGATAAAAGGTTTGCGCTTTACTACCAGGGTCTCGCTGCGCATGTACTGCGCGATCTCAGCCCATCCCACGAAGCACAGCGCCACGATAAAGACCGCGATGCCTTTCTGAATGCCAAGGGCCATGATTAGTATCATCCCGGTCAGTAGGGCAGGCAACGCGCTGGAGGCCTCGACGAGGCTCATGACAACGCGGTCGATTGATCGTCCCTCATTCCATCCAGCCAGGAGGCCCAGGCTCAAACCCAGCAGAATGCGCGCCATGGCGATGAACAGGCATGCCACCAGGGTGTTACGGGTCCCGTACAGAAGCAGACTCAGGATATCCCTGCCCCACTGATCCGTGCCCAACGGCAAGCCGGGCATGGGTGGAAACGGGGAGGTTGTAAAAGTGCCATCGATGACCATGCTGCTGCGCTGACCGGCAAGGTAGGGGTTCTCAGGCGCCCAGGCCGGGCCGAACAGCACAATCAGGAACAAACCGAGGACGATTATGCCACCGAAGACGATGGGCAGATTGGCAGTGAAAGGAACGTTGACCTTTACCCATGGCCATGCCCTGCCGATCGGTTCGGGCTCAACCTCCGTTGGCAGGGCAGCAGACTCTATCCAAGTCAGATCGGGGTCAGCATTCAGCATGCGCTTCAGGCGGTCAAACATTACCGGAGAGTCCCCTGCACTGGCTGTGTCTCATAGCTGGCTGGCGTCTGCCCGCATGCGGGGGTCAACCAAACGATAGCTTGCTTCCAAAACCATGTTGACGCACATGAACGTAAGGGCGAGTGCCAGCGCGAGGGTAATAACGAGATTGGTCTGGCGGGTGTGGATGGCGTTCAGCAAAGCAGCCCCCATGCCAGGCCAGCCGAAATAGTACTCGACAATCGGAAGGCTGCCTAGAGCAAAGCGCATGGAGACCCCAACTGCGGTTAGAATGGCTACCGCGGCGTTGGGGAGTATGTGCCCTCGCCAGATGTATCCGGTAGCCAATCCCTTGGCTCTGGCGGTGCGAACATAGTCCTGACCCGCGGACTCGGAGAGGGACACAGAGGTCATGCGGGAAATCTGAGCCAAAGGCCGTGCGGCGAGAACCAGCGCGGGTAGGATTAGATGGCGGTCCCACCCAAAGCCGCCAACCGGAACGAGTCTCACGCCTGTACGCTGGTACCACCAGATCTCGAGAATCTGCAGCAGCAAGGCGGTGAAGAACGTTGGCAGCGATATGCCCAAGAGGCTAGTGGTCAGAATCGCCAACGACACCGGAGACCCTTGCACCATGGCGGACAACACGCCAGTCGCCAGCCCGACCAGTGCAGCGAGAGTCAAGGCGACGGCAAGCAAGCCCATGCTATTGACATAAGTGTCCACTGTCAGCGCAAGAATGGAGACGCTGTACCGACTGCGTCCAGCCGTCAACCAGGCTGTTCCGAGATTCCCTGTGGGCAGGCGGCGCACATACGTTACGGTGCTGCTTGCGGCTTTCGCCATGGATGCGGTCACCGAGGATCCTCTGCCAGCATCCGAAATCCGCTCCATGCCCAGGGAACAGAAGTAGATGATGGACAGGCAGGTAAGGACAATGCGGCCCAACCTCATCGATAGATCACGACCCATTGGGCCAGCAGCTCCAGATGTGATAGGGCCTGATCTTGAGCCCGCGTGCACTGGTGGGGCAACGATTCATAACCATGGCCTGCATTATACACCAGGAGGGCGGCAGTGGTCTCAGAAGGTGCTCAGGCTTCGAGGAGCTGGCTGCACTTGGTTGCGAAGGGATCCAGTCTGGGCATCGGCTCGGGTGTGGCACCAGTTGACACTGCAGGTCCGGTAAAGTAAACTGGTCCCGTTCATCTAACGCCTGCGCGCTATCTGTGTGGGTGACGGCGTTGGCTGAGGAGGTTATGTGAGGGGAACCCGACTTTGGCTCACAATGACGGCATTGTGTGTCGCCATAGGCTGCCTGGCTTCCTGTGACAGCAAACGACCGCTCTTGTACGACGTTGAGATAGCGCCTGCCACTATCTCTCCCAACGCCGATGGCATCGCTGACGTGGCTCGCATAAAGTACAGCGTTGCGCGTCGAGCCATGGTCTCGGTG
>DDYO01000206.1 GCA_002348045.1 Anaerolineales bacterium UBA2232
CCTGCGCTTTGACGACACCAACCCGGTCAAAGAGGATCGTGAGTATATTGAATCGATTAAAGAGAGCGTGCGTTGGCTGGGTTTTGACTGGGACGACCGTCTGTTCTACGCGTCGGACTATTTTGACCGGCTGTACGACTATGCCGTTCAGCTCATCCATCTGGGCAAAGCCTACGTGTGTGACCTGAACGCCGACCAGGTTCGTGAGTACCGGGGAACCCTCACCGAGCCCGGCGTGGACAGCCCGTATCGGGGCCGCTCGGTGGAGGAGAACCTGGACCTGTTTACCCGCATGCGCGCTGGCGAGTTCGACGAAGGTTCGCGAACCCTGCGGGCCAAGATCGACATGAGCTCACCCAACATCGTTATGCGGGATCCGGTACTCTACCGCATCTTAAAAGTCCCGCACCATCGGACGGGCGACAAGTGGTGCATCTATCCCATGTATGACTATACCCACTGCCTGTCGGATTCCATTGAGGGGATTACCCACTCCATCTGCACGCTGGAGTTTGAGAACAACCGTCCGCTCTACGACTGGGTGTTGGATCAACTGGGCGTCTATCATCCGCAGCAGATCGAGTTTGCCCGCCTGAACGTAACTTACACGGTGCTGTCCAAGCGTCGGCTACGGCAGCTGGTAGAGGAAGGCAGGGTGAGCGGCTGGGATGATCCGCGAATGCCTACACTTTCTGGGATCCGACGGCGGGGCTATACACCGGAGGCCATCCGCGCTTTTGCCCGCCACATTGGCGTAGCCAAGACCGATAGCACGGTGGACCTGGCCCTACTGGAGCACTTTGTGCGGGACGATCTCAACAAGCATGCTCCCAGGGTGATGGTGGTGACCCGTCCCCTGCGGGTGGTGATCGAGAACTATCCCGAGGGTGCGGTGGAGGAGCTCGAGGCGATCAACAACCCCGAAGACGCCACCATGGGNNCCGCCCAAGCACTTTTTCCGACTGGCACCCGGTCGCGAGGTGCGATTACGGTATGCCTATTTCATCAAATGCGTAGGCGTGGTCAAGGACGAGCAGACCGGCCAGGTGATTGAGTTGCGCTGTGTGTACGACCCCCTGACGAAGGGCGGGGATGCGCCGGACGGGCGCAAGGTCAAGGCCACGTTGCATTGGGTTGCTGAGGAACAGGCCGTTCCTTGCACTGTGCGTTTGTATGATAACCTGTTCGTCAAAGAGAATCCTAACGAGGTGGAAGAGGGGCGCGCCTTTACGGATAACCTCAACCCTACTTCGCTCGAGGAGTTGACCAACTGCTGGGCAGAGCCGGGACTGACCGGAGCGGTCATCGGCAGCCGGTACCAGTTTGAGCGGCTGGGCTACTTTTGCGTGGATCCCGACTCTGGAGACAGTCTGGTGTTCAACCGAACCCTCGCCCTGCGGGACCCGTATGCCAAGTTGCTCCAGAAGGCGCGCTAGTTAGGTACGATCGCTCGCATCGTCGGGTAGTTGCTTGCACCTGCGCGGTGCGGAGCTGGCAGAGAGTTGCTTGTCAGCCGGGCCCGCAGTGCACAAGGGAATTCCGACGGCAAGGTAGGATCAAGGCACCCCATCTCCGCCGCTCATAGGATGCTGTTATGGGTTGTTGCCAGCTACAGCGACGGGCTCGCTAGCCCTTGAAGAGCTTGTCAAACTCGTCCACGGGCAGGGCAGGGGCCGTGGTAAAAGAGATCCCGAATTCCTGGGATAAGACGACCGAAGCCCTCATTGCCTCTGCCGTCCCGGGGAACTCGGCGATGAGCAGCAGGTCCTTGTCCCCCAGCATCGCATAGCCGCTCTTGTACTTGCCTCCCAGCTCGGCGATGATGGCAGCGGCTTGTTTGGTGCGGGCGCCACTGATCTTCCCGATGGCCTTGGCCGAGTACTGGCCAAACATGAGATACGTGCTCATCAGCAGTTCTCCTTTCTGTGCGGTGGCTGTCCAAGCCATATTGTTCCCTAATCTGCGATTGACCGCGCAGCTAGCTGCCCGGCTATGCGCGGATCAATATTGCGCCGACCGTGGCGTGTTCATCATTGAGAACCTGGACCACCTCGACGAGCTCTGGCGCGAGATGGTCCAGCCCCTTTGTGGTCTACACATTCCCGATGCACTTCCAAGGGATGACGGGCTTGCCCTGCTGGGTGATTGCAGAGGTATAGGCTGATTCGTTGAGGCCGCCGGCATCGGGTAGGGGATCGCTGCCGGTCTCCCTGGCTACCACTGCTTGCGCCAGACGTTGCCCCTGTAAGCCTCGGTAAAGCCGACGGCTTCGTACAGCTGGTTTGCGGCCGGATCATCTCCAGTGCCCACGTACACATCCATGGCGCCCAGATCCCTGAGGCGAAGCAGGCCCTCGAACATCAGGGATCGCGCCAGACCGCGTCGCCGGTGATCGGGATGGGTGCAAACAGGCTCAAAGATTCCGCGATGGTTGGCCTCGTCGAACGTCACCCCGACATGAGCGGCAAAGGCCCCATCTCCATTCTCGGCGACCAGGTTCAGGTCGTGACGAAACGAGGGCGAGAGCGTGGAAAAGTTGTGATACTCGGCGGCGGTGTGGGACGTGCGCCGGAATGCAGCATTGAGCAGATCAGCCAAGCGTTGGCAGTCGCCGCCTACCCCCGCCCGGGTGGTTCGCAGCCGATAGCCTTCAGCCAGATCAGGTTGCGGAAGGACCTTGTGGCCCAAACGAAGCCGCCGCGCGACGCCTGCCTCACTGGTCTTGCCATATCCCCGATCGTGAAGCAGCCGCTGACGGGGCGAGTCATAGTCATAAGCAAAGGCATGCAGCTGGCGCACGGCAGTCTCAGGAACCGGGGCGGCCAGTTCCAGTTCGGCCCAATCCAGCATCTCCTCCTCCAGGTGCCGGTAATCAGGATGCACTTGGAGGTAGACATCTCCTGCGCCCTCAGGGTGAGCGGCGGCCACTATTCGATCCTCGGCAGCAAACCAAAGGCGGACCCGATTCGACCATCGCGCATCAAGGGCGGTGTCCTCCCGGTGGAAGCGCTGGCCGTCCCAGCGGCGCAGATCCCAGTTCATATCCGTGGGGGTCAAGGGGTAGGTGTCAATGAGCAGATTGCGCACCTGCCACCAGTCTGCTTCTCCGGCCAGGGGTCGCGACGTGATATGGCAGTGCACATGCAATACGGTCATCCGGGCCACGGCGCCTCCTCCTCTGCCAGGAGCGTCGAGATTGCTCTCAATAGACCTCGGCAGTACCACTACGGGTGTAGCCGACTACCTATCACAGGATCACCTTGCGGGTAGGCTCTTCTGCTAAAGATCCGCTCCCGGTAGAGTGCCTTTCAGGTTCTCGATGCCCTGTGTGATGCGTTGCACGAAGTCCTGTTGAGCCGCTGTACCTTCCTGTGTGGACAGCGTCTGAAAAGACATCACAAGGACCACCACGAGTGCGACCCCTAGCACGGATTGCCAAAGAATCACCCAATGTGCAAGCTCACTGTGCACGGTGACACCCGCGTAGTCGTTTAGAAGCATTGTTCGCAGACTGAAGATGACGAACGGAAGAAGCGATGCTGTCTCCTCTGCCACAAGGATCGAAGGGGAAAACCGACTCATTAAGCGATACAAGACGGCGAAGACGAGGCAGACCTCAGCGCCAACAATGGAGTACAGAAGAACGAATGTGTTGACGAGAACGCCGCTGATGTCCGTCCTCTGCACAATGTTGAGCAAGGTTTCTGCCGGGCGGAGAGCCGTCTGGATGGCTTCTCGTCTCTTCTCTGCCGTACCACTATCCGACTGAAGCAAAAGTGCTTGTTCACCAGCCGGACGGTTCGCATGATCCTCCAGGTACTTCTCGAAGAAGCGCGCCAAGGTACCCAGGAAGCCTAGTGGTCGAAATGTCCACAGGTACAGCCAAGCCACAGAGAGAGTCCCAACACTAATGCCGACAAGCGTGTATGCCATCGCCATAGTGCTATTCTCTGCCCCTACAGCAAGAACCAGAAGCGCGGGGTTTAGAACTAGGAGCAATGCACCCACCATGAAGTTCGACAGGACCGTACGTGCCTTGCGCAGCATCGTGTGCAGGCTGTAAACGACGCTTATTGACTCCCACAACAGGTACACTGGGAAGAGAAGCATCTTCAGCATATACATCACGGTCGTTTGTCGGTCAAAGGCAGCGCGGATGACCAATGCATAGGCGATGGCGGCAAGTGGAATAGTCAATCGCTGAAAGCTTGGCTCCTTGAGCCAGTGGCATGACTGAAGGGCTGGTAGTGAGGCCAGTCGTGCGAGAATCAGCAGTCCCAAGGGAGTCCAGAGCATCAAACCGAGCGCGGCTGGGAGGAATCTACCAAGAATTGCCCCCAGGGGGTCTGCGCGCCGTTCGCTTGTGTCACTAAGTGTACTCATTTAGCCCGTCACCGTCCGAAATGGCCCGAGGAATGGTGAACATCTGCAAGAAGACTATCCCTTTCCCCCTGGCCCACATGCAGGGTTTCTGAGGTTGGCTAGTGCCCGGCGGACCAGAGCCTGAGCCATAGCGATCTTGTAACCGTTGTTGCTCATGGGCTTGGCCTCGGCGAGGGCAGCCTGGGCCGCGTTGTGGATCACGTCGTCGCTGAGCACCTTGCCTTCGATCGCCTGCTCTGCCGGCTTTGAACGCCATGGAACAGGCGCCACCCCACCCAGCACGATCCGAGCCTTCAGGCAACGACTGCCATCCATCACGAGTTGCGTCGCAATGCTCACCAGAGCAAAGGCCCAGCTCTGGCGCTCGCGCATCTTCAAGTACAGGCCTCGGGCGCCAGATTCAGGCGCAGGGATCCGAATGCTGGTAAGCACCTCGTTCGGCTGCAGGATGTTCTCATGGTGCGGGTCAGTTCGCGGCCCTACGAAAAAGTCATGGATGGAGACCAGCCGGCTAGCTTCGGGTCCTTGAATGGTGAGCTCGGCATCCAGGGCCATGAGGGCGGGTGCGGTGTCGGAGGGGTGGACGATGAAACAGGGTCCGCCGCCCAGGATAGCATGGTAGCGGTTGTCGCCACGGACCGAATAGCAGCGGCGGCCTCCTTTTCGCAGACAAGGGAACTCGCCACGGTAATACCAGCAGCGTGGTCGCTGGCACAGGTTACCGCCCAACGTACCCATGTTCCGCAGCTGAGGCGATGCGGCCGAAGCCGATGCCTGGGAGAGAATGGGAACGCGCTCGCCAATGATGCTGTCAGAGGCTATGGCGGTCAGGGTGACAAGGGGACCGATGTGCAACGATCCGTCGTCAGCGTGGATCTCGGCCAGACCCGGTATGGTCTTGAGGTTGACCAGCAGTGAGGGGGGGATGATCCCTGCCTTCATCTCGCCCAAAAGATCGGTGCCTCCGGCGATGATCCGGGCGGTCCAGTCGGCGCGAAGAACGCCCAGCGCCTCGTCAATGGTCGTGGCATCCGTATGCTCAAAGCGTCTCATTGGCTGCCTCCCTTGTCCGAAGCATCGCGAGCCAAGGCAATAGCCTCAAGGATGACCTGGGGAGTGAGGGGCAGGGTGCGTATTCGCAGGCCGGTAGCGTGGTACACGGCATTAGCGATAGCTGCCGCTGAGGGAATGATGGGTGGTTCTCCCGCTCCCTTGGCACCGAGGCTGTTGCAGACAGGATCGGCCAGGTCCACAGCAGTAACGTCGATCTGAGGCGTATCCAGAACGGTGGGTAGTTTGTAGTCCTCAAGGTTGGCGTTCAGCACCATACCGGTGGGCGTGTCCACTAGGCGGGCCTCCATGGTGGCAAAGCCTATGGCCTGCAGGACACCACCTTCGAACTGACTGCTGAGGGTCAGCGGATTGAGAGCGCGTCCCACGTCGTGCTTGCCGACGATTTGTAGCACTCGAAGCTGTCCGGTATCCATATCTACTTCGACTTGGGCAAACTGAGCGCCGAAAGTGTTGATGGTGGCGTCCCTAGGATTGGGACCCCGGGCGCCTCGGCCGATGATTGTATAGTTGCCTGTTTTGGCCGCGACCTCTGAAAGCGGGAGCATCTTGTTGGGGTCGTCCAGCGACGCGACAACCCTCTCGCGGATGTCCAGCCTCTCAGGTGGCGTATCAAGGATGAACCCCGCCAGCTCCAGGACCTGACGTTTGGCATCGTAGGCGGCCAGACGGACCGCCGGGCCCACCGAGGCCATGGTGATGCTGCCTCCGCTGGACTCGCCGAACGGTCCGGATTCGGTGTCCCCGAGAATGACCCGGATGTCCTCTACCCTCAAACCGAGCTCCTCCGCGGCAATCTGAGCCACGACGGTCTTGGTCCCGGTTCCAAGGTCCTGCGTGCCGGTGAGTACGTCCGCAGTCAGGTCAGGGTTAAGCTTAACAATGGCATAGTAGGGAGGAGTGCCCCCGCCACCCCAGGTCTGGCTGGCCATCCCGATACCCTGACGGAAGCGTCCCGAACGGTCGCCTGCTTTCCGATTACGCTTGTTCCAGCCAATGGCTGCTGCGCCCAGCTCATAGGCCTGTCGCAGCGTCTTGCTCGTGTAGGGCAAATTGCGCGACTGATTGCTGTCGGCATAGTTGTGCAGGCGGAGCTGGAGCGGATCCATCTGCAGCTCGTGTGCCAGTTCGTCCATCAGGGATTCCAGGGCAAAGGTGCCCTCAACGTAGCCAGGAGCACGGAAGGCGCAAGCCGGGCCGGTATGGGTGTGCACGGCTCCTTCTTCGGTATGCACATTGGCACAGAGGTACATGTCTCGGAAGGGTCCGCCGCAGGCGCCGGCCTTTCCGCCATAGGCGCCAACTGCGGAGAGGGATTTCGACCACAGGGCGGTAAGGGAGCCGTCCTTCTTGGCGCCAACCTTGCACTGAATGAGAGCCGAAGGACGGTTGCCGGTGCACAGGTTCTCCTCCCGGCGATCCAGGAGAAAGCGGACCGGTCTCGCCGTGGAGCGAGATAGGAGCGCCGCCAGCAGGGTGTATTTGCCCATGGACAGCTTGCTGCCGAATCCGCCGCCCATATACTGCTTGATGACCCTTATTCGGTGAAAGGGCAGGTCTAACGCCTTGGCCAACGACTTGCGGACGTTAAAGACCCCCTGGGTGGAATCCCAAACTGTGAGCTTGCCGTTGATCCACTGGGCCACGCTGCCGTGGGTCTCCAGGGAGTTGTGCAGGGCGGTGGGAGTGTGATATGTCGCTTCGACGATAACATCGGCGCTGGCGAATCCTGCGTCCAGGTCGCCCCGTTGGTAGATATCCCGTGTGCCAAGGAGCAAGTTCCCCCCGGGCTGGACCTGTGGAGCGTCGGGCGCCAGGGCGGCTTCGAGGTCCACCACATGAGGCAGGATCTCGTACTCCACATCGATCAGCGCCAGCGCATCCACTGCCGTGTACTCATCATCGGCGACGACAGCGGCCACTTCTTCACCCTGGTAGCGCAGCTCTTCCTCGAACAGGCGGCGATCGCCTTCGAAAGCGATTGGTGGCGCATTCTCAAGGGTCATCACAGCGAACACGCCCTCGAGGGCCTCAGCGCGGGAGGAGTCGATTCGCGTGATTCGCGCATGAGGGTGGGGGCAACGAAGGATCTTGCCGTACAGCATGCCTGGCAAGATGACGTCACAGGTATAGGTTGCCCGCCCACTGACCCGCTCGTAGCCGTCGACTCGCTGCACGGGCTGGCCGACGTGAATTAGGGATGCGTCCTGCTTCCAAGGCGAGAGGGGATCCTCCTCAACAATAGCTTCCTCTTCTCGCCAACGGCCCTCGAACTCGACCTGGATCTTTTGCAGTTTGGGCATCGCTAGACCTCCCTGCTGGGTTCAGCCAATGCTGCTGCGGCCTTGAGGATCTTGGGATATGCCCCACACCGGCAGATGTTGCCGGCAAGCGCCTGCTTGATCTGCTCTTCTGAAGGATGGGGTACCCTGTCCAGCAGCGCCTTGAGCGACAGGACCTGGCCGGGCGTGCAGAACCCGCACTGGTAGCCGTCATGCTCGATAAAGGCCTTCTGAACCGGGTGCAGCTCCTGACCCTCCAAGAGGCCCTCGATGGTGGTGATCTCCCGACCCTGGCATTCGATAGCCAGGAGCATGCACGAATAGGCGGTTTCGCCATCCAGGAGAACCGTGCATGCGCCACACTGGCCCTGGTCACAGCCTTTCTTGGTCCCGGTCAGCTGGAGGTCCAGGCGCAATGCATCCAGGAGGGTACGGCGTGGCTCAATGTGTATCTGGTAGTGCCGGCCATTCACCGTGAGGGCAATCGGAATCTTGGCGGGTGGGCCTTCTTGAACTGACGAAACGACAGCATCGGTTGCCAACATAGCATCCTCCCGCAACGACCGTCATCCAATGGTAGCCCGATGCCACTTTGGGTAGTGGCGGGTGGTATTCTAGCACAATGAGGACAAACCGCCAACCCAACGCGCGGGAGTGGTATGATCTACCTGATACTCACGCACAATCCGTAGGACACGTCCTCGTACGGAATGCCGCAGCCAGTCGAGATGGGTGCTCAAAGAGCTCGAGGAACGGTTTTTGCGCCAGTCTCCCGATGAAGTACGGCAGGCGATGGCGCTACACGCTGCTTCTGAGCCTTGATCGGAGCCCCACACAGTGGATGGCGGATTCATGCGGACGGCGATTGCGGGGAAACGGTGATCAACTAACAGCTTGTAGGGGCATTCAGTGCCCCAGCACGTGGTTCAGTGCTCTGGACCACGTGCTGGGTATGGGGTCATCGGATTGACTCGGCTGCGGTCGTCGTGGGCTGGCAGCGGGAATCAGCGGGGCAGGAACGAGCCCCAGGCAACGCCGCAGGGTGACTAACAGGCGCTCAGCCGGCGGCAGGTTTCCTCGTACTTTTCGTCCGCATTCTCAAAGTCAGCGCGCTGGCCCGGGGGCAGCAGCTGTGCAATGCGGCACATGGCCAGTCGCGTAAGGTCATTGAGATAGTCGGACTTTTCGAAATCGGTCATATCGATACGGCCGACAGGGTCAATGGGCTCGCCGAACCTGACCTTGACCACGCGAGGTTTGCCCTTGTGTTCCTTGTATTCCAGGGCCATGGGAACGAGGGGAATGCCCTTGGAGACCGCAAACTGCGCAGCGCCTGTTCGGCGGTCCTCTTCCAGTAGCCCGTTGCCTCGGGTGCTGCCGGTAATGGACATCCAGAGGATGCCGTCAGGCTCATCGAGGAAAGCGAGGATATCCTTCAGAACCCTTCTATCGAGGCGATAAACCCCTGCATCGTCCTTCTGGACAGGAAACACATGGTGCTCAATCCCAAGGGCCTTTAGCATGACGCTAGCACCGCTGACGACCTCAGGTCGAGCAATGGCATTAAGACGGAATCTCTGGCCGGGCAAGCGGCAGCTAACCTTTATGACCGCGTTCATGGCGCTGTAAACCGATGGATAATTGCTCACGAGGATGGCTCGCTTGCCATCGCCCAAATAGTCGGGAATGGCCTCAACGTTAATGCTGCTGAGGGAAAGATCTACTGCCCTCCTGACCTGCGCACTGCGGTCCAGAAGCCGCATAGATCGCAGAGTCGAGTCGACCGCGCCCAAGATTTGCTCTTTTGCCGATGGCGCCATGACGATCGATTGGCTCAGTTGTTCTCCCATTCATTACTCCTCTAGCAGAATCGTGTTGACCGGCCAGACGCGGATAAGGGCCTGCAAGTCTGACTCTGGAATCCAGCGGTGCCCTGGGTGAGGAACCCAGCGCCAAGCACGTCTCCATCGGGCGATAAGAGGACCGTCCAGACGCGCCCCAAATGAAAGACATGGTTCCCGTCCAAAGCAGCAACCACGTCAACGCTGACGAGACCCTAGTTCTAAAGGGCAATCTTTCGAACAACCCACCGAAGGGAGCGACGGTATTACTGTCTGGGAGAATCGGTGGAGCCCGCAGGCACGACATATGGATTCTACACGATCTGGTGGATTTGTGCAAATCGCGTCTCGATTGGCAAGCGATACCCCAGACTGACGCGGTGAAGACCGTTGGAAAGGCGGCCGTCTTCAGCAGGCCTCGATTGACAAACGGCCTGAGGTCTGGTAGTGTTGTGCATTCGCGGTGGGCACCTACTGTGGGGAACCGGCACCGTTGAACCGCTGGCAGCGGCCGGTGAAGCTTGGGCGGGGGGATCGTGGCTAACGTTCAGGGCCTTCAATGCATCCTGTGCGGTCGAATCCACCGGGTGGAGGAGACCCTCTACACGTGCCTCTCGTGCGGGCCGTGGGGCATCCTGGACGTATTGTACGACTATGATCGTATTGCCCGGAGCGTCACCAGGAGACAGATGGAAGCAAGAGGCGAGCGATCCATCTGGCGCTACGCCGACCTGCTGCCGGTCTCCGATCCGTCACTGATTCCTCCCCTGCAGGTGGGCTGGACCCCCCTTTACCACGCAGCCAGGCTGGGGCAGGCTCTGGGAATGCCCCATCTGTACATCAAGGATGATGGACGCAACCCTACCGCGTCGCTAAAGGACCGAGCGAGCGCGATCGCCGTCACCAAGGCCAGGGAGTTGGGGTTCTCGACCATTACCTGCGCTTCTACGGGGAATGCGGCATCGTCACTGGCCGGCCTGGCTGCCAGCGTTGGTCTGAACACGGTCATTTTTGTTCCTGAGCGCGCGCCGGCGGCCAAGATTGGGCAACTGCTGATCTTTGGCGCAACCGTGTTTGCGGTTCATGGGACCTACGACGAGGCTTTCGACCTCTGCTGGGAAGCAGGTGCCGAGTATGGATGGTACAGCCGCAACACCGCCGTCAATCCATACCTGTCCGAGGGCAAAAAGACCGCGGCCCTGGAGGTGTGCGAGCAGCTGCAGTGGGAAGTGCCTGATCGAATCGTTGTTTCGGTGGGAGATGGGTGCATCATAGGCGGCCTCTGGAAAGGGCTGCGGGACCTGTATGCGCTGGGCTGGATTGCCCGCCTCCCGCAGCTCGTCGGAGTCCAGGCTGCCGGAGCGGCCCCCCTGGTCAAGGCCTGGCAGGAGGGTACGGAAGAGATTATGCCCATGGAGCCACATACGGTGGCCGACAGCATAGCCGTTGGCGTGCCGCGGGATGGCATCAAGGCTTTGCGCGCTGTGCGCGAGTCGGGGGGCATGTTTGTTGCCGTGAGCGATGACGAAATCCTGGACGCGATGCGCTTATTGGGACGGCAAGGCGCCGTGTTCGGCGAGCCGGCTGGGGTTGCGGGATTTGCTGGACTGGTGCGGTTGCTGCGGGAAGGCCGCGTCCACCGGGACGAGCGCGTGGTTGTGCTGGTGACCGGGAACGGGTTGAAGGATACGGAGTCCGCTATTCGGGCGGGCGGGTCGCCGGTTCCGGTGGACGCCGAGATGCCGTCAATCAGGCAGGCCGTGGGCAAACTGGGTTTGGCCGCGCCGCGGGGCTAGCCATCTTGGCCTGCAAAGAAAACCCTGCCATGAGACAGTCGCCGAGTGAAGGCGGCTCTGGTGAGGCACTAGGGTTCTTGCACAGGCCGTACGGAAACGATGCCACAGGGTGAGGGAGGAACGATGACCACAGGCAGTAAGTTCATTATTGGTCCAACGTTTGAGGAGATGCTGCATCCGGATACCATAGACCCGGCAGTGCGCCAGCAAGCATTGGCGAAGCGGTTTAGCGATCCCTTGGATCCCATCAATCTGTACAACATTACCTGGAAGTCGCCACACGGGAGGGTTTACCACTATGTGTTGCCCGAGGCGCTGACCGGTGTTGAAACGCCCATCGTGGTCCTCTACTCCAAGGATTTCCCGACCGGCAGCCACAAAGTTGGCGCCACGTACTCGGTCCTTATCGAAAAGGAGCTGTTTGGCGAGGTGGACCCTGATCGCCACACCCTCATTTGGCCCTCTACGGGCAACTATGGCATTGGGGGGGCCTACGTCGGATGTAGGATGAACTTTGACAGCGTAGTGATCCTGCCAGAGGAAATGAGCCAGGAGCGTTTCGAGATCATACGCAGCTATGGCGCGCGGGTGATTGCCACGCCTGGCTGCGAGAGCAATGTCAAAGAGATCTATGACAAGTGCAAGGAGCTCAAGGCCGCTGATCCTGAGCGTGTCCGAGTCCTCAACCAGTTCGAGGAGTTCGGCAACTATCGTTTCCACTATTACGTTACCGGCAATACCATCGTCGAGTTGGCAGCGGAGCTCCGGCAGAGGGGAGTCGGATCGGGTCGCATCGCTGCCTTTGTATCGTCCATGGGCTCCGGGGGCACCATCGCGGCGGGCGAGAGGCTCAAACAGGTGTGGCCCGATCACAAAATCGTGGGACTCGAGCCGATCCAGTGCCCCACACTGTTCAACAATGGGTATGGCGGGCACGACATCCAGGGCATTGGAGACAAACACGTGACTTGGATTCACAACGTGAACAACATGGATTGCCTGATGGCCATTGACGATCTCGAGTGCAAGTTGGGGTTGCAAGTTCTGGTGGAAGAAGCCGGTTGGCGTACACTGAGGGAGGACTGCGGCGTCCCGGAAGATCAGGTGCAAATGCTGGCGACCACCTTTGGGATCTCGGGGGTGTGTAACGTGCTGGGGGCCATCAAGACGGCCAAGTTCTATGGCCTTGGCAAAGACGATATCGTGGTGACTATCCTGACTGACGCCATCGACCGATACGGTTCGGTAATGGCGCAATTGACGGCAGCCCGCGGCCGCATGGATGAGAGCGAAGCTCGCGCGAGACTCAAGGGCATCTTCCACGGCCAGAAACTCGACTGGATTCAGGAGGGCACTCGCGAAGCTAGGGCTCGCTGGCATAACCTCAAGTACTATACCTGGGTGGAGCAACAGGGCAAGACCGTCGACGAGTTGAACGCTCAGAAGAGTCCCGAGTACTGGCTGGCACAGCAAGCGCAGGTAGGCCAGGTGGACGCGCGGTTGCGAAAAGCTGTTCAGAATCAGACAAGGTGACCCAGACGGCTAAATTGCCGGGCAGAGGTGCGTTGGCGTGAGGTTCCCCAGTCTCATTCGGGCTCGTTTCCTGCAGCGGGACAACCGGTTCCGAGTGACCACAGAGCTTGATGGTGAGCAGGTCTGGGCTCACTTGGCCAATCCGGGCCGAGCTCGCGAGCTGCTGCGGCCCGGTGCGTCGCTGTTCCTCGTCGAACGACCCGAAGGTCATCGTAAGACAAGGTATGACGTTGCCCTGGTCGAGGCTCAGGGGCAGCTGATCTCCGCTGATGCCAGGCTGCCCAACGCGCTGTTTGCCGAGGCTCTGGCCCTGGGAAACCTTGGAGCATTCGCCGGCTTTGCCGTCATGCAGAGGGAGGTTCGCAGGGGTGACAGCCGTCTGGACTTTGTGGTCCAGCGTGAAGGCGACATTCTGTCTCGCTGCTGGGTCGAAGTCAAGTCGGTTACGCTGGTGGAAAAGGGGGTAGGCCTGTTCCCCGATGCCCCTACGCTGCGCGGACGCCGGCATCTGCTGGAGCTGGCCGACCTGGCTCAGCATGGGGAGCGAGCGGCGGTAGTGTTCGTTATCCAACGGCCGGATGTGCGCTCCTTGAGACCTAACGACGTGACCGACCCGGCTTTCGGCGACACACTTCGTCTCGCAGCGAGGAGCGGAGTTGATATCTATGCCCACCGCTGTCTGGTTGACTTGGAAGGGATCTGTATTGATGGTGAGGTGCCCGTAGATCTCAGTGGATAGTGCTGCCAAGGGTGACGGAGAATCGTCGGTTCTGGCGTGCCTTGTCGCTACGAGAGCAGGGCCCTCCGAATGGTGGGCGGTCTGAGAAAGGCCCCGTCGGAGGTCCTGCCCCGCGAACTGGATATACCGAAAACAGCCACAGCAATGAGCAGGTCCCTGTCTTATGGCCCAGGCAATGGGTAAAGTCGAACCAGGATCGAGCCTCCTGCATAGCTTGTGAGACTGTACGGCGTTGCCTAGCGCGGAATAGCCAGTCCTTCGGCGCCCAGCTCGGACTGGGTTGCCTCCGGCATGTACTGCTGGAGCAGACGAAGGCCCAGAGCCGCCCGCCGTACCCGCTCGCGGGTGAGTGATACTGCTGTGGCCTCGAGGTGTGATCCGCTGGGATAGATGTTGGGCGCGTTGCGCAGGCCGAACTTGACGTAGATGGGCGCGGCGACCCGGATGAGCTCCGGGATCTCATAGTGGCGGATGAATCCCCCGAAATCGTCAGGCACTTCCACGTAAATGTCCAAGGGAATGTCTATCGCTTGACGGATGGCCGCGATCTGATCGAGGGCGAGGTCGGTCGGAATATTGTAAGTCCCGGCACCCAAGCGCTCCATCCAGCGGATACTGGCCGGGTTAGCTGCTCCCATCTGCACCGAGACCTTGATCACCAGGTCAGGCGGCAGTTCACCGGCGCGCTTCATCTCACCCAGTACGTACAGCAGGCCTTCGTCGGCTACCAGCACTCCACGGATGCCCAGGGCACAGGCTCGTCGAACATCTTCAATGGCAAAGACCAACTGGTCTACGCCGCGCAGCCGGGCAGCCAGGGCCTTACCCGCTGGAGTCAGGACCTGAGCACTGGTGTCCCATGACGCACGCGGGCCGACAAAGAGACTGACCTCGATGCGCTCTTCGCGCCCCGTACGAGCCATCTCACGAATCTCCTCGTCGGTGAGCAATAAGACTCCGCTTCCTTGGGAGATGCGGTGGATGCGGATGTTGTGTCGCTCCGCTTCCTCCAGAACAGCCTGAAACGCACGCGGGCCTTCGACGCTGGGGATCTCAACACGGTACTGGGCGCCGTCTGGGAAGCGCTTGGCGGACGTCGGTCTTTCGTAGGCATCCGCGTCGGGTAGCCCAAGACTGCGCAGGAACGCACGGGTGTTTTGCATGGCGGCCTCCTGAATTTGGCGTGAAGCGATTATAGCATAGGTAGGGGGGGTATTGACAAATCCTGCGCCACATTGTACACTCAATTCGGTGGTCTGATGACTAGATGACTGGGTCACTGGCTGCTTGCTTACTCAGTGAGCTAGCCAGACCTCTGGTTTCTTCCAATGAGTTGGCTGGGTACCGACCGTGAGCACCAGGTGCGTTCCGTTCAAGTGCGTACCGCTGAAGGGGGTCACACGATGTCGTTCACCCCGATCAAGTCACAACGGGCGTATGTCCAGGTAGTCGATCAGATTGTTGAGCTGATCAAGAGCGGCGAGTTTCCAGCTGGCTCCCAGTTACCCGTGGAGCGAGACCTGGCCGACCGTCTGGGGATCAGCCGCGCCTCGCTAAGGGAAGCACTCAGTGCCTTGCAGATGTTGGGTCTTGTAGAGACCAAACATGGGCAGGGCACTTTTGTTTGTGGCGATACGGTGGCCCCCGGATCGCGTTTTGATGCCTCATGGCTCTATGACGAGGAGAGCCCTTTTACCCTCTTGCAGGCCAGGAAAGCATTGGAACCGCAGGTTGCGTCAATTGCTGCGCTGCAGAGGGTTGACGACGATTTGGCGCTCTTGCGAGAGATCCAGGAGTTCATGAAGGCAAAGCCACATGATGTACATCGCCTGGCACAAGGGGACCGAAAGTACCACCTGGCTATAGCTCGTGCCACGGCCAATTCGGTCCTCGTTGGCCTCGTCACTCTTGTTCACGAGTTGATGGGGCAGGACCTGTGGCGCAACATGATGATGACCACCAGCTTTAATACCCCGGGTCGCTGGCAGCAGGCGATGGATGAGCATTCTCGGATCTATGCGGCGATCGAGGCGCAGGAGATGGGGCTGGCGGCCGAAGAGATGACTAACCATCTGCTGACCGTAGAGCAGGTGATGATTGAAGCGGACTTGGCGCGGCCCACCGAAAAGGATGGCAATATGACGCGCCCGCGCATCCGGGCGCTGGTGGTCGGCAATGGTCTTGGCCTGGGCAACCAGGTCTGAAAGAAGCGAGGACCGCGTGCGTTTGAGATGCTGGGCGACAATGTAGGGCATCTTTGAGCATCCGAGGTTGCAGCACTGAAACGGACATGTCAGACTCATCACAGGGGATTTTACCATGCGCGTATTGGAGCATCCGATTCTGGGCAGGAAAGAGATAGTAGGCGTCGTTGAGATCTGGGTAGACGGGGAGCGGGTCGAGGCGGTGGAGGGGGAGCCGATCGCTGCGGCTTTGCTGGCGGCGGGGAAGGTCGTATTTCGGTACACGCGGAAGCGGGGAGAGCCCCGCGGGATATTCTGCGCGATAGGGCGGTGCACGGACTGCATGATGGTGGTGGACGGCGTACCGAATGTGAGGACGTGCGTGACGCCGGTGAAAGCGGGGATGAAGGTAGAGACGCAGCATGGGCTGGGTGAGCTGAGGAGCGTGGTAGATGAAGGCTGAGCTGGCGGTGGTGGGAGCTGGGCCTGCGGGTCTATCGGCGGCGGTGGAAGCGGCCCGGTGTGGGGTGAAGGTTGTGTTGGTGGATGAGAACAACAAGCCTGGTGGGCAGCTGTTCAAGCAGATCCACAAGTTCTTTGGGTCGGCGGAGCACCGTGCGGGGGTGCGGGGG
>DDYO01000136.1 GCA_002348045.1 Anaerolineales bacterium UBA2232
GCGGGGACCTGTCACTCAGATTTTGCGCAAAATTGTGGGGGTAGCAAGTGCTACTCCAGCATAGTACCTTACGAATTGAGGTAGAGGATCGTCGCGTACAGGTCAGGGATGCCCGAAATGTGCCAGGAGTTGCTCCAAGCCTGCGGCTATGGCTCCGGCATAGGGATGAAGCTGGTTGAGTTGCACCTCGGCCAGATGATCGTGGTCAAAGTACAATCGACCGGGGCAGCATAGGACATCTTCGATCAGCCGTGTTGCTCCCCAACTTGCCAACGGTGAGGCCAGGTTCATCCACGACGGCATCCAGGCCAACAGGTTGTGAGCGATGTCCGTCAGTAGGACCAGCGCCTCCTGTGCCGCCAGACGCTTTTTGCGTCGTCGTTCCAGCCTCAAACCGCCCTTGTCTGCCTGGATCTCGGTTTCGCAGGCCCCGCGCCCATCGTAGTAGACGATGGTTTCCATCATCGACCAAGCCGTGACCGAGCAGACGACCACGCCGTGCTTGGTCTGACCGCCAGGCGTGAGCCAACGAAGCACGAGACTCTGGGTTGGGCAAGCATAAGCTGGAGGCGTTGTCACCCTGGCTACCCAGCGGTCACAGCGCAAGGTCTGCCAATCTTCTGAGGCCACCCGCTTCGCCCAGATCGTAGGACGTCGACCACCCTTGTTTTTGGTCAAGACCTGCCATTGGGCCTGAAGGGCATAGTTGATGTTGGCATCACTGCCAAAGCCCGCGTCCGAGCGCAACACCGTGCGCTGTCTTTGCTCTGGGGTCAGGTTCAGGAAAGCCGCCAAGGATTCCAGTGTCGGTATGTAAGCCGGACTGCTTTCCTGTCTGCCCGGATAGACCTGCGAGAACAGGGTTTCGTGATATTGGGGTGCGTGCACACGGGCCAACTGGCGGCCGTAGCGATTCTTCCGGTCGAACTTGCCTTTGGTGCTCCCTTCCGCTTGCTTGGAGATCGGCAAAGGAGTCAGGTCGATGTCCAGCCAGAGCCAGTCACGCGCCCAGTCGTGGCGCAGGGTGCGACTCTCGCGCCGGAAGAGGGCTTCACTTCCCCGCCGAAGCTGGGCCACCTGCTGGGCTGTGAAAGCGTCCAGCGTTCGTGCCAGATTGGACTGGTCGGTCCAGTCTCGACCCCAGGCTCGAGTCAAGGCAATCTCAGGTTGCAGACGTATGTTGATCTGGGCAATCGAGCGACAACCCGCCAGAATACTGAGCAGTAGGCTCTGTAACTTGGCTTCCGGAGAGTGATCCACGGTCTTTAGGCCGAGATCAAGCTCCGCCCAGACGGGATCGAGAAATCGCGTCCGCGACAGGCAATAGCCCAAGACAGCCAGCGGAGCATAGCCCGTCTGCTCGGGCATGTTCACCAAACGAACAACCGTGGCCATGGCACACCTCCGGATAGAGCATGTGCCATTTCTACCTCAATTGTTAAGGTCCGTCAGATTTGACTTGCTACCCCCCGATTTTTGCGCAAAAATCGGGTGTCAGGTCACCGCACGTAGACGATCTTTTCGGTGTCCAGCGACTCGATGGCCGCGGCCAGCACCTTTTGCGCCGCCAGGCCCTCCGCGCCCGAGCCGTCGATCTCCTCCGGCTTGACCCCCGCCGTTACCTGCTCCAGGAAGCGGTGGATACGGTCCTTGAAGGTGTCCTCAAAGCCGCCCATGCCGCCAAAGATGGGGTTGGAGTAGCTGGTCTTGAGCATGTTCCCCGCCGGGTAGAGCGTCAGCTCGCGGAACATGTCCTCCAGCACGAACCGCCCACCCGTGCCGGCCACCTCGCAGCGCTCCATGGGATGGCCGCGCTCGATGTCATAGCTGCCGGTGAGGGTCCCCACCGCGCCATTCTTGAAGCGCATGTTGAACGTGGCGGTGGACCAGATGTTCCGCCCCGGCGCCCTGGTGGCGAAGCATTGCACCGCCTCAATGTCGCCGCAAAAGTAGCGCATGACGTCCACGGTGTGCGGATGCAGCGCCTTGAGCTGGAAATAGGGCGAGCTTTCGCGGGGGTTCATGATCCACATGCTCATGTTGACAAAGAGCAGGTGGCCCAGCCGCCCCTCCTCCACCCAGCCCTTGGCGATGCGCGCGGCGGGGGTGAAGCGGTGGTTGAGGTTGATGCCGTAGCGGACGCCCTTTTCCCTGGCCTTGGCCACCATCTCTTCCGCCTCGCGGATATCGTTCGAGATCGGCTTTTCGCCCAGGACGTTACAGCCGAACTCGAGCGCCTGCATGGTGGGCAGATAGTGCTCGCTGCCGTACTCGTAGCCGCCGGTAGTCACGCTCGCCACATCGGGCCTGGCCTCCCGCAGCATGATGTCCACATCGTACCAGGCGCGCGCGCCCAGCCGTGCCGCCGTCGCGTCGGCCCGCTCCTTGCGGACATCGCACACGCCCACCAGCTCGGCCAGGGGGTCCGCCTTGTACATGTCCGCGTGGCGGTTGCCGATCGGCCCCAGGCCGATGACGCAGACTCGCAACATGATCGCTCTCCTTGCCTGTTAGCTCGACGCGGCCGACGGGAACTCGTAACCATATTCCCGCATGGCCGGCTCCAGGAAATCGTAATAGTTGATGCCCTCGTCCGTCCGCCAGCGGCCGACGGTCTCGGTCTGGACGGGGATGCGGGCTAGCTTGAGGCCGAGGTAGCCCTCCAGCCGGGCCAGCGTTTCCTCCTGGTGCAGGACGAAATCCTCAAAGCGCACCGTGATCCAGTTGGCGGGCTTGGGCGTGGCTTTCACCAGCAGATACTGGTAATGCCAGGAGATGGCTCGCTGCAGCCGCAGGTCCTCGGTGGGCGGGTATTCGATGCCGAAATCGTTGAGGTTGTCGGTGAGATGCCGGTTCAGCATGGCGTCCCTGGGGTTACGCACCCAATGGATGTATTTGATGTCCGGGAACATGCGCACGATCCAGGGGAAGACCAGCGTAGTCTCCGGGATCTTCCAGCCGGTGTGCTCGCTGTCGCTCTCCAACACGGTGACCAGGTAACGCCGGATCAACTGGGTGAACTCGTCGGGGATGGGCATGCTGTGCAGCGCGCTCCAGTCCCATTGCAGGCCGCCCAGCCAGCGCACGTGCTTGGCCAGGACCCGGCAGGCGTCGTACATGTCCTGTGGCGGGAGCAGATCATAGGACTTGTTCAACGGCGCGCCCATGAACACACCGCTCTCGGAGAGGGTCTGAGACATGGCGCGGGTGCCGCCGTGCCCGCGCCCGATAATGGTGATCATCATAAGTCAGGTTCCGTCCTTTTGTTGGGCTCTGGCGTGCTCCAGTACTTGACCGTGACGACGCTATCGGTCTGCCAGGACTCGATGACCGCCTCGATGACCGTCTGCACGCGCAGGGCGTCCTCGCCGGAGGCATCGACCTCGCTGGGTTTGACCTTTTTCACGTTCTGCTCGATCCATTTGCCGATGCGGCTTTCGAAGGTCTCGTTAAAGCCCATCATGCCCCCCACATAGTCGTAGGTGACCGTCTCGTGGCTAAAGCGCGGGCAGAAAGTGAGGTGCTCGCAGGCATCCAAAAGGATGAACCGCGCATCGGAGCCGACGACCTCCAACCGCTCCAGGCCATAGCTGCCGCCGGGGCCGGTGGCGTCGTAGCTGCCCGTCAGGTGGCCGATGATGCCATTCTCGTATTGCAGGTTCACCTGCACGTTGGACCAGATCTGGCGGCCTTTGCCCTTTTTGAAAAAGGCGTGCACCTTGGTCACTTCCGAGCGGGCAAAGTAGCGCATCACGTCCAGCGAATGGGGGTGCAAAGCGCGCATGTGGAACCAGGGCGAGCTTTCGTTGCGGTTGTTGATCCACATCACCATGTTGATCAAGTTGATCTCGCCCAGCTTGCCCGCCTCCACCCACTCCTTGGCCATCAGTGCGGCGGGGGTGAAGCGGTGGTTGAGGTTGACGCCATAGCGCAGCCCCTTCTTTTTCGCCAGCGCCACCATCTCGCGCGCCTTGTCCAACTCGTTCGAGATGGGCTTCTCGCCCAGGACGGGGATCCCCGCCCCCAGGAGCTCCATGGTCGGCTTGTAGTGATCGCCGCCGTTCTCAACGCCGGCGCTGCAGACGCTGACCATGTCCAGCTTGATCCCGCTATCCAGCATCTCCTGGATCGAGTAGAAGGCCTTGGCCTCATACTTGGCCGCAGCGGTGTCGGCGCGCTCCTTGATGATGTCGCAGACGGCCACCAGGTCGGTGTCCTTGTGCGCCTTGTAGATGCCTGCATGGCGGTTGCCGATGCCGCCCAATCCCACGACCGCTACTCTCAAAGCCATGTCTTTGCTCTCCTTGTTATTCTCTGGACCGGGCCTGTAGGCGGGCCGCCTGCGCCAGGTCGCCGATATGCAACGTGTCATAGGCCTGTTGCGAGGTCTTGAAGGCTCCCACCCCGGCGTGGCCGTGCCAGTCGCCCTGGTTCAGGATGGGGTTGGGCAGGCCGGTCTCCGCCTCGCGCTTGGCGATCCAGGACTCCATGCGCTGTCGCAGCATCGCCACCACCGCCGGCTCCTGCTCCGCTAGGTTGACGTTTTCGTCGGGATCCTGGATCAGGTTATACAGCTCCACCGGTGGCTTGAAGTGGAAATCCGGCTCCAGGGCCATGATCAGCTTCCACTCGGGGGTGCGCCA
>DDYO01000305.1 GCA_002348045.1 Anaerolineales bacterium UBA2232
ATAGTATGTCTTGGACACCGCACATTCCAGCTTTGCCATGGCTGTCGATGGGTAGTATACTGCCTCTAGCTGCGCTTAGCCTCACCTATGCGAGACTTACCCGATGCGCTCAATCTACATTTCCCCTCATCTGGACGATGCGGCGCTATCCGCCGGCGGATGGATCTATACCCAGGCAAGTCGTGGAGCTAGGCCCCTGGTAATCACTTGTTTCGCCGGGGTGCCCAACTACCGCCATGTCTCCCTTTTCGCTTCGGAGCAACACCAACGATGGCAGGATGCAGACAGCCCGGTCGAAAGGCGCCGGTGCGAAGATGCCACGGCCATGAGTCGGCTGGGCGCGGACTATGCCCACTGGGATTACCTCGACTGTATCTATCGCCGTGACACTGAGGGGCTGCCCATGTACCAGAGCGAAGAAGAAATCTTTGGTTCGGTAAGGGAGGAAGACCGCGGTCTCATTCAGGAGCTGATGGCAAGATTCTCCTCGCTTCATCAGCAAGGTATTGGCCCTCTCTATGTGCCCCTTGGCGTAGGCCACCATGTTGACCACCAAATCGTGCGGGAGGCCGGGCTTTTGCTTATGGCACAAGGAGTGCTGGTCGAGTTCTATGAAGATTATCCTTATGCACACGATCCATTTTTCTTGCAGCAGACCTTGTCCGAATGGTCATCCCCACCTGCCCCCTATTTGCAGCTCCTCACGGCTGCCGCCGTGGACGCCAAGATCAGCTCCGTGTGCCTCTACAGATCCCAGGTGGAAACACTTTTCGGTGGGCTAGAAGCTGTCTCAGGTCAAGTTCTGGGGTACTCGAAAAGAGTAGGCGGAGGCAGCACGTATGCGGAGCGTTTCTGGCGCGGGGGCAGCAGATGAGCATCGGCCGCGCGTCCCACAACAACCGGACTGACTCTGCACAAGCAGCTCTGTTGAACGTGACCGTCTTTGCCTCGGGAGCCGCAACAATGGCCCTGGAAATGTGCACTTCACGGCTCCTTGCACCCTACTATGGCAATTCCCTGCCCGTGTGGGGTCTCCTCATCGGGATGCTGCTGGCGTACTTGGCGGTTGGACATGCACTGGGGGGATGGCTGGCGGACCGATGCCCCCGAAGCGCGCTTCTCTATGAGCTTGCTGCCGTTGCAGGTCTCGCGATCGGATTTCTTCCGCACGTCGCCTCTCCCATTCTGCGTCACTCCATCGTGGGTTTCACGAGCTACCAGAGTGCAATGGTGATCGGCGCTCTCTTTGCCGTGGTGGTGCTACTGGCCGTCCCCACCGTGCTACTGGGATGCATCTTCCCTTTTGCAGCAAGGTTGAGACTATCGGACCCGTCGCATAGCGGCACCGTCACAGGACGCCTCTACGCCCTCTCAACCCTTGGCAGCCTAGTCGGTACCTTTATGCCCGTGTTTGTCCTTATTCCGAACTGGGGGACTAGGCGCACCCTCTTTGTTGTTTCGATGTCTGTCCTGGCAATAACGATTGTTGGTATGCGGCAATGCAGGCTGCGCCGTTTGTGGCTTTATCTCGCGGTCGCGGCTGTGGTTACCATCCTGTACTTCTTGCCACAGGGGCCCATCAAACCCGTCTCAGGCCTGATATACGAGATGGAATCGTCATATAACTACATCCAGCTCATCGAAGACGGCGACTCCATCCTGCTCAAGTTAAACGAAGGCGAAGGAATACAGAGTGTCCACCGACGCGACTCCCTTCTAACCGGTTATGTTTACGACTACTTTCTCCTGGCTCCATTCTTTCGTAGTCAGCCACAGGCCACTTCCCCAGACAGCCTGTGCCTCATCGGCCTTGCCGGTGGTACCATGGCAACCCAGTACAGTGCCGTCTACGGACCCATTACCATTGATGGCCTGGAGATTGACCCTGCGCTCATTTCCGTGGCCAAGAGCTATATGGGGGCCGACCTGCCCAACGTGAGGGCGCTCCCGGTCGATGGCCGCTACTTCCTTGCCACCACTGCTCAGACCTATGACGTCATCATCGTGGATGCCTACATTCCGCCTTACATACCCTTTCACCTCACGACCGCCGAGTTCTTCTCCCTTGTCTGGGAACACCTCACTCACGATGGTGTGCTGGCGCTCAACATCGCCCGCACTGAGGACGACTACTCGCTGGTCAATGCCATCGCCTTTACCCTACGCCGCGTCTTCCCCAGCGTATATCTGATGGATACCCAGAGCAATCTGAACACCATCGTCATCGCCTCACGCCAACCCACTCGCCTAGAGCATGTCGCGGCATCAATCGCCAACACAACCAACCCAGTGCTGAAACAGGTGGCTGCGCGCGCCGCTGGTCGCGCGCGGGAATTCACAGCACACCAGGGACAGCTCCTGGTTGACGACCACGCGCCCGTGGAGCAGATCACCCACGCCGTAGTGGTCCGCTATCTCTTGGGAGGACCACATGCACCATAGAGTCACGGAACATCGTTGGGCGTTCGCCGGTCTGCGCCTGGTTCTGGGAGCGTGTGCACCCATCTTTGTCCTTCTTTCGAACCTTTACCTGTTGTTCACCCCCGCCTTTGTGCAGTTCGAGTACGCCAAGCCTGGCTTTCCCCCCTCCCTCATCTATGAGCCCCGAGAGCGACTGGAGCTGGCGCAAGCGACCCTACACTACCTACGATCCGACAAGGACGCCGCTTTCTTGGCCGGCCTGCGCTCCCGGAACGGGGAAGTGTACAATCCCCGGGAAATCAGCCACATGGTGGATGTCAAGATGGTGCTAAACACTGCGCTTGGGGTTCATGCTGGCGCTGGCGTGCTGTGTGCCACGGTGCTTTTCTTACTCTGGCGGCCGGACACGGCACGCCGGTCTGCCTGGCAATCGGTCTTCGTTGGATGCGTAGTGTTCATCGGCACCCTGCTAAGCATAGGCCTAGTGGCTTACGTGAGGTTCGACCTCTTCTTCACAGCATTCCACCGGGCCTTCTTCGAAGGGGATTCATGGCTCTTTGCCTACTCCGACACCCTTATTCAGTTGTTCCCTCTGCCCCTTTGGATCGACGCCACATGGTATCTCAGCCTGCTGAGCATTGCAGAGTGCTCAGCACTAGCTGCTTTCTGCTGGCTTCGCTTGCGCCCCGCAGCGGCCCAACCCAGTGAAAGCACCGGGTGACGACTGCGATAGCCAACCCAGGAAGGATCCCCATAGCCGCACATTGACAACCATCGTTACATGATGTACAATCGTCTCATCAGAATAATCGTCAAGTTATGTTGGTGTCCCTGTCTTACACTCTGGCCTATCGTTGCTAGAGGCAGATCGAGGACTCTGCGCAGCAGTCAGGGCTTTGCTGTGGCGGCAAACCCCGTGTGTGTGGGCACCGTGCCGAGGCCAAGGATGACCTCACTTCTCTGAATCTACGCAGATCCGGTCTGGGTGCCGCCGCCAGTTTTCCGGTTGTCAAGGGCACTCGGTTTCCGATCACTCGAACCAGGACACCGAGTGCTTTTTCGTTCGTCAGTACAACAAGACATCATTGGGGAGGATGATCCATGAGTGAACACCTGGCGTATCTGGAGTCGCTGCCTGACCAGCCGCCAAGCAGCGAGCCTCAGGGCCACGACCAAACAAGCCATGCTGACCCCAAGGCGGACACGCATGCTGTCGTGGACGAGCCAGCACCAGAAGTTGAGTTTGAGCCACAGGCGATGGCCGACACTCCTCAGGCTGGCATGGATGAACTCTTTTCGGAGCAGTATACGTATCAGCGTCCCAAGCGCGGTCAGATCCGCCACGGCCGCATCATGTCCATCAGTTCGGACCGTATCATCGTGGACCTGGGGCTCAAACGGGAAGGGGTGGTCCCAGAAGATGACCTTGCTCAGGTAGGAGCGGATGCCATCGCTCAACTCGCTGTCGGTGAAGAGATACCGGTCACCATCATCAGGACGGAAGATGACAAGGAAGGCGCCATCCTCGTATCTTGGTCCCGTGCGCGTCAGGAGCAAGATTGGTTTGATGTAGAGCGTCTGCGTGACAACGGTGAGATCTGGGAAGGCAAGGTGCGAGGTCACAACCGGGGCGGGCTCATCGTCCACTATGGCAAGATACGCGGGTTCATCCCGGCGTCGCACATCACGGGCATCTCGCGGCGACTGGACGCCGAAACCCTGCAGACCAAGCTGGGCGAGATGGACAATCAAGTGCTCCCGCTAAAGGTCATCGAAGTCGATCGGCAGAACCGGCGATTAATCTTTTCCGAACGGGTGGCCCGCCGCGAGTGGCGCGTCCAACGTCGTGAAAGGCTCCTCGACGAACTCAAAGAAGGCGAGATCGTACAGGGGGTGGTGAGCAACATCTGTGACTTCGGCGCCTTCGTTGACGTCGGAGGTACTGACGGTCTGGTCCACATTTCAGAGCTTTCGTGGCGCCGCACCGCCCATCCCGGTGAGGTAGTCAAGGTTGGCGACGAGGTTGATGTTTACGTCCTGCGCGTAGACCGAGATCGTAAGCGCATCGGACTCAGCATGAGGCTCGCCGAGCCAGATCCATGGGAGACCGTTGATAGTAAGTACGAAGTGGGCCAGATGCTCACCGTAACCATTACCAAGCTGATTGACTTTGGGGCGTTCGCTACTCTGGAAGACGGTATCGAGGGACTGATCCATATCTCTGAACTCGCCGAAGTATCTCCCAAGCAGACCAGTGACGTCGTGGCCATAGGGATGGTGGTACCCGCGCGTATTATCAAGATCGACAGTCCAAGGCGCCGGATGGGCCTGAGCCTGCGTCACGTGACCGATGAAGAACGCGAGCTCTGGGAGAAGGAGAGGGCCGACCGGATTGCAGAGTCAGCGGACGAGACCTTGTCCACGGAACCTGATGAGCCAGAAGAATACGAGGCGATCTCTGAGGCCGAAGGGCTAACGGAGGAGAGCCTATCCATACAGCCCGATGAATCCGAACAAGGGCAGGCAGCCGCCCAGGCCAAAGAGCCTGCCGAAGAGAGCCTGTCCACACAGCCCGATGAATCTGAAGCAGGGCAGGCAGTTACCCAGGCCGAAGAGCTAACCAAAGAGCGTGGGGCAACAGAGCCCGACAGCTCCGCCGCAGACCAAGCGGGAGATGTGTCTGACGAGGCAGCCAGCGAAGAGGACTATCCCATGCCTGGCGCGAACGAGCAGCTGCCCAGTGAGGATGAGGAAATATCGTCAGCGTCCGAGTAGGGTTGTGTCTTTCAGCCGAATGTTGTGCTACCAGAGAGCAGGCGAGTGGTCGTCAGATGACAGATCCCAGAAAAGACCAGTTGGAGAGCCAGCTACAACATGCTGTTGACGACCTCCAGCAGTTGGAACAGCGACTGCAGCAAAAGGCGGACTATGGACCGGGCAAGGGTGATCCGCTGGTTTATGAGTGGGAGTTGACGCTGGCGATGCGAGAGGAAGCACGTGCACGCATCCAGACCATTGAGCAAGCCCTCCACAGACTGCATGAGGGGCGATACGGGATGTGCACCAAGTGTGGCAGCCCTATCGATCCGGAGCGATTGGAGGTCTTTCCGCTGGCAACCTTGTGCATCACTTGCGCCCGTAGTAAGCAATAGCCAAATATCACAGACTAGACGCGGCGGTANNGCCGTCCTCGGCCGCCGCGTCTATCTATGTGAGGATCGGGCGCCTAGGGGGACAGTGGTTGTATCAGCCTGGAAGTGCCGTGCGCAGGACTCCAGCGATGATCAGCCCATCAACCAGCAAGATTCCTGCCCACCAAGGATCCACCAGACCGCCGGCAATTGTCAGGACAAAGCCAAGCGTCCCCCAGACAACCCAGGCTCGGCGGGTAGGGCGGGGACGCCGGTACGTAACCCAGAATACCATCACGCTAAACAATATGGTCAGTACCCAGACCAACTGGAGAACGGTGTCCTTGGTCAAGGCGACAGCACCCCGGGGATCGACAGCAAAACTCGGTGCGTTGCTGACAAAGCTGACACGGATGCGCCCGACAACGGAGAGGAACAACATCGTGAACTGGCCACAAGCCGCCACTGCCCCCCACAGCACACTATTAAGCAGCTTGTCTCGGCCACCATTCGGCATCGCTGGCTCCTCCACTCTTCGAAGCAGTCCTCAATAGTCTACCGGGCTTCTGGATACAGCCTGGGTTTGCAGAGCACCTCCATGATTCTCAGGTCAAAGAAGTGATGGGAATTCGCCGGTAAGAGAACGACCGCCGTATCCGATCCCCGTCCTGTGCCGGCGATGGAGATGGTTGGCTCACCAACTCGCACCATCCCAGAGTCCGCCGCCATCAGAGCTATCTCACTGACCACTTTCATGCCCTGTCCGAATATTCGCAGCGTAAATGCAACGATCTCCTCGAGCTCATACGTCTGCATCTTGTTGCGCACGGCGCGACCGACGCCCCCAAAGCTATGCCCGGCAGTCACGATCCGTCCTCCGGCAGAGAGGATGGCTCCCCGGTTCTCTTCGGTGAGTTCCTGCTGGTTCGGCTCTTTGAACCCAGTCACATGCGTGACCAGGGTCGGGTGGAACCCCGCAAAAAGCTGGGCCGCTCGCAGCCCGGTCTCGCCAGTCGTGGTGGCAACTATCACCGACTTGATCCCCAGTGCCTCGGCACGCGCCTTGGCAATCTGCAGTGTCGTGGCAGTATTCTCCGGACCGGGCTTGCCAAACAACGTGCAGCTCAATGTCGTGTCGTTCATCTTCCCTCCATGGTCTCTAAGGTATCTCTTTCGGCTGTCGCATTCTGTGAATCGGCGTCCGCATCGTGCCCGTCGACGTTGGCCCGCTGCACGGCACCTGGCAGCCCAGCCCGGAGCAGGTTGATCCGGACCTTGGGATAGTCCTTCTCAATGGACCGAATGAGGTTTCGCATCCTGTGCCGCTGGGACTTCCCACAGGTCAGACAGTCGGACTCCAGAATAGGAAATCCTACCGCTCGTGCGAACCGGACGATTTCCTTCTCGGGCACGTAGATCAATGGGCGAACCAGTGTCAACTTGCCGTCAAAGAAGGATCGGCGCGGCAACAACGTCTCAACTTTGCCCTGGAAGAAGAGATTGAGCAAGGTGGTCTGCGCCGCGTCATCAGCATGATGGCCCAGGGCCACCTTGTTGCACCGCAGACGCCATGCCGTGCTTAGGATTGCCTTTCTTCGCAAGTACGAGCAGCGAAAGCAATCACCGGGCGCGTCTACATTGGCTGGCTCAATTGCCCACTCAAGCCCCGCAGCGGCGAGGTAGCGCTCAAGCACGCCTGATCTGGCGTCAGCCAGCGACCTCTCTCCTTCAGCACTGGCGGCAACGTGGATGGCTACGATCTCGTAATTCTCCAAGCTGCTTCGCAGGCGCAACTCCAGGAGCCGCAAAAGAGTAAGGCTGTCCTTGCCGCCTGAGACTGCTACGGCGACCCGGTCCCCGTCGGCAATCATCTGATAGTCTCGAATGGCCTTGTTGACGCTCTTCAGAAGATAATAGGACAACTTGTCCGGAAGAGGAATATCTCGCTTGCTCACAGGAGGGTCACCATCGGCCAAGTGCTGAAACGCACCGCGTACCTTTCAGTGTCGCCACAGCCCAGTGACTCGCGATCAGGTAGGTCCGAGCTATGCAGGCCTGATTCCCATATATACTTGCCCTTTGGTCAGCATGCGCAGGATGAGGTCTGCAGGCCGCTTGACCAGCCGGGACTGCAGTTCCAATGGCGACAGCGGTTTGTTCCCGTTGGCCAGGAATGTGCGAAAGATACTGTCCAAAATGGGGGCATCGGGCGGGATGAAATCAGGCTTCCGGCTGCAGCAAGCCTGTATCGCCTCCCACATAGCATCGACCTGATGGACTTCTGCCGTTTCCGGGTCGATCATGTCCACCAACGCAGCCGGATCCGATGAGGCAATTTCGCTCTGACACTCCAAACACAATAGATCCCTCATAAAGACATGGATGTCTTTGTTCTGCTTCTCCCACCAGGAAAAGTCGATATGGAACTTGGTGTTGACCGTAGGTCCGAAAGATTTCACGGGATTAGACCTCATTACCTTCCATATTGAGCCTGTAGACCCTGTCTACGATCAGGTCGTGACGCTTGGAGCTGGCACGTCGGCTCATCTCGTCCGCACTACCATATACGACTTCCCGAAGGGATTCGTCGTATACCCAGTTGCCGTCACCCACGGGATCGAAACAGGCCCGGCGCGTCAGCTCGGCAAAAACTGGCACGGCCCCCGATCGCCGCGTCAGGTTCACCGCAGCATAAAGGGTTTTGGCGTTCACAAGCCCCTGGCCACTCAACTTGGCCAGCTCAGGAAACAGCTGCCTCAGATGCTCGAATAGGGACTGAGCTTCCTGCCCTGGGCTGGTCCACAGGTCATCCAGGGACAACGTGACCCCAACATCAATCAACAAATGCCTGTCGTAGCGGCCCGCAAAGGCCTTGCGTTGGAGTCCAAAGTTGAGGCTCCCGTTGACAGGGCGCGCCTCGAGCACCCATTCGCCCCGCCGCTTGCCCTCATCATAGTTCAGCCCAAAGGTAAACGGGTCTTCGCTGCGCTGGAGCTCGACAAACCCACCGACTGGCACAGTACGCTTTTCATACCACTCTCCCAGACCCAGCGCATAGCCATCTCCGGGAAGCATCCAACCCTGTATGTTTTCACCCGTCCGCTGGTCCACAAAGGTTACCATGAAGCGGTCACTGGGAATCTCGGTCACCAATGCCAGGGTCCGTTTGGTAAGGGGCAGCGTTCCTTCGCGGCGATGAGGATAAGGCAAGACTATCTGCACACGATCAACGTCTCCTGTCGACCCAACGCCCTTGTGCTCCAACTGGTCCGCGTCATCGTCAATCTCAAAGACAAATTCGCGGAGTTCGCGATTGAGCCACTCATTACCCCGCGACCGGTACATGGGGATCAGTCGTTGGGGTCGATGTTGTACCCCCTGCGGAATGAGATTGCTGAGATACCAGGTCGGCTCCTCATCGGTCCCGGTCATCACAAAGCGAGAGTCGGCCTCCAAAGCCAATCCCAAGGAGAACGCTTTCGCTACTCGCGTTTGATCTCCGCTCAGCCCTACCTCATCCAGCAGTTGCCCAATGCTCAGCGGCTTCCCGTGCTCATCGATCAGGGCTTCAGTAATATTCAGGTGGAACGGGGTCACGTCAGACAATAGGCCCCGTAGAAACCATCGACCGTCAAAGAAGGCCCACTCCTGCGACTTGAGGAGTGCGTCTTCCAGGAGCACACGAACGGCATCCCCGTATTCCTCATGCAGTTGAGCGGGCGATTGCAGTTGATCGGCGTCATCGGGGAGTGCCGCCAGCCCGTTCAGAAGGTGATCAACGACTAGTTCAGCGGCAAACTCGCGTTGGAGCTGCTCCTCGTCCATCTGGACTCGAATAACTGTAAACGTGCCGTACCGCGGGTTGTTCCCCTCACGAACCGCAACCACCTGTCCAGAAGCATAGTCCAGAGCAGGGAACACCACCAGGCTGCCGGCCTCAAATCTCTCTTGGGGCTGATAGAACACCCCCCGATCGCTCCCCTTGGCCAGCGCCTGAGCCTCACGTTCGCAGCGTCGGGTTATGACTCGCAGGGCAAGCTCATCAGCTGTTAGAGGCTCGCCCTCTTCCAGGAGCCGTTCATAGAGGTAATCGAGATCCTCTTTGTGTATTGCAAACTCATCCAGCCAGTATTCAGACGTCTGGGTGCGTCTATGTCGCTGAAAAGTCACTGCTCCTCCACCACCAAGATCCTCAATGCCCCGACCGTTGACGGCCATCGGAGACATTCACACCGGCGAGGGTGCGATACGTTCCCTGTAACAGGCGCGCGTCCTCTTCCAAATTAGGGCTCTCGCAGATCAGCGTACCCCGCACATCATGGTCTACCAGAGCCTGTAACAACTCCTCATACTTCAAGTCGGACTCTGCAAGATTCAGGTGCTTCTTCTCACCATGCACTCCGTAGGCAATGCCCTGTACGTGCAGGTGAACGTCAGCCATTGCCTGGGGACCGAGCATACCGCGCATCTCTTCCAGGACTTGACCCCAGCCTCCACAATGCCCCAAGTTTCCACAAGACCTGGCGTGCAGATGGGCAAAATCAACACAGGGAAGCAGGCCCTTAACGTCAAAACACAGGCGCAAGATCTCCTCAAGGCTCCCAAACTGCGCTGCCCGACCAGCCGTCTCCGGCCTCAGGCACACATCCACACCCTCAGCGCTCATCTGCCTGACAATGGAGCGCAGGTTCTCTGCGATCCTTTCGTAGACTTGCTGCGGGGGGTCTTGATGGTTGTACCCCGGGTGAAACACCACATTGCGTGCCCCACAGTCGGCAGCAACTCGAGCGGCATGTAACAGGCGGTCTGTGCTCGCTTGGAGCTTGGCGGGATCCTTCGAGTTCAGATTAATATAGTATGGAGCGTGTACGCTGAGGCGCACGCCATGCTCTTCGGCAGACATACGCACTAAACGCGCCGTCTTCTCTCCCATCGAGACCCGCTGTACGAACTCCAACTCCATCGCATCGAGCCCCAACCCACGTACCGACTCAATGCCGCTAACGCTGCTGTTTCTCGGTGTGCTGTGAGGAATACCAGCGGTCCCAAACAACAAAGGCGCGGGGCTCATCCTTCCCGCTTAGGGAAGAAGGAATGAATGTCGAATAGGAAGGACCCGCGCCTGTTGCACGCCGGACAATATACATCCACCCGGTCGTAGTGACGGCCCTCCTGGTCAAGAACCAGCGCCTGCATGCGGATCCTCCACGCACCACAACAGTGTGGACAGGGATGCGCCGCCACATGAAGGTACTCTTCCGATACGCTGTTGACAGGTACTGCCCGCTGGAAATCCAAGGGACTTGGGCCTTGCTGACGACTGCGCACGCTCACAGGTCTAGATGCGATGGGCGAAACAGGGCTCGAACCTGTGACCTGCTGAATGTAAGTCAGATGCTGTCCCGACTGAGCTATTCGCCCCCTGAGTTGTCGATTATAGTAACGTCGAAACCTTTGTCAAAACCGCCGGGCGACTACATCTGTTCTGGAG
>DDYO01000025.1 GCA_002348045.1 Anaerolineales bacterium UBA2232
GAGGAGGGTTGCGGTCGCCAGTTACGAGGCTGAGACCAACCTGGCCATACACACATCCAAGGGCGGAGAACTCATCGCGGAAATCCAGCCAGACCGGACCAGGATAATCGCGGTAGACACAGGTCCGGGCATTGCCGATGTACCTCAGGCTCTTGAGCCTGGTTTCTCGACAGCGCCAGACTGGATCCGCGAGTTGGGTTTTGGCGCTGGCATGGGGTTGAGTAACATCAAGGCCTGCGCCGATCAGATGCGCTTGGATTCCAAAGTAGGGGTTGGCACCCGCCTCGAAATCATCATCAACATGGAGGCACCTAACAAGGGGTTGCGATGACGCTGCAAGAGATAGCAGAGAAGCTCGATCTGACGCTGGAATCAACAGGAACCCCTACTGAGGACGAGGTGACCGGGGGCTATGCCTCCGACATGCTCAGTTGTGTCATGGCCCGGGCGCGCAAGGGGAATATCTGGGTTACCCTGCAGGCTCATCCCAACATCGTGGCCGTGGCCTCCCTTTTGGAGCTGGCTGGCATCATCGTCACCGAGGGCGTACGCCCCGATGAAGGCACGGTGCAGAAGGCTCGGGAGGAGAACATACCCCTTTTCACCTCGCCTAGGACCACATTCTCCATCGTGGCCCAGCTGGGCGAGTTGGGAGTGCAGGGCGCAGAGTAGATCGATGAGGGCATCACGGGGGATCGCACGACGTCCTTGAGACCTTATTTGGTGGACCTCCACGTGCACACGGTTCTGTCAGCATGCGCTGAAGTGGAGATGATTCCGCCATTCGTTGTGGCTCGGGCCCGCGAGCTCGGCCTTGGCATGATTGCAGTTACCGACCACAATTCAGCAGAAAACGTGGAAGCGGTGATGCAAGCCGCCGATGGCAAAGACCTCGTTGTCTTGCCCGGTATGGAGGTGCAGAGTCGGGAAGAAGTGCACCTTCTCTGTTTGTTTGACGACCTGGAAACCGTTTTGGACTGGCAGGAGTATGTTTATGCGCACTTGCCACCGTTACGGAACAGGGAAGAGGTGTTTGGCGCCCAATTCGTGATGGATGCCACGGGCGAGTTTGTGCGGTACAATGAGCGCCTGCTGCTGACGTCAACAACGATGTCGGTGGAAGAGATAACCGAAGGCGTCGTAGCACGACACGGTATCTGCATACCGGCCCATGTTGACCGGCCGTCTTTCAGCTTGCTGACCACCTTGGGGTTCGTACCGGAGACGCTGGATTTTCCGGCGCTTGAACTCAGCAGGCACGGCGATGTAGATGACATATGTCGCAGGTTCCCATCGGTGATGGGACACACCTTCATATCTTCGGGTGACGCCCATCGGTTGGAGGAGATGAGGGACGGTACAATTCTGACGATAGCATCGCCCACGATTCAGGAGATCGAGATGGCCCTGCGCGGCCAACTGGGCCGGCGGGTCAGGATTTTGTCGGGCAAACCAACCAGCTGAGGAGGACGTATCAACGTGGTAGAAGAGACATTGGAGCTCACTCCTTTGGAGGACATTTTCACCGAGTTTGCTGGCCGGGAGGGCGCGATCATCCCGGTGCTACAGCGGGCCCAGGAGATCTACGGCTATCTGCCCGCGGAGGTGCTGGAGACGATCTCGCGGCGCATGAAGGTGCCCTTGAGTCAGGTCTACGGAGTATCCACCTTCTATTCGCAATTCTACCTCACGCGCCGGGGCCGCCACATCGTTCGCCAGTGTGATGGAACAGCCTGTCACGTGAAGGGCGCCAGCAAGATCATTACGGCGGTGGAGCACGACCTGGGAATCAAGGCGGGCGAGACCACGCCCGATTATCGAGTCACGTATGAGGTCGTCTACTGCCTGGGCTCGTGCGGTTTGGCCCCGGTCGCCATGGTCGGTAGCGAAGTCGTCGGGCATCTCAAGCCAGAAGGAATGCGGGAGATCGTTCGAGAGCTAAAATAGTGCGCGAACTCGCTCTGCACGTCCTGGATCTACTCGAAAACGCAGTGGATGCACATGCAAAGCGCATCGAGTTGTACATTGACGAAGATTTGGCCAGGGATATACTCAGCATCACTGTCAAGGACGACGGCCGCGGCATGACCAAAGAGACCCTAGCGCGGGTGCTGGACCCGTTCTATACTACTCGGACTACCAGGCATGTTGGCCTGGGCCTGCCGCTCTTTGCGGCGGCTGCTCAGCGCTGCAACGGGTCGCTCTCCATAGACTCCGAGCCTGGAGTAGGCACCGTGGTGACCGCCGTGTTCCAGCACAGCCACATTGACCGGGCGCCGCTGGGAAACGTAGGCGCATCGCTTATGGCAGTGTTGCTGTCCGATCGTCCCATTGACTTGTACTATCGACATCAAGCTGATGGACAGTGCTTTGAGCTTGATACTGCGGCGATTCGAGAGCAGTTGGCCGATGTGCCACTTTCGCACCCGCTGGTGCGGGAATGGCTGCAGGGAGTGCTGGCCCAGGACTTTAACGTCCAGCAGGCGCTGCTCTGAGGTTCTTTCGGTCAGTAACAGAGATTGTTTGAGGAGAGAGGAATATGCCCAAGCTCAAGAGTCTGGAAGATCTGAAGCGGGTTCGAGAACAGGCGCAAGAGGACCTCAAGGTCCGTCTGGCGACAGGCACCAAGATCACCATCGGGATGGGAACCTGTGGGATTGCCGCCGGAGCCCGCGAGACCATGCACGCTATACTGGACGAGCTGAAGAAGAGAGAGATCGACGCCCACGTGACGACTACTGGTTGCATCGGCATGTGCGTGAGAGAGCCGCTGGTCGATATTGAGCAAGCCGGACAGGCCCGCGTCACCTACGTCAACGTAACGCCCGACATGGTACCGAGGCTGATCGAGGAACACCTGATCAACGGCCATGCTGTTGAAGAATGGGCAATTGGGCGACTGCCCACGCAATAGACACTACAATCGCGATCTAGGAGGATCTTGATGGCAGAAGCCTTGTATAGAGCCAACGTCTTGGTGTGCAGCGGAACAGGCTGCACCGCGTCCAAGGCGCCAGAGCTGTTTAACGCCCTCTCTGAGGAAATCAAGAAGCGGGGCCTTGGCGACGAGGTACGCTTGGTACAAACCGGTTGCCGCGGGTTCTGCGCAATGGGACCCATTGTCATCATCTACCCCGAAGGCATCTTCTACTGCCAGGTGCATGCGGCAGACGTTCCGCATCTTGTGGAAGAGACGCTGATCAAGGGTCGGGTAGTGCCCCGCCTGGCATACCAGGAGCCCCAATCGCATCAGGCCATTCCGTTCTACCGTGATGTGCCTTTTTACAGCAAGCAGGTGCGCATCACTTTGCGCAACTGTGGCCTCATTGACCCCGAGAGCATTGACGAGTACATCGCCCGGGATGGCTATGCCGCCCTTAGCAAGGCACTAACCGAGATGACCCCTGACGAAGTGATCGAGGAAGTCAAGCGGTCGGGACTACGCGGGCGCGGTGGAGCTGGCTTCCCGACCGGGCTGAAATGGGAATTTTGTCGCAAGTCCCGTTCTGAGCCCAAGTACGTGATCTGCAACGCCGATGAGGGTGACCCNNGGCGCGTTCATGGACCGCAGCATCGCCGAGGGCGACCCCCACAGCCTCATTGAGGGAATGATCATCGGCGGCTATGCCATGGGTTCGCCTCATGGCTACATCTACTGCCGTGCGGAGTATCCCCTGGCTATCACCCGACTGAAACATGCCATCGCCCGGTGTCACGAGTACGGCCTGCTGGGCGAGGACATCCTGGGAAGTAGCTACAGCTTCCACTTGGACATCAAAGAAGGTGCGGGAGCATTTGTCTGTGGAGAGGAAACCGCCCTCATGGCGTCGATCGAAGGCCGCCGTGGAGAGCCTCGGCCAAGGCCCCCGTTCCCAGCCGCGTCCGGGCTGTGGGGCAAGCCCAGCAACATTAACAACGTCAAGAGCTATGCCAACG
>DDYO01000267.1 GCA_002348045.1 Anaerolineales bacterium UBA2232
TTGCATCAGCGCCTGGAGGAACAGAGCGGAAATGCGCAGCGTTGACGACTTGAAAAGCACGCGGACGCCGTTGGTCACACATCCGACATAACGGAATCGTCGCCTCTTCAGGCCTCGACCCAAGGTCCAGGCTTCGGTCATGGCCTACCTCCCCTCACCGCGCGCCCGCCACCGATGACGGACCACGGGATGCCATCGCCCAGTCCCTGCCATTCAACCTGTCTCACTAGCCCTTGGCGGTTACAGCCGTTGTTGGCGCAGCACCGCGTGCCAGTCCGTTCTAGCCGCTTCGACCGTTCAGGACCTCCAACACCTGAGGCAGAAGGCTGGCATTAGTGGCCAGGGCCTCGCCGCCATAGATCGTAGAGTTCCCCTTCCAATCGCCGAAATACCCGCCTGCCTCGTCCAGGATAGGCGGGAACGGGCCACAATCCCAGGTCGCCATGGCCGGATCAACCGCGATCTCGGTACGTCCGGTCGCAACCAGAAGATAACCATAGGCATCGGTCCACCCAGCGCAGTAGCCGGCCTGGCGTTGCAGCGCCTCCCAGACCTCCCCCTTGCCCCTTCCCCAAAAGCTCGGAGATCCACCCGTAAACGTCACGACCGCTCGGTCCAACTCAGCCACAGTAGAGACCCGTGCCCGGCGTCCGTTCCACCAGCAGCCCTTGCCGGTTGCCGCGCACAGCATCTCGTCCAGCGCCGGGTAGTACGCTGCTCCAACTTGCACGTGACCTTCGATCTCCAGGCCAATGAGAACCGCATAGAGGGGGACCCCGCACACAAATGAACGCGTGCCGTCAATAGGGTCAACGAACCACCGATGATGGCTGGCAGAGGGGCCGGTCTTCTCCGGGAGCTCCTCCCCCACGATGCCGTGGTCAGGATACCGCTCCTCGATGCGCTGTCGAATGAGTTCCTCCGCCAAGCGATCTGCAACCGTGACAGGGGTGGCATCTGCTTTCATGTGCGGGGAAACGCCGGTCTTGAAATAGCCCAAGGTCAGCCGCCCCGCGGCGTAGGCGGTCTCGGTAGCGAACTCGAGGTACTCCTCTAGCGCCTCTGTCATCCAGCCTCCCGTATGTCCAGGGCAATGGGGTTTTAATTCGGACCGCCCTGCTGTCCCCAGTATAGCAACAGGAGGGCGACCCGGTCAACCAAGCCCAAACCACCTGGTATGGGTCGACCTTGTGCTGGTGTCGGTATTGTCCTATAATCGCCCTGCTACCTTACGGGTGCGCGGGATGTCGAAGCGTAGGGCTGGCGCGGCCTGGCAGTGCACGAGAGCGCGGTCATCAGTGCCAGGCCGCGTGGACATCATGGCTCCGTCAGCCCATCACGTTCGACTTTGCCAAGGCCCGAATGCGAGTTCAGCTGTCCTGCCGGTTCAAGACCATCACTGCCGGTGGACGCCTTCCGATGATGGATCACTCAGCTGACGAGCCCGCTGGTGCAGACGCAAGCCCGCCAGCCCAGTGGGCCCCAATACGCGGAACCGCCAGGAGGCAACCGATGGAGTTCGCATCCCTACACTGTGGTCAGATATACATCGTGCGCATTGATCCGGGTGAAGATGTGCTCGCCGCGATTGAGAGCTTTCTTCAGGAATCCAAGATACGACAGGCTGTCGTCCTGGGTGGTTATGGAACCCTGGCCGCGTACCACGTTCACTGGGTTACTCATAACCGACTGCCTGCTGAGAACCGCTACGGACACGGGGAGGGTGGAATCGAGATCCTCTCCATGAATGGTCTGGTCGTGGATGGCCGACCCCACGTCCACATCTCACTGTCCAACGCACACGGGGCGTTTGGAGGCCACCTGGAATCGGGATGCATCGCCTATGTGGTCTGTGAGATGTTCTTGGCCGAAGTAGATGGGCTGCAGCTCAGCCGCCAGCGGGTGCCCATTTCGGTGGAAGGGATGGGCCAGGGGACTACGAGCAGGCTGACCTTTGAACAGAAATAATCACCGCGCCACCCTGGGCACTGTAGCAAACCGCGAACAAGGTGAATAAGGAGAAAAAGATGCCCATTCAGACCTATGCCGACTCTGCAGCCGTCCAGTTCCAACCGGGCGCGGAACGGAGAGTATCGTTCACTGACAACTTGATGATGGTAGTGATCGACTTCAACGATGGCCCTCGCCAGGGCGTGGTGCCTCCCCACTCTCATCCCCATGAGCAGATCTCGTGCGTTGCCGCTGGGGAAATACTGGTCCACATGGAAGGCCAGGCCACGCGACTGGGACCCGGGGACTTTATCATCGCACCTTCTGGCGTTGCCCACGGCATTGACACACTGTCGCCGCATGCACGCGTGATTGACTGCTTCACGCCCATCCGAGAGGACTTTGTTCCCGTCTAGCAATATCCATTGGGAACCTGCGGGGGCTTCCCGCACCAAACAACGCCGCAGCCCAAGCCCGGGTGTCCGGTAGCGGCGGAATCGCCCTCAGTCCTTGCCGCTGCCGCGGACCCGTCCTGACACATAGATGACGCGCAAGTCACGGACGTTGGTCTTACCGACACCTGTGTCGATGGCGTCTCCCAGGCGTTTGAGCACAGGCGTGGAATTGTGTCTCCGGAGCTCAAGGCCGACGTCGATCCCTGCCTGCCGCGCCCGCTCCATCGTGGTTCCGTCCACGATCCCACCTGCAAGGTCGGTTGGACCATCGGTGCCGTCAGAGTCAGCCGACGCGATGACAATCCCCTCGCTTCCTTCAATGCGGGGAGCAGCAGCCAGGACGAACTCCTGATTTCTACCACCGACTCCCTGCTCCCTGCCCACCGTGACAACTAGCTCACCGCCGCACAGCAGCACACAGGGAGGCTCCAGCGGCCGACCATACGTCTCAATTTCCTGAGAGATGTAGGCCAGCGTATTCGCCGCCGGCTGTGCTTCCACATCGCTGAGGCTTGAAATCAGGATGGTCGCGGCCAGCCCCATGGACTGCGCCTTCTTGAGGGCTGCCTCCAACATGAACTCGGGGCCCATGACGCGGAAATAGTACCGCGGTTTATCATACCACTCCTCAGGGCGCAGCGGCAGATACTTTGGGTCTGCCACCGTTAGAAAATCGCGCACCGACTGCGGAACTTGGTCCCAGCAGCCATACCGCTTGAGCAGATCGATGGCATAGCGGTAAGGGTCATCCTCCCGCTGGGGCCGGTTCAGATGGACACGGAGGTCTGGGGGCAGCTCAGTCGTCCCGATGTGAATCAAGGTGGCCTCGCCAACATACCGCGCGTGGCGCAGCCGCACGATCGACATCAAGTTGCGCACAGCATTGATCTCTGGCATGGATGCCCCGCATCCAAAGTAAAGGATGCGATTCACTTCCTGAAGGTCCTGCAAGGAAACCCCTGGCGCAGGAAGCGTCATCAGTGCCGAGCCGCCACCGGATTCGCTCAAGAACACGATGTCATCCTTGCGCGCGTTGTTTTCGATGGCAAGGATTCTGCTCGCTCCTGCGACACTGTCTTCATCCGGCAGGGGATGTCCTGCCAAAGTCACTGGGATTCGTCGAAGGTAGACCTCATCACCCTTCTTGGCATTCACCTGTCCATCGGTGATGAGGTCGCCCAGGATTTCCTCCAGCGCCTGGGCCTGGCGCTGAGCCGCCTTCCCTCCGCCCACCACATAGATGCGGCCCACCTGAGAGAGATCAAAGACTAGCGGCCCTGACGGCGTCGGTCTGGGGGAATACGCCGGATGCAAGGGGTCCAGAGGATCGGGATGCTGCAGATCGTTCCCGACAAGGAGCTTGTTGCCCTCCAGGCGCACCAGGCTCTTGACCCGATCGTAGGGATCACCGCCTTTGAGCCCAGCTTCCAAGATGTCCAAGACCACACCGCGCGCGACGGCATTACCATGGGCCAAGAGCTGCTCCCGGTTCCTGATAATCACTTTCGGTCCTCCTGGGACGGTCGTCGGTTATGGTATGGCTGGCCGCAGGTTGTTGAGCCACGTGTTGAGGGGCCATCTGGCCACCCTAACGAGTCCTGAGGCCTTGCGCACAGCGGCTCCCAGCCCATCGCTGGACCTAGTAGCCCTTTTCGTGACCGAGGTACATCACGGCCAGGGACACAACGCGTCCGGCATCGTACAGCCTTTCCAGCTCAACGGTGTCCGCCGTATCGTCTGGGGTGCGTGCCATCAGATAGCTCCCTTCCCAGCTCAGCGCAACGTAAGGGATCTTGCGATCAGGAATGGGATAGAGATAAGCATAGGCACCGTACATGGAGGTACCGGATGTGCTGACATTGACCTTGGACCGCCGCGCGGCTTGCTGCAGCACTTCCGTCAGGCGCCCGCTGGTACCTCGCTGCAGGACGAGGGTGTGCTCGGAGCCAGCGCCCAGCCCCACCAACTCAATCACCGCCTTGATACGATAGCTCTCTGCGAATCCCAGACGCGCCCGCAGCATGTGGGCAAAATCCTGAGGCGCGTGCTGCTCAGCGCCGGCCCAAGCCACGAACAAGATCGTTCTGCGTGGCTGATAGTCGGCCTCCTTGATCAATCGTGCCGTCTCCAGCAAAACCGAAACGCCGCTGGCGTTCTGATTAGCGCCTGCGTATATCGTTCCGTCATAGTCACAGCCCTGGCCATCGTAGGAGGCCAGGAGGATGATCAGTTCATTGTCCAGTTCCTCGTCATAGCCTGGCAGAATGGCCTGTACATACGGAGGATACGCCGTTTCGATGTCCTTGACCGCCATGGTCGCATCAGCATATACGCCCGTGCGCCAGAGAAACCCATCGTTAGCGCCCAAGGATGCCTGCAGCTGCACGAATTCCTGCAGTGAATGGCCCGATCTGCGAAGAATTGTCTCGGCCACGTCTGGCGCAATGTACAGATGCGGGATGTTGGAGAACCAGATATTACTCGATGCGCTAGGCTTGTACGTTAGCTGTCTCTGGGTCAGGTGCTCTTCATTCGGAGCAACCACCAGTACAGCGCTATCGCCGGCTACGGCTTGCAGTGGGTAGGGCAGGCCCTGGGTAACCAGAAGCGTCTTCCCATAGAAGTCGGCCGGCTGCGCATCAATCCCTTCCGGCCACTTGGCAGCGCCGGCGTTGACACCCAGCACCAAGACCTCGCTCTGGGTCTTGTTGACAGAGTGGGCTCCATCGGGCACCTCGGCGTAATCCTCCCGATACGCCATGGCGAGGAGGACCTGTCCCAGCCCATCCTTGAGTTGAAGGTAGGGAGTCTGGGCCAAAGATCGATATCTCAGCTCCTTTGGAGCAAAGTAGTTCAACAGCCCATCGTCGTCAACGCTCGCGGGCTGCAGACCAATAGACCTGAACTGCTCGGCAATGTACTCGGCTGCCAAGGCCAGTCCATCGCTGCCCACGGCTCTCCCTGTAAGTTCCTCGGACGCCAGACGCTCGACATCGGCCATGGCGCGTGTAGCGCTGAACTCGCTCGCCGGAGCGACAAACTGCGGCCACGCACCGGTACCTTCGGCCGCAGCCACCAGCAGCACGGCTAAACCCAGGGCCGCCGCTATGGTCCAGCGGTTGACAATGCGGTGCATCGACAAGGTAAGACGTTCTGTCAGCCGTCGCAGTCCCTCACCAAAGAGATTAAACCCGATGATGGCAACGGTAAAGGTGAGAGCCGGGTAGAACGTCATCCAGGGTTGGCTGCGGAAGCTGCGCCAAGTGTTCGAGAGCATCACGCCCCACTCTGGAACGTCAAAGTACGTGACCGCTGCGTCGAGGGTGTTGCGGGTGGCCCATCCTCCGCCGATGAACAGGCCAATGAAGCCTAGCTCTCCCAACAGCATGAGCACGCCGCCCATCTCCAGGAAGGCCAGGATGACCAGCGAGGGAAGGATGTTGGGCAGAACGTGACGTGCCAGCAATTGCACATCACCCAGCCCCGTCGCCAGCGCACCCTCCACATAGTCCTGCTGGCGGATGCGCATGACTTGGCCGCGCACGTGCTGGCTGACTTCACCCCATCCAACCAGACACAGCGCCAGGGCAAAGACCCACAGACCCTCTTGGATGCCCAGGGCATAGATCAGCAACATCGCCAGCAACAGCGACGGAAACGCAGCCATCACCTGGTTCAAGCCACTCAGCGCACGATCCAGCAGACTACCGGAGAACCAGCCTGCCAACGCGCCCAGAACTATCCCCAGTATCATACGGGCGACAACCGCAAAAAACGCCAGACCCAGTGTCCTCCGCGCTCCAAAGAGCAATAGGCTCAGGATATCGCGGCCTTGTGCATCGGTGCCCATTGGAGAAGTGGCCGAAGGCGGAAACGGCGCATATCGGTCGACACCATCAAGGGAAATCCTGGCAACCGGGCTGTAGGGGCTGGAAGGAGCGACCGCCTGCCCGAAAATGACCATTGCCAGCATCACAGCCAAGACAAGTGCACCAACGGTGAACGGCACGCTGCCTGCTGTGCTCTGCACCCATGCCCGAGCGCGCTCGCGCCGTATCTTGGCATCCCTCATTCTCTGATCGTCCGATACGGGTTCTTTCGGGCGGAGCGCCCGCCGCGGTTCGCCACGGGCCGCCAGAGCCTGGAGCCCCTCCTCAAACCAGTGTTTGAGGCGGCGAGGCTGCTCGCGTAGGCTTGTCCAAGTAGACGCCAACAAGCCTATCCAGCTGTTGGGGACGGTAAGGCCCATGTCCGCATTGCGCATCCGCGGATCCATGTGTCGATACAGGTGCTCCAAGAAGACGTGAAGCAGCACGAACATCAAACCGAGGATCAGGATGAGGGTGGCTGCCAGGTCCGGGTAGTGGTTTCGGATGGCCATGAGCAGCATCTCGCCCATCCCAGGCCACTGGAACAAGGTCTCGACCACCGGAAGGCTTGACAGGGAGAACCGCAGCGAGGTGCCCACGCTGGTCAGAATAGGCACTGCCGCATTCGGCAGCGCATGCCGAGTCAGAACCGTTATTGGAGCCAATCCTTTTGCCCGCGCCGTCCGAACATAATCTGCGTCAAGCACTTCGCCCAGGGCCACCGCCGACACCCTGGCAATCTGAGCGATTGGCCGCGCAGCCAGGACCACGGCAGGAAGGATCAAGTGGCGGTCCCAGCCAAAGCCGCCCACGGGCACCAGCATGACGCCCGTGTTTCGGTAAAAGTGGATTTCGGCGATCTGAAGCAAAAGGGCCAGGAAAAAGCTGGGCGTGGACACACCGGCAATGGACAATAGCAGAAAAACCAGGGAGACCCTTCGATGCCGGACCGCAGCGGCGATGACTCCCAGCGTGACGCCCACGATCGTGCCTATCATCAGCGACACCAGCAGCAGTCCAAGGCTCTTGCCCGCTGTCCTGGCCACTGCCTCGGCCACGGTGTGCGTACGTTCGGTGGACCAGTACACGAACCGGGTTTCATAATAGTAGGAGCCCAGGTTGCCCGTGATCAGGTTTCGAACGTAGTGAGTGGACTGCGTCACGGCACTCGAGAGCCCCGAGCCCCAGTCAGCCGTTGCCCCTGACCCACCCATGGCCGCCATATTCATGCCCACGAAAGTTAGAAAGATGATCAGCAGTGCGACGGTAATGGTGTAGGCCAGCGGCTTCGCAACCGCCCCCAGCAGGGGAGCAACGGGCCTCAACATCGGCCAGATGTCATGGTCGTATACATCGAGCACAAGGTCGCTTGTGCTGAGATCTTCGCCGGGAGAGGGCTGGAAGACGGTCCCGTCAGTCGGCATCGGCACAGTCCGAGAGGCGCTTTGAGCAATCTCGCTTCGCACCGTCCCCACCAGCAGCGCGACCTCCTCTTCCGAACACAGCCGCGCCAGAGTTGACATGAACCGTGCCGAGTCATCGGGCGCCATTCCCTCGGTTGGCTCATCTGCCAGAACAACTTGGGGATCGGTCACCAGGGCCCGCGCCAGCGCTACCAGGTGCTGCTCATATGGGTCCAGACTTCCTGGGGCGCTGTGAAGCCGGTCTGCCAGCTCCACGCGCTCCAGCAGGTTTCGGCCGCGAGTCTCTGCCACGGAGCGCGACACACCCTGCCTGCGCAGCGGGAACGCGACATTGTCCAACACCGACAAATCCGGCAAGAGATGAGGCTGGCTAAAGACCAGCCCGATTTCTTGTGCTCGAAGTTTGGCTCGTTGAGGGCGGCTGAGTCTGTGAGCATCGACGCCCCCAACGCGCAACACTCCTCCGGTCAGCTCCGTAAGACCGGACAGCATACCTAGCAACAGCCGTATATCGGAGGGGACCTCCCCAAGCACGGCCACGAACTCGCCACTGCGCAGCGCCAGGTCAGGAACACGCCACAGCCGCACCTTTCCGTCAGATGACGGGCGGCTTTTGGCCAGTGAATAAGCCTCCAGCACGGGAGATATATTCCTGTATTCGGTCTCCTCGGCCATGTGACTACCGACCTCTGCCACCCGGGACATCCAGCTCAACACGCACGGCCATTCCCCAGCGAAGCGCTGGCTCGGCCGTTTCCAACGTCACCAGCGCCTTGTAAAAGACCGCCCCGTTCGCACCCACCGTAGGCTCAGGAGAAAGGAAGGTCAGGAATCCACGCAGGCGGCGGTTGCCCAGCGCTGGCACGACGACAATCGCCAGTTGATTGGGCGTTACCACCGCCGCTCCCCAGTCATCCAGGTCCCGCAGTTCTACCTGCAGCACGCCCAAGTCCGCCACGGTGGCCACAGTCTCTCCGGCTGCCAACCTCTCACCCGATCCTTTCTCGGTGACAGATGAAACCGTGCCCGATAGAGGCGCCCGCAGGGTTCCTTGCTCCACCATCATCTGTGCCTGTGTCACCGCCAATTCAGCCTGCACCACCCGTGCCTCCGCAACACGTTGGGCAGCGATGACACCCGCACCCTCCAGAGCTTCCAGTCTTGCCCTGCTGGCAGCCACCTGACTCTCCGCCTGTTTCAACGCTGCTTGGTCTGCCCCCGCCAGTGCCAATTCATATTCTGCCTTTGCCCGCTGGTGGGCGATTGAGGCTTCCTCCAGGGCCAAGGACTCGCGGCGCGCCCCGATGTCCGGAAGGTGGCGCACGGCATCATAGGCCGCCTGGGCTTGCTGCAGCGCTCGCACAGCTTGATGCAGTTCGGCCTCGGCTATTGCGACCTCCTGCGGCAACGGTCCAGAGGCGAGTTTGTCGTAGGCCGCCTGCGCTGCCTGGTAGGCGGCCTGAGCAGCAGCTAACTCTGGATGGGACGGCGCTGCCTGCGCCAAGTCAAGGGCGGCCCGGGCGCTCTCCAGCTCGGCAAGAGCCAACTGCAACTGCAACTCCATTTCGCCGGTCAAGAGCTGTGCCAGGGGCTCGCCCTGTGTCACCGTCATCCCCACCGTGGCAGTGATCACGTCCAGCTGCCCGCCGTCCCCAAAGCTCAGCCTCTGCAAACGGGATGGCACCACTATGCCGGTCACGCGCACCACAGGAACTCCTTCAGAAGCAGTCCCTTGGGACAGCGAAGCCGGGCCGGGGTCTCGCAGACGCTCGACAAACCATCGTTGGCCGACGACCGCCGCCGTGCCAAGGATCAGCACAAGAGCGACAATGATGAACAGCATCCTTCTCATGGACGCAACCTCCCGATCATCCTTCAATGGCTGGTTCTGTGCTGTACAAAAGCGCAGCGACATCTCTTCGCACCGCGCGCACTGCCGTCGGTATGGCTGTCAACACCGCGGTGAGTAGTGCGCAAGCAATCGGCCACGCTACCGCCTGCGGCGTCAGCAATAGGGGGGATGGCACCATCGGCTCCAGGACCTCCAAGAGAGTGACGATCCTCCATCCCAAGAAACTCCCCAATAGGGAAGCGGCCCCAACCCAACTGAGAGTTAGTTCGGTGTATTCTGCGATGATTCTCCCGTCGTCGACGCCCATGGCTTTGGACAGGGCAACCCGCTTCCGATCTTGAACGAGCCGGCCACCCACTGCCGCCTGTATCGCGAACCCGCTAGCCGCAAACAGCATTAAAGAGCATCCGGCCACGAGGGCCAAGTATAGGTCGCTGCCATGACGGATAAGACCTCGTGAGCTGGATAAAGTCAGCGTCCCTGCTGCGGGGTACGCGCTTACGATTTCCGCCATCCGATCTTCGACGGTCTGCACCCTCACCCCACCCATCCTATCGGCCACCAGCCTCAGGTAGTAGGCCTTCTGGTCCGGATCTCGGCTGGGCGGTATGAGCAAGGTTAATTCGCCTTGGGTTGAAGGGTCCCTAAACACGCGACGGAGACCTTCCAGAGACATCTGGACCCGATAGTTCATGTCCGTTCCAGGCCCGTACATCAGCCGCTTGTGGATACCCACCACCGTCAGATCAACTCCCCGCACGGGCAGGAGCATGTCGGGGCAAAGACCCAGATGAAGCGCCAGGTCATGCCCCACAGTGACCTCATACCATACGTTGGGATCAGCCAGTCTGCCCGCCTCCAATCCTATGGAATAGGGAACGGTCAGGGTCCCAACGCCTCCACGGATGTCCAGGCCCACCGCATAGCCGGCGCTGGCTTCGCTGCCCAGCCACCTGTCGCGTTCACGTGCTAGTGGACCGCCCCTGGCTTCGATGACGTAGCCCCTTGTGCCGGGGAGTCCCAGAGCGGCTCGGATAAAGTCAGGCGTCGCCGGTACACCCATGAGGGTGATCCGGTCAGAGGCTGTCCGTGCAGCGTCGCCCAGGGCTAGCCTCAATGAGTCGCGGAGGGCGCCCACTACCGTTGTCGATCCCACTGCAAGGGCAACTGTCGCGACTACTGCCGCGGTGCGCATTGTAGCACTGCGTACGAGCGACACCCTGCAAGCCATCCACGCCGTCACCCAGCCTATCGCCAGCACCGCTCCCATCACCATCGCGGAGCAGCGCAAGGGAGACAGCGCCAGCGTACGCCTCATGTACCCATTTCCCGCCACCGCAAGCAGCCAGCCCCCTGTCAAACCCACTAATGACCACACCGTCGCCGGGCGACTCACTGCGGCCCATGAGCGCGTCGCGGCTCCCTGAGCAACGGCCAGAAGCCCCAGGAGGAGCACGGCCCCTGCAAGAGCCAGAAGCAGCACGCCTCGCTCGCGCCTCGTTGAGTCTGCCTCAGCTGCCGGTGAGGCCACAGAGACCTCTGGCAGTCCCGTCCAAATAGAAGTGGCAATCGAGTCTGCCGGCAGAAGGCCTGACGTCACCACGACAAACTGATGAGGTATTGAGGCGTATTCGGGCCAGAAGATGCGTCCAGCGACCATTGAGACTTGGGCCGTATTGCCCGCGTTGCGACCACTGGGTTCCCAGATTCCAACAACTGTAAAGACCTCGCCGCGAATCATCACTGTCGTGCCAATCCGAAGCCCTAGCTGACTCGCCAACTCGTAACCAACGACGGTCTCGGTCAGACTGTCGGGGTTCGGCAGCCGGCCCTGGCCCACCTTGATCCCCGGTGCAGGAGGTAGAAACGCCCCGCTGTGGCTGGATGACTCGCCAAAACAGACCCAGGCTTCCCGCCAGCCGGTCTGCCCAACCTCATCGGGCCACCAGCCAACCCGGTACATCGCCACCGCACCCTCGACTCCGTCCAGTCTATCCAGATACCACAGGGTGCTGACAACATCCAGTCGCTGCTGTGGAACAATGGTAATCCAGCGGCCAGACTCCTGCGGCCAGCGACCGTTGGCCCAGGACGCCACCAGAGTAAGGATAGCCACGCCAAGGGCAAGGGCGGCGTATGACCAGGATGGCCCGTCAGAACGTGCGTGTGACTGATTGAGCGACATATCCTTTTCTTCCTACGCCTCCAGGACCTGGGGTTCATTGACCCTGGGATGCGGCCTCCATTATACCCCACAGCCTTGCTGGCGGGGTGTCGTAGACAAAGGCCACGGAGCTTGACCGGCGCGGGCAATTCGTGTAGAATCGGTCCGCATGCCCCCATCGTCTAGTGGCCTAGGACACAGCCCTTTCAAGGNNCGCGGATTCGAATTCCGCTGGGGGCATCGCCCTATTCTCAGCGCTTGCAGCATTTTCGACCTGGCAATCGGTAATAGCGCAGCGCGGCGCCGGGAACCCCGAGGCCGTTGCCACCGTCTCCCCTTTGGCGCCATGCAACGCGGCTTTTCGGGCTGCGAACCGGCGGCTTCGGTTGTTGTTCTTGACCCAAGTCGTTTACGGTATAATGACTTTCGCTATCGTTTGATTCATTCGCGGAGGAAGAATGGCTCGACAATCGCCAGGTGTCCGTCCATC
>DDYO01000035.1:0-4474 GCA_002348045.1 Anaerolineales bacterium UBA2232
GGACGATGCGCAGAAGCTGGATCTCCGCCACCGGCGCGAACTCTATCTGGGCATCATCGCCGATGACCAACCTGGCTGCGATCCCACTCTCCCGGCTGAACCTGTGGAGGTATTCGGCCAGCGTGGGCATGATGCCCGTGCCGGGGACGATGGTCGTGCGCAGGCCGAGGATCGATTCCCGCACGTCCCTCTGCGTTTCTCGGGCCACCCTCTGCATCTCGGCCAGCTCGGTTCGCGCCTCGTCCAACTGGCCTGAGGCGAGCAGTTCGGCCACGCCATAGCTCTTCAGGTGCACGTAGCCCAAGACTTGGGCCAGCCCGTCGTGCAGCTCCCGGCCCAGCCTCTCTCGCTCCTCCAGGGCAGCGATGCTCTGTACCTGCTCGTACAGCCTGGTGTTCTCGATGGCCACCGCGATCTGCTGGCCGATGGCCGAAAGCACACCCAGCTCGTCTGCTGGTGGCACCTGCTCGCTCCGTCCAAACAGGTTCATCATCCCAAATCGATCGCCGCCGTACACCAATGGGACGCTGACCAGCAACCGGAAGCCGGCCTCTCGACATGGGCTCTGAGCCAGCCTGGGATCGCTGAGGAGGTCCCGGACGACGGCAGCTTGTTCAGTAGCGTGGATCCCTTCTCCTGCACATTCGCCCAGTCGAACACACATTCTGCACCTTTGTACCTCTTCGGGCAATCCGTTGCGCGCGGTGAGCTGCGGCTCTGGCTCACCCTCTCGCACCAGGAGGATATCGCCCCCTTCGAACCCCGTCAACTCCAGCACCTTGGCCAGGGTCGTGTCCAGAACCTCTTGGAGCCGCGTGGGGTTGCTCATGGCCACGGCCATGCTGTTGACCAACTCCTCCAGCCGTCCGGCCCATAGCTCTACCTCGGCATGCATCCGGCGTTGGGCCTCCAGGGCCTCTTGCTGCGCCTGGAACCGCTGTTCTGTGGCCGCCTCGAGCCGCCGCTGGCGCTCGATCTCGAAGACGCGAAGGACGCGCACCACAAAGAAGGCAATGGCCAGGGTCGCTAGCATTCTTGTAACGCGGAGGACGAGGGTCATCACCGGCGTCAGGGGCGATGGGCCAAAGACCGGGACTGCGATGAGCCCCGAGAGGACCGCCTTCACGCCAAAGGCCAGCGATGCACCCAGGCTGTCGCGGGCGGTGCCCCGCAACTCCATGCTCAGAAAGCGACGGCCCTGAGTCCAGAATCCAAACGCCGAGAGCGCAAGGCCCGGAAAGAACAGGAGATAGCGGCTATAGACGTCACCACTCGACAGCCACTCCCGCGGCGAGCTCTGGGTTCCGGCCAGGGCCGGCGCGAGCGCCAGGACAAAGAGCGCAGACAGGAAGGGCAACGCCCATCGGAACCAGCGGTAGCGCCCGCCGATGCTGGCAACCAGTTCTGTGGCGAAGCGCAGGAGAATCAAGGCGCCGACCACCAGGCAGAGCCACCGTACGACCTCCAGGAACAGGGTGTCAATCTCTGGGGCGAGCTGCTGTTGGGTGAGTATGCCTACGCGCAGCCAGTTCGCCAGGCTGGCCACGAAGCCGTGGGCCGCCAGCAAGGGAAGGTGCTCTGCCAGCTCGTGCTCGCTTGCCCTGCTGATCTCCAGCGCGATAGACAGACCCAGCACAAAGTAGGCCAGGCCATTCACAAACGAGATAAAGCTGCCGCTTTCGGTGAGGACACTCAGGATCAGATCCATACACTCCGCATCCCTTCCTCGGCACCTCAAACAGTGCGCCGCCGGCAGTCCAGACACACCAACGGCTGAACTGCGATATCCGACTCCACTTATTATACCATACCTACAGCAGGGGGAAAAACGGGGTGGCGCAGAGTTCTGGAGTGGCGGGTTCGAGACGCAGCGAGATTGGGGCTGGAACCAATTGCGAACGGCTGTTTGCTGCGGAACGCATCTGGAGTGGCGGATACTTTCCCAACGGAAACCATTGAACTGACTCAAGGGACGCAAGCATCATTTCAGGCCGTTCCTATCCAATTCTGTGGCAACCAGGCGAACGTCCTCTTATCAGACATTGGAAATCGGCGGTCTGGTCGACAGCGCTGAAGGGATCGCTCGTTTTGGAGCAGAGTCGCGGACATCTCGGATCAAGCACGTGCCGACAACGAGCGGGGCCACAAACAGGTAGGGCACGAAGAGCGAAACACCCAGCAGGGTTATTCCGCCCTCATCAGCCCACCCAAGGTAGAAGCCGAGGGTCAGCAGTAGTATCGTGAGGAAGAAGGACAGTCCGTTCAGGAGTTGCATGGGCAGCACGCGGATCGCCGATACGACATGCTGGCCTTTGACCAGCAAGTGTGCCGTTGGGCCTGTGCATCAGCCAACGAGTACGCACCTGTCCCATTGGGAGTGGAAAAGTAAACCACCCCGCAGCAAGCTGCGGGGCATTGTCAGCGGGAAGGTTCACATTGGGGGCTGCCGCCCCCAAACCCCCGCTGGCCATTCCTCCCCTCAGCAAGCTGGGGGGCATCCTGGCAGATTGAGTGAACTGCCACCGGGGCAGGCGCTGCGGGAGCCGGGGCATGTACCCCGGCTTTGCTTTTGGGACTGTAATTTCTCTCTGCTTGACAATACAGTCAATTTGCTGTATAATTTGCACGTTCAAAAAGAAGCGGAAGAGGAGGTGTGCTATGTCCCAGAAGGAGAAGATCACGCTGACGCTGCCTTCCGAGGTCATGGACGCAGTTCGTGAAGAAGCAGAGCCGCGCGGCTACAGCAAATTCATTGCTGAAGCCGTGACCTACTACATCCAGGAGCAGCGACGGTCGGCCCTGCGTGAGAGGTTAATCGCAGGCTATCAGGCCAGCGCTGAGCGTGACCGGGCATTGGCCGAAGAGTGGCGTCACGCGGAGGAGGAAGTGTGGCGGGAAACCGTTGAACCGATGGAGCAAGAAGAATGACCCTGCCACAATTCCGACGAGGAGAAATCTGGACGGTAAATTTGGAGCCGGTGGTAGGTTCGGAACAAGGCAAAGCCCGGCCTGCGCTCATCATCCAGAACGACATAGGTAACCTCTACAGCCCAGTGTTGATCGTGGCAGCGATCACTTCTGGAGAAATGGCACGCTACGACGTACAGGTTGAGGTCAAAGCGCCGGAAGGCGGACTGCACCACAACTCACTTGTGCTCCTGAACCAAATCCGAACAGTTGACAAGCGGCGGTTGGGGCGGTATTGGGGCCAACTTTCCCCGCAAACGATGCACCAGGTGGATCGTGCTATCGAGATCAGCCTGGGTCTGGCGCCGCTCTAGCGAAGATGGCACTGGGCACGCAGCAGGTGGTCGAGTACCAGGAAGAGACGCGGTCGCACCTGGCGCTGACGTACGACCACAGCGGGGCAGTGGGCACCTGGACCAGAAGCGAGCTGCCGTCCGGCCAGGCGCTGCGCGAGCCTGCGCCGCTCTTCAAGAAGCTGGAGGAGAGCGTGGTGGAGGAGGAGTACGCGCGGCTTGCGGGATAGCGGGGATCGGGGGAACCGGGAACTCAGGGAGCCGGGGCGCAAGTCCTGGCTCCTGCATGTCGAGACCGGCTGATCTCATTTGCGCAAAACGGTACAGTGTGCTAAACTGAGACCGTCGAGACGATAGTGCGAAACTACAAGGATGGTCAAGCATGAAGATAGTAGGCTTCATTTGGCTGGAGGAGATTGTTGACAAACTTGAGGTGAAGCATCAAGTGATGCCCGAAGAAGTCGAGCAGGTTTTTGTCAGCAACCCAAGAATCAGGCGAATGAACAGAGGCCACTATCGCGGTGAAGATGTTTATCGAGCGTTGGGGCAAACAGAGGAAGGTCGCTATCTGACCATCTTTTTTATCCACAAGCTGACCGATGAGGCGTTGATCTTGAGTGCACGGGATATGGATGACAAGGAGCAAAAAAGCTATGTCCGATAAGGAGTCCATGGTAAGAGATATGCTGCCAGAAAACTTTGATACGGTTGAGGAACTGTGGAGCTTCTGGGACACACATAGCAGCGCTGACTACGAAGATGTCATGGAATCCGTCGAGGTAGAGGTCGACCTGTCCACCAGCAGAGTGTATTGTCCAGTGGCGAAGGACCTAGTTCACCAAGTTCGCAGTCGAGCACGCCAGCAAGGTGTGTCAACAGAGACTTTGATCAACCTTTGGTTGCAGGAAAAACTCTGCGCCTCGTGAACTGCGGGCGTTGTCAGAACCGGGTAAGCCAAGCCTGGCCGGAGCAATAATCAACCGCGACGTCAACGTAAACGGATCTGGTCCCTCCTCCAGACGAGTTCTTCCGCCGTTTGGCTCACAAGCCCAATACAGCTTTTGTACCCTGTGTCTGAGAATACCTGAACTTCCGTGCCTACGGTTCGGCCAAAAGCATCAGACCTCCGAGTTCTCCCAGAACTCGGAGGTCTTCCAGAGGCATCACGCACTCCGCCGTAAGCGGCTTAGGGCAAGGACATGCCGGAGATCGGG
>DDYO01000035.1:4543-4867 GCA_002348045.1 Anaerolineales bacterium UBA2232
GTTGTGGAGGAGGAGACGGCGCGGTTGGCGGGATAGCCGGTAGCGGGGAATCAGGAAAGCAGGGAGCCGGGGGATGCGCCCCGGCTCTTTCTGCTATTGATCCTGTCGATTAGTGAGCAGTTGCGGGCGCGACTTGCCCTCAAACTCATTTGGATGTACAATCTGCATGACTAGATTCTCAGAATTATCTAATGGAGATTGCCAGGGGTGAAGCCAATGGCTCGATTTGTTGATCGACAACGAGAATTCCGGGAGCTGGATGAGGTCTTGGGAGAACGAGGGGCGCACTTTGTCGTCGTCTATGGACGTCGGCGGGTAGGCAAG
>DDYO01000100.1 GCA_002348045.1 Anaerolineales bacterium UBA2232
GTCCTTGGCCGTCAGCATCAGCACCAGCGTGCGGTTATCCTCAGCCCGCAGCAGCCGGATGAGCTCCATCCCGTCCATCTGAGGCATCATCCAGTCCACGATGATCAGATCAGGCTTGCGATCCCGCACCAGCGGGAGGGCCTCCCGCCCATTGACGGCCACGCACACCGTCAGGCTCTCATAGGAAAGGGTCCGCTGCAGCATTTTCAGCAGCTTGGGGTCGTCATCTACAACCAGTACCGTTGCCATGGGCTCGTACCTCACCCTTCTTCATTCTTCCTTAGCAGGATAGCCCCTGTCCCTGAGAAATCCCTGTGAAATCGGTTATTCCAACCCAACTCTCAGCGTACTCTCAGCCTTTTCTTGGGTTCTTCACAGCCCCCAGGGCTATCATCGGGTTAACGATCCTAGAGAAAGGAACGGGACGGCACATGTCCAACCTGAGCCACACCATCCGGCGGTTCAATCGTTTTGAACTCAAATACGTGCTCACGCTGCAACAAGCCGAGCGCTTCCGGCAATCCCTGCGCGCCTATCTGGTGCCAGACGACAACGGCGACGCCCAGGGTGGCTATCAGCTGACCAGCCTGTACTATGACTCCCCCGACTATCGTTGCTTCTGGGAAAAGGTGGACGGCCTGCGACTGCGCCGCAAGCTGCGCATTCGACACTATGAGACCGCTAACCCTCTTGCGGACGATACCACGGTTTTTGTGGAGATCAAACAGCGGATAGACCGGGTCACCCAAAAGCGGCGCGTGGTGCTTCCTTACCGGGCGGCCCTCCAGCTCTGCAATCAGCGGGAGGTGCCGGACGACCACGCACCCCAGGACCAGCCGGTGATCGACGAAATTCAAGCCTTTCTGTGGCAGTACAACTTGCAGCCCAGCAGCCTGGTCCGCTACAGACGCCAGGCCCTGATGGGCACCGAATACGACATCGGGCTGCGGGTGACCTTTGACACCGATCTGTGCTTCCAGGCCGGAACTGCCGCGCTTCACGCTGACCTCACCAGCCTGCCCTTGTTTCCCGCCAACTGCGTTGTGATGGAGATCAAGGTCAACGAGCGCATTCCCTACTGGCTTACCGAGCTCGTCGCCCAGCACAACCTGAACATGGTCCGCATCAGCAAGTACTGCCGCAGCATCGAGCTATCACAGAACCTGCCGTCCACCCGCTGGCACCTCGCCGCCGTCTGACGGGTCCGCAAATCAAGTCATCGGAGGAAATGTATGTTTGGCCTGCAGTTCCAGGATCTAACCGGAGAGTTCTCAGTTCTCGACGTCACCCTGACCCTTGTGCTCAGTTTCGTGCTCAGCGCCTTCATCGGGTGGATCTATAGGCTCACCCACCGCGGAACGTCCTACACCCAGAGCTTTGTCCAGACCCTCGTTCTCAACGGCATGGTCGTCGCCTTTATCATGACCGTCGTCGGTTCCAACATCGCCCGGGCCTTTTCCCTGGTAGGCTCCCTGTCCATCATCCGCTTCCGCAATGCCATCAAGGAGACCCGGGACGTCGGTTTCATCTTTTTCACCATGGCCACCGGCATGGCCGTCGGCACCAAGTTCTACCTGCTGGCGGTCATCACGGCGCTGGTCATCAGCTTGATCATCCTCATCATGACCCGCTTCAACTGGTTCGCCCGGGAGATCGCCAGCCAGATCCTGCGCGTCCAGGTACCAGCAGGCACGCCCTTTGACCGCCTGTTCGACAATGTGTTCCTCAAACACACCAGCGCCTCGGAGCTGATCAGCGCCGACACCGTCCGCGGCGGCATGCTGACCGAGCTGACTTACAGCATTGCCCTGAAAAAGCCGGGCCAAGTGCAAGACCTGCTGAATGAAATCAAGGTTCTAAACGACAACAACAAGGTCACCCTGATCACCGGCTACAACAACACGGACCTGTGACAGGGGCCGAGGGCGCCGCCCATGCATTGACCCGGCGGGGTTGGCGCAGCGCCCTCGACTCCAGCAAAGGAGAATTCCATGACCCTTCGCTTAAAACGTAACCTGCATCTCATCGTCGCCCTGTTGGCGCTGGTCATCATCCTGGCCCTGGGAATGGGCAGCCAGCCCATCATCCCCTACACCGTCGTCGCCGCCGGCAGCGAGTTCGCCACCGGCGCCAGCATCCAGATCATCAGTTTGGCACGCCAGATCCCATGAACCGGCCTGCACGTGCCCTAGCAAAGCGGAATTAGCCAAGGAGAAAGAAGGACAGAATGCACCCAAGACCGACCATCATCTTATTGGCACTCGCCATCGCGCTATCGACCCTGACAGCGTGTGACGCCAGGCCGGCGACCCAGGTACCCACAATCCAGGCGGCGCCCAGCACCGCCACACCCCGGACGCCCACCGTGGCAACCGCCGCGACGCCCACTGCCCAAGCTACCACCGCCTCCAGCGGTGCGCCTTCCACGGTGCCCGCGGCGGCCAACGTGACAGCCCAGGGATGGGAGCAGTCCATCTCGGCCCTCATTGCCCTTGATGGTCATGCCATCACCGCACAGGGAGCTGGTGTGACGGTCAGCGGCAGCACGGCCACCATTACCGCAGCGGGCACCTACGTCATCCAGGGCTCCCTGGCCGACGGTCAGATCCTGGTGGACGCCAAGGGGCTCGTAACCCTCGTGCTGAACGGCGCCCACATCCGCAGCGCCACCACTTCGCCCATCTTCATCAAGGCGGCCAAGGAAGCCGTGGTCATCCTGGCCGACGGCACCGAGAACTATCTTTCCGACGCCTCGACCCGGGTCTTTGAGGATCCCGACGAGGACGAACCCAACGCCACCCTGTTCAGCAAGGACGACCTCACCATCACCGGCGGTGGAGCGTTGGTGATCGCCGCCAACTACAACGACGGCATCGCCAGCAAGGA
>DDYO01000018.1 GCA_002348045.1 Anaerolineales bacterium UBA2232
ACCGACCTGCGCACCGCCGAGATGATCAAGTACGCTTCTAACGCTTTTCTCGCCACCAAGATCTCGTTCATTAACCAGATGGCCAACATCTGTGAGGCCGTGGGCGCCGACGTAGTGGAGGTTGCTCGAGGAATGGGCATGGACAAGCGCATCGGGCCTGCGTTTCTGGCGGCGGGACTGGGCTGGGGGGGGTCGTGCTTTCCCAAGGATGTCAAGGCGCTGACGCACATTGCTGCCATGCATGGATGTCACCCTCAGCTCCTGAGGGCGGTGACCGAGATCAACTACGACCAACGCAAGCAGGTGGTCATCAGGCTACGGGAGATACTGGGTACCTTTCGGGGCAAGGTGGTCGGCTTGCTTGGTCTGTCCTTCAAGCCGAACACGGATGACATGCGTGATGCTGCTTCGGTGGACATCGCCCATTTCCTCAGAAACGAAGGCGCCCAGGTAAGAGGATACGATCCTGTTGCCATCGCCAATGCCCGCAAAGTCCTTCCGCACGTTACCTTCTGCGATACGCCCTACGGTGTGGCCGAAGGCGCAGATGCACTGATCCTGGTTACCGAGTGGAACGAGTTCAAGCAGCTGGACATGCAGAGGATCGCTGCATCCATGCGCAGACCGGTGCTGATGGATGCTCGCAACATCTACGATCCTCGCAAGATGCGCAGCCTTGGCTTCGTGTACGCCGGCATAGGCCGAGGAAGTATCGGGCTCGATGAGCCCGAGGCTCCCGACGTGGAGTTGTTGCCATGACGCTGGCGGGACCTATGAGGAGTGTCCATCCCTGAACCGGGGAACAAGGCGGCTTGATGCGTCGTGCCGAGGAAATGGCTTTGACAGGCGTGTAGTCAAGTGTTATACTCGAATCAGCGGGCGTCTACTGCCCCGAAGCCCGCGCCCTAAGGAGATGGTAGATTCATGAGGAACATCTGCGTGATCGGCGTTGGATACGTGGGATTGGTTACCGGAGCCTGCCTGGCGGACCTGGGCAACCGAGTCGTGTGTGTGAACCGCAGTGAGGAAAAGGCCAGCAATCTCAAAAAGGGCATCCTGCCCATCTTTGAGCCGGGTCTTGAGGAGATCGTGCGCCGCAACTATGATGCGGGCCGTCTGGATTTCACCACCTCATACGATGAGGGCCTGAAGGATGTGGAGTTCGTTTTCATTGCCGTAGGCACTCCCTCAGGAAGCGAGGGTGAGGCTGACCTCTCCCACGTTACCGACGCTGCAGAGGAAATCGCCAAGCGGCTGGTGCATCCCGTGGTCATTATCAACAAGAGCACAGTGCCTATTGGAACCGGTGACTGGGTTGCAGATGTTGTCAATACTTACCGCGTCGGCCAGGCTGAGTTTGCGGTGGTTTCCAATCCAGAGTTCTTGAGGGAAGGTTCAGGCGTCTACGACTTTATGAATCCTGACCGAATCGTCTTAGGCTCCACCAATCCGGCGGCGGCGCAGAAGGTTGCCGAATTGTACACCCCGCTGCCGGCGCCCACGATAATTACGGACCTGCGCACCGCCGAGATGATCAAATATGCGTCCAACTGCTTCCTGGCCACCAAGATCTCGTTCGTCAACGAGATGGCCAACATCTGCGAGGCATTGGGCGCCGACGTCATCGAGGTTGCCCGAGGTATGGGTGCTGACAAGCGAATTGGCCATGCGTTCCTGAGCGCGGGCGTAGGTTGGGGGGGCTCTTGTTTCCCCAAAGATGTCAAGGCACTCGCCCACATTGCGGCGACCCATGGCTGCCATCCGCAGATGCTGCGAGCCGTCATGGAAATCAACTATGACCAGCGGAAGCGGGTTATCCAAAAGCTCCGGGAGGTCCTGGTTTCGTTCCGCGGCAAGACGGTTGGTATCCTGGGACTCTCCTTCAAACCCAATACCGATGACATGCGCGACGCCCCATCAATCGAGATTATCCACATGCTTCAGCACGAGGGTGCGCGTATCAAAGCATATGACCCGGTGGCCATGAACAATGCCAAACGAATCTTGGATCATGTGGAATACTGCGACGATCCCTACTCCGTCGCGGAGGACGCTGACGCTCTGGTCCTGATCACCGAATGGAACGAGTTCAAGCAGTTGGACATGCAGCGGATTCTGGGTTCCATGCGGCAGCCGTTTCTCCTTGATGGCCGCAACATCTACGAGCCGACCAAGATGCGATCCCTTGGGTTCGTGTACCGAGGCATTGGGCGCGGGTACGATGCCAATGGCCAACCCCTGTAGGAAGTGTCTCAGTGATCAGCACTGGTGTGGACATCGTCGAAATAGAGCGTATCGGAAGGGCCTGTCGGCGATGGGAGGAGCGTTTCCTGCAGCGAGTGTACACTCCCTCTGAGCGTTCTCTGTGTAGAGGTCGAGTGCCCGAGCTCGCGGCCCGATTTGCGGGCAAAGAGGCCATGTCCAAGGCCTTGGGCACGGGTCTTGTTGGCGTTTCCTGGCGGGAAATGGAAGTGCTGGCTGACGCGCTCGGAAAGCCTTTCGTGGTGCTGCATGGGCGGGCCGCGAAAAGAGCGGAGACACTCGGCCTTGCCGAGTTTGCTATTAGTCTCTCACATTCGAAGGACTTGGCGATCGCTTTGGTGGTGGCGGGCAGCAATGGTAAAGATTGACGGTAACCTGCGGGCGAAGGTGCAGCAGCATCCCGACGAACCGGTGCGGCTGATCGTAAGAGTGGACGGTGACCTCTCGGAGGCGGCGAGGCGTCTTGCCGCTCGTGGAGCCAAGGCGGCCAAGACCCTCAAGCTGATTAATGCGGTTGTCGTGACATGCCGAGGCAAGGACGTCTCGGCGTTGGCACAAGAGCCCTTTGTGCGGTCGGTAGAAGAGGACCACAAGGTGCGTACACAGTAGCAGTAGTACTTGTCGCTGGGCCGCCCAGCGGTTCAACATGCTGCATCGGGCCGGCTGTAGCGGCGTCCCTTTGATGATAGAGTCGGTGTCCCCAGCAAGGAGGCGACCGTGGGCGATATCAAGATTGCACATGGGCTGCTTGAGAGCATGCGTGCGCCTGGTGCGGCGCCTGAGCACCGGGTAATCGTCGCCTATCGGCGTGACGTCTCCCTGGCCAGCAGGCCTGCTGTTGGCAGGGCTGCCCTGAGGCAGCTGACCCTGATTCCGGCAACCGCCCTGAGCCTGAACCTGGACCAGGTGCGGCAGTTGGCAGCCGACCCCACAGTTGAACGCATTTGGCCGGACCTTGTCGTTCGCACTTGTTTGAACGCCTCGGTACCCCACATCCGCGCCCCAGAAGTCTGGACCGCCGGGTACTCTGGTAGGCAGGTACCCGTCGGTATCGTCGACACAGGCATCGATGCAGGTCATCCGGACTTTGTGGGTCGGATTGCGGCGATGTACGACGTGACGGGCGAAGGCTCCAAGGACAATCATGGGCATGGGACCCATGTTGCCGGAATCGTGGGGGGTGCAGGGAGCCTCTACCGCGGCGTTGCGCCCGACTGCGCGCTGCACGTGGCCAAGGTCCTGCATGCTGACGGCTCGGGCTACATGAGTGAAGTCATCGCCGGGCTTGAATGGGTTGTCGAACAAGGCGTGAAAGTGGTTAACCTTTCCCTGGGGGGCGTGGGTCCCTGCGATGGTTCGGACGCCCTTTCCGTGGCTTGCGATGCGGCGGTCGATCGAGGAATTGTGGTCTGCGTGGCGGCAGGCAACTATGGTCCGCAGGCTGCCTCTGTAGGGCCTCCAGGATGCGCCCGTAAGGTCCTAACGGTCGGTGCTTCATCAGTTGTCGATGCTGTACCGTCGTTCTCTGCCCGCGGCCCCACGTCCGATGGGCGCATCAAACCGGACATCCTCATGCCTGGAGTGGACGTTGTGTCGTGTAGAGCAACCGACACCAGCATGGGCGCGCCATTGGACACGCTGTACACGCGAGCTTCAGGGACGAGCATGGCTGCTCCCCATGCCGCAGGTGTTGCGGCCCTTCTGCTGGAGGCCTTCCCCGGCCTAACTCCGGCACAAGTGAAGGACCGCATGATGACCACAAGCTGTGATCTCAGCCTTGATCCCAACACTCAGGGAAAAGGACGGGGAGATGCTTACCATGCCTACCTGGGCACTCCTTCCGGGCCTCCGGTCACACCTCCGGCATCTGGATGCCTGACAGCAGTCGCAAACTGGTTCGTAGTTGCCGCAACGGCCTTTCGGCGGGGTGGTTAGCCAGAGCTGCACCTGGTCCGAGATACCCTTTCTAGACTTTCACCAAGAGGACAACAGCCATGACCCTAAATCCAATCTGGTTCGTGTTCCCCATCGTTGGAGTGTTGGGCACAGTGTTGGCGTACTACCTTGCTGTTCTGACCCTGCGACACGAACCGGGTCCGCCCGAGGTTGTCAGGTTCTCCGCCATCATACAGAAGGGTGCGGCAACCTTTCTTCGTCGGCAGTACCGCGCGATGTTGGTGCCAGGCATGCTTTTTGCGGGCTTTCTGCTGGTCGCTCTCAATGTGTACCTCATGCTGACCTTCGTCATGGGGGTGGTTACGTCAGTCCTGGCTGGCTACGTGGGGATGCGGATCGCGACACAGGCGAACGGACGAACGACCTTCGCCGCGCGACTCGGACCCAACCACGCCCTGGATGTTGCTTTCACCGGTGGGGCTGTGCTGGGAATGGCGGCAGTTAGCCTGGGCGTCTTTGGTATTTCCAGCGTGTACTTGATTTTTGCCAGTATCGGGGCGCTTCCAGATCCGCTCACTGTCCTAACCGGCTACTCCTTGGGAGCGAGTTTCGCTGCGATATTTGCTCGCATCGGGGGAGGAATCTTCACCAAGGCAGCCGATGTCGGAGCTGATATGGTAGGCAAAATGGAGGTAGGTATCCCAGAAGATGATCCGCGCAACGCGGCGGTCATCGCTGATAACGTAGGCGACAATGTGGGTGATGTCGCAGGAATGGGTGCGGACACTTACCAGGCCTACGTAGATACTACGATTGCCTCGCTTCTCCTGGGGGCGACAGCCACCACTGCGGTGGGTGCTCGGTTCGGAGAAAAAGCCCTGATCTTCCCTCTCGCCGTGATGGTTGCGGGGATCGTGGGTTCGGTGCTGGGAATCGTGACGGTCAAGTTCCTTGCCCGCACCGAGAAGGTGCCGCCCGAAACGCTATTGAGACTGGGCATGGTAAGCAGTGGCGGATTCACTGTGATAGGTATTCTGGGCCTCGCCGTCGTCTATTTGGGTGACATACGTGCTTTCGTCGCCACGGCAACGGGCCTAGCCTCCGGCGTGGTCATCGGATTGATTACCGAGCACTACACCTCGGGCCGTCCCGTTGCGCTAATCGCTGCATCGTCCGAGTCAGGGGCAGCGACGACCATCATCACGGGTTTGGGTGTTGGAATGCAAAGCACGGTGTTGCCAATGATCATCTTGGGAGTCTCCATGGTGGTGTCTTTTGGTGCCATGGGCGTCTATGGCATCTCGCTCTCTGGAGTTGGGCTTTTGTCAATACTAGGCATCACGCTGGCCATGGATGGCTATGGCCCCATTGCGGATAACGCGGGCGGCATCGCCGAGATGACACACCAAGACCCGCGGATTCGCCGCATCACCGACCGGTTGGACGCAGCGGGTAACACGACGGCGGCCATTGCCAAGGCCTTTGCCGTGAGCGCGACGGCGGCGGCGGCTCTGTCATTGCTCACCGCGTACGCTCAGGCTGCGGCCGTTGACCGTTTGGACATACGGGACGCTCGGGTGATGGCTGGCCTGATCATTGGTGGCTCTCTTCCCGCCTTGGTATCTTCCATGTCGCTCAAGGCAGTGGGTCGTACCGCTGGAGAGATCGTAGCCGAGGTACGACGGCAGTTCAGCGAGATCGCTGGACTGCGAGAGGGCCGCGTCGAGCCAGATTATCAGAGGTGCATCGACATCGCTGCGGCGGGTGCCCTGGCGCAATTGGTCTTGCCATGTGTGACAGCGCTGGCCGCTCCGTTTGTGGTCGCGTTCACACTGGGTCGGGAGGCTTTGGCTGGGTTCATAGCCGGGAACATCGTAAGCGGCATTTTTCTGGCCATTTTCATGGCCAATGCCGGTGGAGCATGGGACAACGCCAAGAAGTTGATCGAATCCGGCGCGCATGGCGGCAAAGGTTCACGGGCCCACCAGGCCAGCGTGATCGGGGATACCGTTGGAGATCCATTGAAAGACACGGCAGGCCCGACGCTCAATATCCTGGTCGAGCTGGTCGCAGCCGTTTCGCTGGCGTTCGTGCCATTGTTTCTCCGTTTCATCCGGTAGGAGTCGGGATGAGTGCACTGATCGGTATCCCGTGCTACAGCGACAAACCCAGCACGACCGGCGCCGTGCGGTTCTGGATGGGACAGAGCTACTGCCGAGCTTTGGGTCAGGCTGACGGAACGCCTGTCCTCATTCCGCTCTTGGAGAACGAACGATTCCTGGCCCACGGCATCGATTCTCTGGATGGGCTGCTACTGGCTGGCGGCGGTGAAGNNGCGCCTTACTGCCTCCACGGGAGTCGATCTCGCGCGCGATTGGGTGGAATTGCGGCTAGTGCGCCTTGCGCTGGCCCATGACATCCCCATACTGGCCATCTGCCGAGGGATCCAGGTCCTGAACGTGGCTTGCGGAGGGACTCTGTATCAGGATGTTCCTGCTCAAGTGGAGGGAGCCCTTCGTCACAGCTACGCCCCCGACAATCCCCGAAACCATCTTGGGCACTGCGTTGATGTACGCCCGGAGTCAAAGCTGGCGCGGATTTTGGGTAGCGGCATGGTGCCAGTGAATAGTTTTCATCATCAGGCGATCCGCGTGTTAGGCGATGGACTGATGGTCAGCGCTATCAGCGAGGATGGCATCATCGAAGCGGTTGAGATGTCCGACCGACGGTTTGTTCTGGGCGTCCAGTGGCACCCCGAGGAGCTGGTGGATGATGATCCGCGGATGGCGCATCTGTTTGCATCTCTGGTTGGCGCATCCAGAGGCGAGACGTCATGAGGGTGAGCGATGGGCCGATTTGGGATGTGTTGTTCGTCTACTGCGACTGACGGGCCAGGCGAGTTGGGATAATTGGGATATATTTGGGAAATGGCGTCGGTACCTACTTTAGAATATAGTAGGTACCCTTTTTGTCCCCAATGCGCAAGAGGATATCGCGGCTGACCAGATCAACCAAGTCTAGGCGCAGGGTCTCTGGCGTAACGTCGGGGCAGAGTCCTTGGTAGTCGCGGTTGGTGATGCGACCACGTTCCTCCAGGAGTGTGAGGGCCTTCACCTGGCGTTCGTTAAGGTCGGGCAGCCAGTGGGCCGGCCTGCGGGCGCGGGCATTGCGAAGGACCACGCGGAAAGAGTGGGGTTGGGCGTCAAAGGTGGGCCTGGGATGCCCGGCTCTGGTCATTTCGTCGATCATGCGGTCGATGCCCAAGCCCAGCTCCTCAATAAAGCCCCAGTAGAATAACCCCCGGACCAGCCTTGGGTTTCGAGAGAAATGCTCGTCCACGATGTTGTCAACTGTGATGTGTCCCGGCAGACCTCCCGGGCTGATGATCTCCAGCCGGTCGTCATACATTCTAACCTCGATGCGGCTTCCCGTCCGCCGATAGTCCCGGTGAGCAACGGCGTTCACGATGGCCTCTCGCACAGCCGCCGGAGGATATTCAAAGACCTCTTGGCGTTCGAGCCCAACGATGAGGGACTCGCGGCGCATTTCTTCCAGGATGAGGCTCCACAGCCGCTCAATGACCTGACTTAACGGCCCCGTGATCTCTTCCCGCCGCATGTAGCCAGGCCGGTCGGTGCGACCACCCGGTTCACTGCCACCAAATCGTACAAAGACAGCGCCACTCTGGACCAAGAGCCGCTGAGGGTTGCGTGCAAAGAGGAGGATTCCGGCGACGGTAGGGCTTTCATTCTGGTCAACGGCACCAGCATCGCGTAGTAGTTCGAGGCCTTCCAGTCTTTCGCCGCGAGGGCTGCGCAATTGCCTTTTGGCAGCGTACTCGCTGATGATCTTGGCGTCCAGGTCGGCTGGAGATGCACCCGCAACCGTTTCCTGTTCCCAGTCGCCGGCACCTTTGGACGTCGCCAAGTGGCGCACTTCCTCGCCGGTGAGAGGGCGATTGCGGGGACCTGAGCGCAGGAGCACGCGCCCGTCGGTCAGGCTGTGGAGTCTAGGGCTTCGCGGTACAGCAATGGCAATGGCGGTGCCTCCCGCTGTGTCCAGAGTCTGCCATTCAATGGGAACCGGTGGGGCGATCAACGTCTCGGCGCGCAGGAGGATTCCTTCCACATGCTCGGGGATCACTTCCACGAGGACCGCGCCGCTGCTACCCATGCCCAACAGCACAGTGCCTCCGTCGGCATTGGCAAAGGCGGCGATAGTCTCGGCCAGTCCCATGGGCTCAGGCCGCGGCATGAACTCGAGCAGTTGCCCTCTTCCCTTCTTTAGCATCTCTCTCACGTCCATGCTGCTCCTGGCCCGCTTTCGTGGGCCAACGATACTCTTTGCGGACAGCGGTAGCCGCTATCGCCCTGTCTTGCGGCGCGTCTGGCTTGGTGGGTTCAGGGCGGTGCCCTCCGCGTCAGTTGCCTCTCCTCTCTTCTTGCGGGGTAGCGGGGCAGAGGCTTGGGGGCGCGACTTGCCATCGGATCGCGTTGCGGTTGTTTTCGCCGGCTTCACGCTTGGCTTTGGCCCTGTCTTTCGCCCTCGCGAACCTCCCACTGCTCGCGTTGATGAGCCAGATGTCTTGGCCTCAGACGAACCGGGCGAGGACCTCTGCTCTTCTCGGCTGGCAGGAAGCCTGGCGAGGGTCTCCAGGCTGTCGCTGCTTCGCAAGGCGATGACCGCAGTCCCTCGAGTCGTGCGTCCGCGTATGGGTATGAGGTCGGCCTTCTGTCGCACACAGGCTCCGCTTACGCTGATCAGTCCAATTTCATCGCCGGGATGGACGACACAGGCCCCCACGAGGCTTCCGGTTGTGCCCAGATTGGGAGAGAACGTTCCGACTCCCTTGGTAGCTCGACCCTGGGCTGGATAATCGGCTAAACTCGTGCGTTTGCCGTAGCCTTTCTGCGTGATCACCAGCAAGCTGGCTTGCGGCTCGACAGCGCACAGGCTTATCACACGTTGACCGGCGTTCAGTTTGATGGCGCGCACGCCGGCGGCGCTGCGGCCCATCGCCCGAATCGCATCTTCGCGGAACCGAAGGGCCTGCCCATCCGAGGTGACGATCAGCAGCTCTTGGTCGCCGGATGTCACCAGGGCGCCGCAGACCTCATCAGAGTTGTCCAGGCTCATGGCGATCAATCCACCACCGCGGATGGCCGAGAACTCTTTGATTGACGTGCGCTTGATCTGACCGTGCTGTGTGCACAGGGTGAGGAAGTGCTCGGCGCCAAAGTCCGGGATGTCCAGGAGCGCCACGACTCGCTCTTCGGCATCCAGTCCAAGCCACC
>DDYO01000286.1 GCA_002348045.1 Anaerolineales bacterium UBA2232
ACCCAGGGACGGTCCGTATCGAGCAAGCGTTTGCCAGCCTGGGCATTGATGGCGCGGTCCGGGACATCTGCGGTCTTGGCGATGACGAGGAGGGTTTGATTGACCTCATCGCTGAGCGCTGCCGCCAACTCCAGGCTAGGAATTAGACCGCCGGCCGACCTATGAGAGCACGTGCTCCCAGGCCGCCAGCACCTCCGAGGCAGGCACGGTGTCGGTGGTCACGACCTGGCCGATGCTTGTGGGCAGCACAAAGTTCAGCTTTCCGTCCCGGCGCTTCTTGTCGGAACCCATGGCGCAGACCAGGTCTTGGGCCATGAGGCCATGATGTCGAATGGGCAGGCCCTGCCGCTGCAGGACCACTTCGATGCGGTCGGCCAGGCCCTGCTCGGCAATCCCGAGCCGTTCCGACAGGTGCGCAGCTGCTGCGAGTCCAATGCTCACGGCCTCACCGTGTTGCATGGCATAGCTGGTACAGGCCTCCAGCGCGTGTCCGAACGTGTGACCCATGTTGAGCCAGGCCCGCACCCCCTGTTCGTAAGGATCGGTTTCCACCACATCCTTCTTGACCACGATTGCCCGCACCACCAGCTCATGCCAGGGAACGATGCCCAGCCCGAGAGCCTCGAACAGCGGCGGGTCGGCGATGATCCCGTGCTTGATGATCTCGGCCATGCCATTGCTGATCTGACGCTGCGGCAATGTGGCAAGGGTATCGAGGTCAGCCATGACCAGATGAGGGTCTTTGAAACAGCCGATCAGGTTCTTGCCACTGGGATGGTCCACTGCGGCCTTGCCTCCCACGCTGGAGTCTATCATGGCCAGCAGTGTAGTCGGCAACTGGACCAGTGGTACTCCCCGAAGGTAGGTTGCAGCACAAAACCCGGCGACATCGCCGACAACCCCTCCGCCGAGGGCCAGGACCGGGTCGCGCCGCTCCAGTCGGGCGGCAATCAGTCGGTCGTACAGGTCGGACACCGTGGCCAGCACCTTGTGCTCTTCACCGGCCGGCATGAGACAGATGGCGTGGCTGAGCTCGGCTGCCACCAGGCTGCGCACCAGCGGCATGGCATGCAGGGGCGCCACATTGGAGTCGGTGATGAGGGCCGATTGCCGAGAAAAGCCCAGAGCGCGCAACGCCTGGCCCGTGGTGGCAAGCAGCCCGCGGCCGACGACGACCTGGTATTCGCCTTGGGCTCCCCGGATGTTCAGCGTGGTCCGCTGCTGATCCCAGACATGCACGACCCGATCGGCAACCTGGTCTGGCGAGAGGCCAGAGGTATCGACCTGGTGCGGGATACGGGCATAAGCGCTGGCCCGGGATTCCATGAGCTCCTCCAGGCGCTGCGCGCCGTTGGGACCGTCTAGCATCGGTCGATTGGCTGATCCCGCCAGCCGCCGGCGTAGTTCATCAGGTCTTCCGGTCAGGCAGATGACGATGCCGGATTGGGACATGATGCGCAGGTTGTCCTCGGAAACCAGAGCACCTCCGCCCGTGGCGACAACTTGACTGCCACGGGAGGCCAGGTCGCGGCACAGCTCCGACTCGATGCGGCGAAAGTGAGGCTCACCCTGAGAGGCAAACAACTCGGAGATAGTCACGCCCTGTCTGCTCTCGATGACGGAGTCCATGTCCACGAATGGGCGACCGAGTCGCTCCGCCACCTTGCGGCCTACCGAGGTCTTGCCCGTACCCATGAAGCCGGTCAAGATTATGTTGGGGATTCCGGCGCCGCGAGCCCTGTTCATGCGTCATCCTCCTGACTGTATCTTCGGTGCCTTAAGCATCCCGGGCGTCAGTCGCCCTGCGATGGCCACGGCAGGATAAGGGTGGACATCCATTGCTGCCAACGGGATTGCATCTCATCCAGTGAATCGCCACCCAGTTTCTCGATCAGAGCACCCGCAAGGATCCAGGCGACCATAGCCTCGCCGACGACCGCAGCGGCAGGTACTGCGCAGACGTCGGAACGCTGATAGACTGCGGGTGATGCCTTGCCCGTAGCGAGGTCAACCGAAGGAAGGCCCTTGAGCAGGGTGGGAATGGGTTTCATTGCAGCGCGTACCACCAGAGGCTGGCCGTTGGTCACGCCTCCTTCGGTGCCGCCAGCCCGGTTCGACGTGCGCGCTGGCAAAGGGTTCCCGGGGACAATGGCATCGTGCACCTGGGAGCCGGGAAGGCGAGCGTTCTGGAAGGCCGGCCCAATNNCGATCCCACTGGACATAACTGCCCAGGCCAGGCGGCACACCCAGCGCGGTAACGATAAAAGCCCCGCCCAATGAGTCGCCCTCTAGTCGAGCCTGGTCGATGCGCTGGCACATCTGGATCGAGGCAGCACGGTCGGGACAGCGAACGGGCGACTGTTCCGCTAACGTCCACATCTCCGGTACCGATTCAGGGGCCACCGAGGCCGACACCCCGCCAATCTCCGTCACGTGGCTGCCCACGCAAGTGCCGAAATGCATCAGAAGAGATTTGGCCACGCTGCCTACAGCGACGCGGGCAGCGGTCTCCCTGGCGCTTGAGCGCTCCAGGACCAACTGAAGGTTTCCCAAATGGTACTTGAGCTCGCCGGCCAGGTCAGCATGTCCGGGGCGGGGCACCGAGAGGGTGGGCAAGGGCTTGTTCTCCCAGTTGGGCCAGTCAAGGTTCTCAATACGCAAGGCAAGGGGGCCTCCGGTTGTCTTGCCGCAGGCGAGTCCACCCTCGGCCTGGACGGTGTCACGCTCGATGCTCATGCGGGCACCGCGGCCGTAGCCAGCCTGGCGGCGCTGAAGGTCTTTGTTGATGGCAGTCAAGTCCAAGGGAAGGCCGGCCGGCAAGCCGTCGACAATGGCGGTTAGGCATGGCCCGTGAGATTCGCCGGCAGTCAGAAACCGTAGCATGTCAACCTCCTTGAGGCCCGGGTGGCGGTTCACTTGCAGCAGGAACGGGTGCCGCTGCTTTGGAGACTGCGGCCAGGCAGACTTGGCGCATCAAGGCCACCGGCGCGGGCAAGCCGGTCCACAGCTGAAAGGCCTGCGCTCCCTGATGAACCAGCATTCCCAACCCGTCAATCGTCTTGCATCCAGCTGCCCGAGCCAGCTCCAGCAGTCGTGTTGTTCTGGGACTGTAGACAAGGTCACAGACCACAAGCCTGGCTGGCATGGGCAAATCAAGGGGCCAGGGGCAGCCGCTGGCATCGGGAGCCATGCCGAGGGTCGTGGCGTTGATGACTAGGTCGGCGTGTACAACGCACTTCTGAAGGGACTCTCGGCTGAGTTCGACGGCATGTGCAGCGCTCTCGTGCTGCCATGCCGATGTGTCCTGTACCAAGGACCGTGCCCGTGCCATACTGCGGTTGGCGATGACGAGGCGGGACACTCGCGCAGTCAGTAGCGCGAAGGCGACGGCCCGGGCTGCACCTCCGGCTCCCAATAGCAGGACACGGCGACCAACGGGTTCAACGCCTGCCTCGCGCAAGGCAGCCAGGAAGCCTTCGGCGTCGGTGTTGTGGCCACTCAGACGGCTGTCCTTCGCCACGATGGTGTTCACGGCTCCGATTGCGGCTGCGGCTGGCGTTAGCTGGTCAAGGTAGGGAATGACCGACTGCTTGTGGGGTACGGTGACGTTGGCTCCAGCGATGTTACTTGAGCGGAGATCGCCCATGCGTCGTGACAACTCGGCGGGAGGGGTGGGCCAGAGTTCATAGTGCCACTGCAATCCGACGGATTTGAAGGCAGCGTTGTGCATCGCTGGCGAGAGGCTGTGAGCGACGGGCCAGCCGACGATGCCCAGACGGACGGGGCTAGAGCATTTCACAGTCGGCTCCAATTGTCCTTAGCGCTTGGACAAAGTCAGGGTACGAATCAGCGATGCAGTCGGCCGCCTCCACGATGGTTTCACCATCGGCGACCAGTCCTGCGACCGCCAGCGCCATGGCGAGGCGATGGTCCTGGTGGCTGTGCACAGTAGTGCCGTACAGGGGGGTCGGGCCTATGACGACAAAACCGTCAGCGCGTTCTTCAATACGAGCTCCCAGCTTGCGGAGCTCCCCCGCGGTGGTCGCCACACGGTCAGATTCCTTGACGCGGAGCTCGGCGGCGTCGGCAATGATAGTGCGGCCCTGGGCCTGGGTGGCGGCCACTGCCAAGATCGGGAACTCGTCAATCATGCGCGGGACCAGGGATCCACCAATCTGCATCGCCGAGAGGCGGGCGGACTCGACTGACAGGCGAGCAACTGGCTCCAGGTTCCAGTCTTCAACGTTGGTCAGCTTGATGCTCGCGCCCGCTGCCTGCAGCACCTCCACGATGCCCACGCGACCAGGATTCACGCCAACGTCTGGCATCTGGACAGATGAGCCGGGCACCAGCGTAGCTGCGACAATTGCAAAGGCAGCAGACGAGAGGTCACCGGGAATGACGATGTCCAGAGGCCGCAGTGGCCTGCCCTCCAGGCGCACGCCACCGTCGAAGCTTTCAACGGCGCAGCCCATGGCCGTCAGCATCCGCTCGGTATGGTCCCTGGAAGGCGCAGGCTCCCGAAGGCTGGTGCTGCCGAAGCAATACAACCCGGCCAGTAGGATGCAGCTCTTGACTTGCGCGCTCGCTACCGCCAAATCGTGGTGGCTACCTGTGAGCGAGCCCCCCTGAATCGCCAGCGGGGCGAATGCTCCGTTGTTCCTTCCCAACACGGTAGCGCCCATCTTACGCAGGGGCTCGACGATGCGCGCCATCGGCCGGCTGCGCAGCCGCGGGCTGCCGGTGACGAACGTCGCAAACGACTGACCAGCCAGAATCCCACACAGCAGGCGCAAGGTCGTCCCGGAGCCGCCGCAGTCCAGAACGTTCTCGGGTTCCTGCAGGCCGTGGAGGCCGACGCCGTGTACGTAAAGCTCATCGCGAGCGGGCTCGTCAACCTCTACACCCAGGGCTCGCATGAGCCTGAGGGTCGTGAGACAGACATCAGCAGCCAAGAAGCGGCGTATTCTGGTGACGCCCTCGGCGATGCAACCCAGCAGCAAGGCACGGTGGGCGATGGACTTGTCCCCCGGGATGTGCAGGGTACCGAGTAGAGGCCTGCCGGGCCGGACACGCAGTTTCATTGGTACATCCCTTCCCGCCGCTGGCGGGCTGCCGCGAGCATTGCACGCAACCCCGCTATGTCATCGTCGCGAAGGGCAATCTCGAGCAGTGAGGCCTGTTCGAGGAACAGCTGTAGCCGATCGAGAATGGGCTTGCGGTTCGTGAGCAGGATGTCAACCATCATCTCCACCTCGCTGGCAGCCAGCCGGCTGGTATCGCGAAAGCCGCTGGCAGCTAAAGACCAGACGGCCGAATCCTCCGGAGCGGTCTGCTCGGCAGTGCGAACGAGGGCTACTGACAGCAGGTATGGCAGGTGGCTTATGGTGGCCACCAGCCGGTCGTGCCGTTCAGCATCGAGGACGAGCGGTCGCGCGCCTGCGGCGCGTACCAGAGTTTGTGCCGTCTCCAAGGTACCCGGAGAAGTCCGTTCAGTAGGTGTCAGGACAAACACCCGGTCAAGGTACAGGGAGGGGTCGGCCGCCTCGATGCCGGACTTTTCCCTCCCACACATAGGGTGGCCGCCTATTGGCTGGAGGTGATCAGGAAGCCCTTGCATGGCCTGCATCACCTCGTGTTTTGTGCTGCCCAGATCCATGACGATGGTTCCAGGCTTCGCCCAGCGTCCCACTTCGGGCAGGCCTGCAAGGATGGCGCGGACAGGAGTCGCCATCACCACGATGTCGGCTTGGCCAAGGCTGTCTCTTGGTGAGTCGGTGCCAAGGTCGATGAGGCCCAGTTGCCGCGCACGCCGGATGGTTTCCGAACGACGGGCAACGCCGATGACCTGCTTGCACTTGCCACGCAATGCTCCTGCCAGAGAGGCTCCCATCAGACCCAGGCCGACGATGGCAACGGATTGTTCACATAGCGGCATGGCTCACCTCAGATACTCCGGCCGACGGCCTGGGCAACGACACGCAGCTCCGACATAAGGTTGGCGAAACGCTCCGGCTTGAGCGATTGGGCTCCGTCGGAGAGGGCAGCTTCAGGGTGCGGATGTACCTCGATGATCAACCCATCGGCGCCGGCGGCGACAGCAGCCCGTGAGACGGCGGAGACGTACTCCCAATGGCCAGTGCTATGGCTTGGGTCGACCACGACTGGAAGGTGTGATAGTTGCTTCAGCACCGGGACACTGGCGATGTCCAGGGTGTTGCGCGTATAGGCTGACTCAAAGGTGCGGATGCCTCTTTCGCACAGGATGACCCGGTAGTTGTCGTGACTGAGGATGTACTCGGCCGAAAGGAGCAACTCTTCCAGGGTGGATGCCAGGCCTCGTTTCAGAAGCACGGGCTTGCCTGAAGCGCCAGCTGCGTGCAACAGGCCAAAGTTCTGCATGTTCCTGGCGCCGACCTGGAGGATGTCTGCATACCGAGCGACGACAGGCAGATCCTCAGGCGTCATCACCTCGGTCACGATAGCCAGTCCCGTTTCGCGGCGCGCCTCAGCCAACAGCTCGAGACCAGCCTCGCCCAGCCCTTGAAAGCTGTATGGCGAGCTGCGGGGCTTGAAGGCGCCGCCGCGGAGAACCCGGGCACCGGCTTCTTTGACCGCCCAGGCCGTTTCCAGGACCTGGGTGCGATTCTCCACGGAGCAGGGACCGGCCATGACGACAATACCGTTTCCGCCAATACTGACGCCGTTGATGGGGAAAGCCGTGTCCTGGGGGCTAAAGTCACGGCTAGCCAGCTTGAACGGCTTAAGAACCGGTACCACGCGGTCCACGCCTGACAGGAGCTGAAAAGGTTGCGCAGCCAGGCTGCGGTCGTTGCCAATCACACCTATGATGGTGCGCTCTTCCCCCTCGACGATATGGGTGCGAAATCCTTGCTCCTCTACCCGGCAGACGACTGCGCCGATCTCCTCTTTGCTGGAATGCGGCTTCATGACCACGATCATTGGTCCAGCCTCCGCGTCGATGAAATGTCGGATCCCTTGCGGATCACAGGTCGCGACCCACGGCGTGGGCCACCGCACGCAGCTCTGCCATGAGCGCTGCAAAGCGTTCTGGCTTCAGAGACTGGGCGCCGTCGGAGAGTGCCGCCTCAGGGTGCGGATGCACCTCGATGATCAGCCCATCGACGCCGGCAGCGATGGCGGCGCGAGCTACAGGGCCGACCATCTCCCACCGGCCAGTACCGTGGCTGGGATCGACGATCACTGGAAGATGCGAGAGCTGCTTCAGGGCGACCGCGCCGTTGATGTCCAGGGTGTTGCGGGTATAGGTCTCAAAGGTACGGATGCCTCGTTCGCACAGGATCACGCGATAGTTGTCATGGGTTAGGATGTACTCGGCTGACAACAGCAGCTCCTCCAGCGTTGCCATCATGCTCCGCTTCAGGAGGACTGGTTTGCCGGATGCTCCAGCCGCGTGCAACAACGCAAAGTTCTGCATGTTGCGGGCGCCGACTTGCAGTATGTCAGCATACTGGGCAACTACAGGCACATCTTCCGGAGCCATGACTTCTGTAACCACCGCCAGGCCGGTCGCTTCCCGGGTTTCGGCCAGCAGCTCCAACCCCTCGCGGCCAAGGCCCTGAAACGAATACGGCGAGCTCCGCGGTTTGTACGCTCCACCGCGCAAGATATGGACGCCGGACTCCTTGACGGCCCAGGCGGTCTCTAGAAGCTGTTCCCGGCTTTCCACCGAACACGGGCCGGCGATGACAACAACGGTCTTGCTGCCGATGGAGACACCGTTGATGGGAATGATCGTGTCCGACGGCTGGAAATCGCGACTGGCCAGTTTGAATGGCTTGAGCACAGGGACCACGCGCTCGACCCCGGCCAATAGTTCGAAAACCTGGGGAGGCAATCGGCGGTCGTTGCCGATCACCCCAATGATGGTACGTTCTTCGCCGGTGGACAGGTGGGTTCCGTACCCTTCAGTATGAATGCGCGAGACGACACCGTCGAGCTCTTCTTTTGTGGCCGTTGGCTTCATAATGATGATCATTGCCGAACCTCCGGTGAATTTGCCTTTTGGAGAAACAGCTTAGGCCGGCCACATGCTGTTGTCACACGCACCATGGGAGCGCTCCTACCGGCTTTGCTGACAACGTTCTGTGTACTGCTGGACAACACGATCTCACGTAACACGGCCAGGCTCTTCCTTTGTAACACTCTCGGGCGTCCAATCGGGGCGCAACGCCTGAGCCTTTCCAAGGTACACGTGTTTGATAGCTGCTTGGGGCTGTGCGGTGTTCCAGTGCATCAGTACGCGGATGCAAAGGGGGAGGGCTCCGGGAACGGCGATTTCCTGGCAGTCGAAGAGTGGAGTGTGGGTCCATCCCAACTCGCGGGCGGCCCGGGCTGGGAAGGCGGCCGTCAGGTCAGGCGTCGCACTGAAGAGGATGCTGGCCACGTCTTCTTGGCGGAGGCTATTCTGGCCGATGATCTCTTGCAGCAATTCGCGGGTGCCGGCCAGAATGGACTTGGCGTCGTTCTTTTCCACGGTCGTTGCTCCCCGGACTCCCCGGCAACACATCGTCATGTGCACCTCCAGAAGATGGATAATGAAAAAAGCGTGAGGGGGCATGCCTCACGCTTTGTCGATTGAGATGTGCTTGGTGCAGTTACACCCTAGCCCTCGCCGCGCATGAAGCAGCCTGCCGCCGACCGGCGGTAATCGTAGGCAAAGTAGTAGTAGGCAAACGAGGAGTGGTCGGCAGGTGCACTTGCGCTGCAGAGGGAACACGGCGCGGGTTCGCGCCGACGATCACGTCCGAGACTCAACATTGAGGGGATTCTCATTGAGGCGCACACAATAGCCATCCTCAGCTCCCCCAGCGTACGCTTCTTATATACCCGATATTCTCGCATTTGTCAAAAGCGCGCAGTGGGCCACATTTCTGGTCTCCGCGTGGTGCAACCGGCAAAGGCCGCGGTGCTGCCTGTGCTCTTGGTGCGTGGGCACGGGCCGACGGCGGCTCTGGTGAACAGCCGAGGGCGGGGTACTGGGCAAGGCTGACGTGTAGCAGTCACTGTTCGTGGTTAGGCCACTAAGCCGATTTGACAAACTGCGGCATCTGTGATAGAGTTGTGGCGATATTGAACGGCAATGAACAAGACTAGTAGGTATCCGTCCGATGGTTCAGAGAGCCGGGGTTAGGTGAGAGCCCGGTACCCGAGGGGATGCTGAATGGGCTTGGGAGCTGCAGGGCGAAAGGCAACGAGTAGCCCGCGCCGGAGACGCCACCGTTATCTGGGCTGAAGGTCTAGGCTCCTGTGGGTCAGAGGATGACCCATCGGCGTTCCTGTACCTGCAATGAGTGAGGCTGGCCCTGTCCGATCCGCCATCATAGGCGGTTTTTTTGTGGCAGTGAGTGATGCCTAACATGGGTGGCACCGCGGGAGCGCTCCTCTCGTCCCTACAGGTTCGGGGATGAGTGGGCGCTTTTTTGATGTCGCACCTCATCCCCACGCAGCTTGCACAGGTTGGGGAGGCTAGCATGATCAAGGCTTGTCTGGCAAAACTAATGGCGGGATGTGATCTGACTCGCAACGAGGCCGAAGGAGTGATGGCCGAGATCATGGATGGTGAGGCAACGTCGGCACAGATGGCAGGTTTCCTGACGGCTTTGCGTCTCAAGGGCGAGTGTGCTGACGAGGTCGCCGGTTGTACCGCGGCGATGAGGCAGAGGGTGATTAGGGTGGAGCCGCTTCGGCAGGACCTGGTAGATACTGCAGGTACTGGCGGCGACGGTGCCGGAACGTTCAACATCAGCACCACGGCAGCATTCGTTGTGGCGGGTGCTGGCTTGGCTGTGGCCAAGCATGGCAATAGAGCGGTGTCAGGCCAATGCGGCAGCGCCGACGTGCTGGAGCAATTGGGGGTTAACCTGGACCTCACTCCGACCCAGACGGCGCGGTGTATTGATGAGGTTGGAATTGGATTTCTCTTCGCTCCTCGGTTGCACCCCGCCATGAAGAATGTGGCGGCGGTGAGGCATGAACTGGGAGTTCGTACGGTTTTCAACATCCTCGGCCCTCTGGCCAA